>JAWBZG010000007.1:0-33502 GCA_038866525.1 Bathyarchaeia archaeon
GGGAGAATGATAAATTAAGGTTATAACAACTGCTGCTTGACCCCTATATAACTTTTGAAATCCAGAAATTGTTCGGAGAAGATTAGAAAGAGTTTCATTCATACCTCAAAGATAAAGCTAATTAAATATATTTTTGATGAAGAACGCGCCTTTTGAGTGGTCGAAATATCGGAGAATAATGGGGCTGCCCGTGGCACTCAAAAACAAATATTACTCTTTCGACGCTGATAATTTTACTTATACGTGATGAAAAAATTGTTGTTCGATAAGTAAAAAATACGAGCGATGCAGATCGAGTCAAGCATAGGTTTAGAGCATAGCTAAAAGAGTTGAAAACAACATTAACTGATGCTCCACAGCCAGCCCTAAAATATTTTCGTTAGATTTAAGGAAAGAGCATGGAAGGGATTTGGACTTGTGGGCTGGTGGGGTCGCCAGGATTTGAACCTGGGTCACGAGGGCCCAAGCCTCGTAGCCTAGACCAAGCTAGCCGACGACCCCAATTATTACTAGCATTATCATAATGCTTATTTAGTTAAAAACGTTACTCTTCAAAAATCTTTCATTTTCATTTTTTATTTAGCTTATGCGTGGGCGCAGCTAAAGGTAATGGTGGTCCAGTTAAGTGCATTAATATTTTATGCTCTAAGAGGATATCTTCCATATTTTCTTGCACTCTTTATGAACGCTTTTAAGTTTTTTGCTGGCGTGCCCGGAGCTATTGGACTTCCATTAGAGATTATGAACCCTCCACCAGCAGCCGCTTGAAGCTGCCTTCTCACTTCTCTATTGATGGAGCCCTCATCTCCTTTCCAAAGGACATTAACTGTGTCTAGGTTTCCGAAAACGCATACTTTACCATCTAAAACCTCTTTAACTTTTAAAATATCTGTTGAGAAATTCTTTCGGCTTTCTTCCACCATTAAACCATCCACCCCTAAATCTCGTATGTAGTTGAGTAAGGGCATAACGTTTCCACAGAAGTACAGTATTGGGATCATCCCCAACTTACGTACCTCATTAAAGTATCTTTTCTCAGGCTCAAAGAAAAATTCCCTGTAGAAGTTTGGAGAAATTATGTCGGCACCTATTCTGTCTTCGGAGATGATCCACGCGTGGCACCCCGCAGCAGCATACGCTTTAGCGATTTCTAAGTGAGCTTCGTAGGCTTTTTGAATCAAATATTTCATGAGATTGGGCTTCCTATATAACATTATAAGCCCTTGAGCGAAGCCAAGCGCATATATTACTCCGCTGGGACCGCCAACGTTAACCGCTATAAACACTTCATCACCATACTTTCTAACAATCTCCTCCACATGCTCAGTATATCCTTCTTTAATTAAGTCCTCACATTTCATGAAAGACCTTTCTATTAAAATGTCCGCGTCATCCTTTGTTTCCAGAATAATCCCTTTTCTTGAAGGTGATTTTCTTTCAACGGGTTCCAGCGATTGGTCAGCTCTAATCCTATAGCGTTCACCAGTAAACTTATGTGTTAAGAATAATTCGCCACCTATTTCCTCAATTTTATAATCCCGCCCACTCCTTGGAACACCCTCATCTAAATGAAACCAGTCAGGCTTAAAGTTTTCATAAAAATACATGTCAATTTGCGCCAGCTGGCAGCCTTCAAGCGCATACCAAGCCCAGCGGGGATCCCTACCATAAAACTCAAACTTATATACTCCCCACCAATGAGGGGCTACCGGAACCATATCAGGTTCTTCACAGTTTAATGCCGTTAACATGCGATCTTTAGGCTTCATACGTAATCGCCCGCACAAATACGGTTGACGCCAAACTAATTTTGAAACGCATTTCCTCTATAAGATTTCCGTTACAGAGTTTCGTGAAGTCAGCTGTGGATGTAAGTCGACCGCTTTAACTTAGGGCTAAAACCGGGGTCCCTCGACGAAAAAATATATAAGTGCATGAGGAGTATCGCTGAAATTTTCTCCTTATGGCCGGCTTCGTTAAAAAGAGTGAACATAGGATAGGAAAGTTAAGCATCTACATTCCCGGGCTTCATACGAATAGCTTGCATAGTGATGCTAGTTTTTAGATAAGTTCAAACAAATGTGAGATGCTTAAGTCGGGAGATTCATGGATTGGGAGAAACTATGCTTATAAACCAATAGTCGTCAGGAGCAAAGATAATCTGCTCGGGAAACTCGTAGACGTTGAGGTGACGGCGGCTCACATAAATTATATGGAGGCGGAAATAATACGATTTAAATGAACATGTTCATTGAGATGCCTTCTCTGAGATAATTTTCACCAGCAGATTACCATTGTTTTTCCAAACCGTTTATATATGTTTCCCGCATTCTATATTGTCTTAATTTAGAGGAGAGGAGGTTAAGATGCCTGTTCAAAGGTTCAGGATAACGCCCACGAGTAGAGGAGCTCTGTTTAAGGCTAAGAGATGGTTTTATTCGACGTTCTACACGAAGGCTTCCGCCGAAGTTAAGGATGAGAATAAAAGGGCTTGGACAGATCTAGCCAGGAGAATAATTGAGGAGATCAATAAGCATAACGCCAGCGACAAACCAACGAGACTAACAATAGAATACGATGTTGGGCCGAGTGGTGAGTTCAAACCTATCTCAGTAACTGTGGAGCTGATGGAGATAAAGCCTCTGGAAACAGTCACAATAACCATGTCAAAATAGGAGATTTAGAAGAAGGCAGAGCTCCATAAAATCCATCCACAAAACACAAATTATTTTAATTTTATTTTCAAGGGGTAAACGTAGGCTTAAAAAAGAAAAATAAATTTTAGGCTCTTTCAACCCTGATTCTATCCCCGGTCCTGACCTTTCTAAATATTTTCGGATCACCAATTATTCTTCCGAAAACGTTTACCGGATCTGCGGGTCTTATCTCGTCCCCGCGGCTTATAGGTGTCGGCCCAAAAAATATGCAGAACCCTCTTCCCGGAGGCCAGTAGCCTATGTCCCCGACCTCAACTATCTCTTGAGCGTTTTCTTCGCTCATCTCCACCGGTATCGTAAAGTATACTTCATCGCCCCACCTATTGGCCCTAGCTTCAAAGGGGAGCTTCTCCCATATGGCTGCAACTGTCTTAGGATTTTTATCCTCTAGGAGCTCTGCTTCAACAACGCCAATTCTATCACTTATAATCCTAATTTTCTTCATCGATGATCACCACCAAACCCTACTTTAGAAGTTAATAACGTTACGATTTATTTTTAGTTGAAGATATTTAAGTCTATTGCTGCTTAAATTAATTTATGCGCGGTGCGGGTAAGGTAAGCATTATTGGCGTCGGCAACTTAGGCTCATGTATAGCGTATGAGTTGGCGAATAGGGGTTTAGTTGACGAGATCGTTCTCATAGATGTTATCAGGGATCTAGCTGAAGGGAATGCCGCCGACATAGGGCAAGCTATCGCCTTCAGGAATAATACTAAGGTTTACGCCGGGGACTACAGCGACGCAGATGATTCACAGATTATTGTTGTATCTGCAGGTAAGCCCAGAACCCCGGAAATGAAGAGTAGGGTTGAGCTTCTCGAAGCAAATAAGAAAATAATAAGCGATATAGCTAAAAACATTGGTAAGGTAAGAGGGAAGCCCATCGTCATAACTTTAACCAACCCGGTTGATGTAATGAATTACCTATTATGGAAGTATACTGGATTTCCAAAGGAGAGAGTTATAGGTAGCGCCGGTATGTTAGATTCCGCCAGATTTAGGTATATTCTTAGCAGAAGATATAATGTGCCGGTTTTGGATGTTGAAGCCTACGTGATAGGTGAGCATGGAGAGGAACAGGTACCGGTTTTCAGTAAAGTGATGATTAAAAATAGGAGGGTAGAGCTCGCAGAATATGAAAAGTCTGGGATTAGGGAGGAGCTCATGCAGTCAGCTCTGATGGTTATCTTGAAGAAGGGCGCAACCGTTTACGCGCCAGCAAATAATACGGTAAACATTATTGAGGCTATTTTAAGGGATGAAAGGAAAACTTACATTTGCTCAGCAATTTTAAATGGCGAATACGGTTTAACAGGCGTAAGTATAGGTGTACCGGTCATATTGGGTAGAGGGGGCGTCGAGAAAATAGTTGAGTGGGATCTAGACGAGTATGAGAGGAAAATATTTTATTCTGGAGCCGACAGTATAAGGAGAGCAATAGAGAGCGTCGGCGAATAAGTGCGTAAAGGGTTCCGAAAAATTTCTTATATGCCTAACATTAAATCTCTATTTATGCGTCCGGATAGTGGTAGTGTATGAGGGAATTAAAGCGGACAAAAAGCATCTGTCCCGAGTGTCTTAAGGTTTTAGACGCCGTTATATTCGAGGAAAATAACATTGTCTATATTGTGAAGGAGTGCCCTGAACACGGCTCTTTTCGAGACGTTTACTGGTCTGACTATGAAATCTATAAGCGGGCGGAGAAGTTCGATTTTATCGGCGATGGTCTTGAAAACCCAAGAACGGCGACTAAGAACGGTTGCCCATATGACTGTGGAATATGCCCGCAGCATAAATCTCACACAGTGCTCGCAATAATTGATGTAACAAATAGATGCAACCTGCGCTGCCCAGTTTGCTTTGCGACCGCTGGAACAGCGGGATATGTTTATGAACCAACTATAAATGAGATAAAAGGGATGCTCATAAATCTACAGAGCAATAAGCCGGTTCCGGTGGAAGCCCTACAGCTCTCGGGCGGTGAGCCAACCATTAGGGAGGATCTGCCCGAAATAATTAAGATGGCTAAGGATTTAGGGTTTAAGCACGTTGAAGTTAACACTAATGGGCTTAGGATGGCTTCAGATCTAGATTTCTGCAGAACCCTAGAGGAGTCCGGTGTCAGCACAATTTATCTCCAGTTTGACGGGGTTTCGCCCGAAGTCTACAAGTTCACTAGAGGTGTTGATCTAGTTGAGGTCAAGAAGAAGGTTATAGAGAACTGTAGGAAGGCTGGCATTGACAGCGTCGTTCTGGTATGCACGCTCATTAGAGGAGTTAACGATCATGAAGTTGGCGACATAATTAGATTCGCTGTAAAGAACTTTGACATAGTTAGATGCGTGAACTTTCAACCCGTGTCTCTATGCGGCAGAATACCCGTCGAGGAGCGCATGAGCATGCGTATAACAATACCAGACTGGATGAAGCTCGTCGAGGAGCAGACTAACGGGCAAATAAAGGTTTCCGACTTCTACCCAGTACCGACAGTTGTCCCCATATCTAAGGCTGTTGGAGCAATAAAAAATAAGCGCTACGTTGAGTTTACCGCCCACCCACACTGCGGAATGGCGACATACGTTTTCGTTGAGGATGGGGAAATAAAGCCCATAACGAGATACGCTGACGTCGACAAATTTATTGAGTCAATTAGGAAGGTTTATGAGGAGTCTTCAAGAGGGCATAATGTCAGAGCCAAGATGCATTTAATCGGATCGTTACGCTATTTAAAGTTTAGCATGCTTAAAAAATACGTGTGGCCTGTTTTAAAGACCGGGAGCTATAAGGCTCTAGGAGACCTCCAGAGAAAGGTGCTCATGATATCCGCCATGCACTTCATGGATCCATATAACTTCGACCTTGAAAGGGTTCAGCGCTGCGTTATACACTATGCTATTCCGGATGGGCGGATAATACCTTTCTGCACTATGAATTCCATACACAGGCCGCTCATTGAGAAGTCGCTCGGCATCCCTGTCGAGGAATGGAGAGTGAAGCATAGGGCTGAGCTAAGCGCTGTCGCTTAACTTCCACGAATTGGGGAAAATTATAAATTGGAGACTTTCCTTCTCTTCTCTTAAACCACATGTAAATCTGATTAAGTGGGGGCTTAAAATGGGTGGAAAAAAGAAGTTAACGCTTTCACAGGCCGAAAAAGCTTTAATGAGGGAAGCGCAGAAGAAGGAGGGTAAAAAGGAGACTAAGACTAAGGAGACTGCGCGTGTAGAGAAGAAGGTTGCCAGCGTGATTCCACCAAACCTAAAAGATGATAAAATCATAAAGGAGATTCAAAGAATGAAGGTTCTAACACCATACGTTATAGCTTCGCGTTTCAACCTACGTCTGAGCGTCGCGAAGGATTTTCTGGAGGAATTGTGTCGACAGGGCGTAATTACCTATGTCTCAGGCGGAAAATACATAAAAATCTATAAACCTATTTAGATTTCCTTTTTCAGCGATTTTTAGCAGAGTTAATTTTTGTAGGTAGGCTGCTGGTGAGCAGAACCTAGATTGCTCCATACTCCATATCCATACATATATAAGTATATATTTCACTTAAAACATTATAATTATTTGCGATAAAACATGGAGCAGAGAAGAATAATATCTCTTGGAAGATCTTCGCTTGTTATCTCTCTTCCAAAATACTGGATTCAATCATCTGGATTGAAGGCCGGAGATGTTGTCTCGGTAGCTGTTGGTCGAGATCGCTCACTAGTGATTTATCCGGGTTTAAGGAAGGAAAATGAGGAGAAGAGCATAACGCTCTATGTAGAGCCAGATGAAAAGCACTCGTTTATATCTCGAAAAATAATCGCCTGTTACCTCAACGGCTACTCAAACATTAAACTTATCTCAAAAAACTTCTTCACCGCCACTCAACAGAAGATCATTCAAAGAACTGCGCAGGCACTTTACATGCGCATCATGGATGCGGATGCTAAAGAGGTTAGTATGGCTACGTTCCTAGATGAATCAAAAGGCTCTGTAGAGATGGGGATATCGAGGATGCATAGGGTTTCCAGCTCGATGTGCCGTGATGCCTTCACATCCCTCAAGGAGCAGAACTCTGATCTGGCTAGATCGGTCTACAGCCTTGACGATGAAGTAGATCGATTCTCATTTTTCCTCTTAAGGCTGATTCGTAAGGCAGCCATGGACCCTGCGCTGGCAAACGATTTAGGGCTTGACGTAATCGACTGTCTCGACTATCAAACTTTAATCCACAGAATAGAGCAGATTGCGGATCAAGCCGCTAATGTGGCGAAACATGTTATAATGCTTAAAGGTAGAAAGAAGAGCATTTCCGATGTTCTTAGAGAGAAAATATGCAATGTTGGTTATGAGGCGGTCTCTCTCTTCGATAGAGCGGTAAACGCTCTATTATCTAATGAGGTGAGAGAGTTGAATGATATAATTGAGAGCAATACTATTATAGAGAAGCTGAATGAAGAAATTGCCATATTATCTTTCACGGAAGAGAGGAGCGCCGAAGCTGTATGTGCCTGCTGCGCGTTACGTGACAGCATACTGCGGATAGCGGAGTATTCTGCTGATATCGCGGAAATAGCTATTAACCGATCCTACAAACCGCAGTAGTTTTTCATGTCCTCTCTCTAAGGCGAGGACTTACTGTCACCGTGAGCTTTTTGGCTAGCGTTTCACCCTTAATGATTCTTCTTGCCAGCTGAAAAGCATAATTGTAGTCGAAGATAGATGCCTTCTCGCTTCTCCGAGCCTCCAGCAGAATCTCTTGCTCCACTTTATACTTAAGCCTACCAACCGTTAGAGCGCCTATAGCAAATATGCCGGGCAGAATCTCCCTCATATCATCATCGAGCTTTATTCCTTCAACGCCGAATGGTGGCACAGCGTTAATGTCCACTATCACCTTGCTCAGCTTCATAGCGTTTAACGCCTCTTTATCTATGACTTGGATTCCGGCTCCCGCAGCGCAAAAGATGACGTCAGCCTTCTCCATAACTTCAATCTTCTTCTCTCTCGTTGGCGCAAATACGCCCTTAACCTCAGCGCCATATTTTGTGCGGAGTAGGCTGGATAGGTTTGCAACATACTCTTCTCCATCCTTACGCTGTGGATTTGGGCTAACTATGGTGACATCGCATCCCAGCCTAGACAATAAGATTGCGGCTGTCCTGCCAACAGGACCTGTTCCGAAAACCGCACACCTCTTATCTCTTAGGTTTCCGAGATTTGAGCGGATTAACGCGTCCTCAACTTTCGCCACCATAGCTGCAGCCGTAGTATATGCTCCTGCGGGATCAATTATAATGCTGGTTTTAAATGGTGGAAACATTGATTCTTGAACAACCCTTAAAACCTCCTCCGCTTTCTCCATGTCTCTCCCACCGATAAAGAAGCATGTCCGTTTGATCCCTCTCAGATCCCTTGAGAAGAGCGCATCTTGAACTATCTTCTTTGCTTCGCTGGGTGAAACGTTTTCGTATGGGACTACAACATTAAAGCCAGCGTCGTAAGCCATACATATGTCGAAGGGGCTAGCTTTCTCATCCGTGTCTAGGAAGAATAATATATACGGAACTTCTTCAGACGACTTTCTGATGACGGGTTTTACTTGAATCTGCGTGGACTCCAATAAATCCTTCAGCCTACTTGAAGATGCACCCTCAGCGAAGACGACTTTTTTCACCGGCTTAATGGTTTCCACTAAGACGCCGACGGACTCCAGAATCTTTTTAACGCCATCAACGTGCTCTGGACTAGACAAATGTATACATGTGACATCCATCTTCTCGATTTTCCTGGCATTCTCTAAAATCCCCATAGCTATCCATCTTTCCCTAACAGAGAATTTAATTTCACGCTCAGCTTCTTCGATCTCCTGCTGCAGACATTGGAGGAAAGCGGTCAAATATTCTTCCTCAATGCCATGTTCCCTTTTCTCTTTCCCAGAAATATCTTCAAGAGCCTTAATCACCTCATCCCTCAGACGCTTCTTCTCATCTATTAAGGACGCTAAGCTCTCCCTAGCATATTCATCGATATCAACCGCAAAGAAGGGCACCTCCTTTCTCCTAAAGACCTGAACCAGCGGATTGTTCTCCATAAACTCTTTCAGCGAACGATTCCCCAGTTCTTCAGTAGCGAAGTCGGGGTTAACTTCATCAATAAGTCTCTCAAGGAAACTGCAGAACGCTATGGAAGGTCTGAAAACTGCTGGGATCGAATTCTTAGAAAAATCCTGTATGGGCTCGGCGATCCAGAACGGTTCACTATACTCCTTCTCAACTACAATCACTCTTAGCACTTTATTTTCTAGAGGGCTTATTTCAAGCACCTTCATCTCGGACACCTTTTTGTGTAAGAAGGGAAAGCATTAATATATACTTAGTCGAAATATCATATATTTATGTTAATACAGTATATATTTTCCAATATCATTTTTGTGGAAAACTTTTATCCTTAAGATTCGAGCAGT
Organism: Bathyarchaeia archaeon; assembly: GCA_038866525.1. Classification (GTDB taxonomy): domain Archaea; phylum Thermoproteota; class Bathyarchaeia; order Bathyarchaeales; family DTEX01; genus DTEX01. The sequence goes on from JAWBZG010000007.1 coordinate 9,181, forward strand.
TATCTTGGAGTTAATGCTTTATAGGAGCCCCTTACTCAATATCTTCTCCGCTTTCCTCCTCAGTGTCTTCGCGCTCAGATTTCTCAGCTTCCCTTAATAGAACCGATTTTTCTATGGATGCTTCCCTCATGACCTCTTCCGCAACATATATGTCTGCGCCAGCCCTTACCGTAAGCGCTATGATGTCGCTTGGTCTACCGTCTACCTCAATCTCATTGCCGCTGGATTCGATGACGAGCCGCGCCAGGAACCTGTTTGATTCTAGATCGTATATTTCTCCTCTCTTGACTTTCACGTTTACTTCACTAAGCACTTTCATCATGAAGTCGTGGGTGTTTGGTGCTGGCGGCTGAAAGCCTCTTATCGCTGCGGCTATTGATGAAGCTTCTGCTCCACCTATAGCTATCGCTAAGACCCTTTCCCTCTCGTCTTCAAGGAAGAGAACTGGTGTTAAACCGTAGGGTGTTTCAACTTGCGCGATCCCAGAAACTTGAACTTTAACAGGTTCTTCCATACACTTACTCTCATCTCTGTCTCTCCATATTTTATTGCTCCCCAAGATTATATGCTTTTGGGTGAAGGTGGTTTTCAACAACTCGGAAACCTTTATCTCTTTATCTTTGCGCAATAGATAGTAATTGGTAAGGTGCGGTTATGGTTGGTAAAATTCCACCCAAACTTATGGAGAAAATAGTTTACGCGAATCTCGGCGCTCCAGACCCAAGCGTCCTTGTCGGTCCAGCGATCGGAGAAGACGCTGCAATAATTGATCTTAACGATGGAAGGGTGCTTATAGTGCATAATGATGCTATCACCGGCGCGAGCGAGATTTTAGGATGGCTCTCAGTCCACATAGTTGCCAACGATATAGCGGTTAGAGGCGCGAAGCCAAAATGGTTTCTAATATCCCTCTTTCTGCCAGAGGGATCCTCCGAGAACTTTTTGGAGGAGATAATGGCTCAAGTCGATAAGGCTGCGAAGGATCTGGGAATAATGGTTGTGGGCGGGCACACTGAAACAACATCCGGCATAGATAGACCTATAGCTGGCACAACCGCTATGGGGATCGCTGAGAAAAGCAGAGTTGTAACGACTTCAGGCGCGAGGGCAGGAGACTACTTAATTATGACTAAGACGGCGGCTATTGAAGGTACGGCGATACTCTGCACCGACTTCGCCAGCATCCTAATAGAGAGAGGTGTCGATGAGAGCACAATTAAAAGGGGCTCAAAATTCCTGATGGATATCAGTGTTATGAAGGAGGCGCTTGCTTTGGCTGAGGGAGGTTTAGCCACCGCTATGCACGATCCCACTGAGGGCGGTTTAGTTGGGGGCGTGGCGGAGCTAGCTTACGCATCACGTAAAACTGTCGAGCTTTGGGCTGATAAAGTGCCCATAGCTGAAGAGACTAGGATTGTAACCGAGGCGTTTAGGGTAGATGCATTAAGGCTAATAAGCTCAGGGTCTCTCATAGCAAGCGTACCGCAAGGTAAATTAGATGAGGCTATCAGCGCTTTACATAGGGTTGGAGTTAAGTCTACAGTTATTGGTAAAGTTAAGGATTATATGGGTCACTTAGTTGAAGTGGTCAGAGGCTCTTCAACCACTTTCCTAAACGATGTATATGTGAGCGATGAGCTGTTTGAGCTTTGGAGGAGACTAAAAGCTTAATCAAGCGTCTACGATTGAGTAGATTTTTAGGCGCCCGCCGAAGCTTGAATTTAATCGTGAAAACTTCAATAGCCTTTTATTTATCGTTAGAAAATATTTTTTGGTTGGTGTGAGGAATGTCTAGGAAGACTCTTAGGGTTTCTAAGATTAAGGATGGTACTGTTATCGATCATATAACTAAGGGTCACGCCCTTAACGTAATAAAAATTTTAGGGATTAATGGGCGGGGTAACGGTGTTGTAACCATAGCTATGAATGTTCCAAGCCAGAAGCTCGGTGTTAAGGATATTGTGAAGATTGAGGGGCGTGAACTGAACCCCGAGGAAGTTGATAAGATAGCGCTTATAGCCCCGCACGCAACAATAAACATAATAAGAAATTATAAGGTTGTTGAGAAGCAGAGGGTTAAACTCCCATCCGTGATACTTGGAATCATAAAATGCACGAATCCCGCATGCATATCCAATGTTGAGAACGAGCCCGTTAAGCCGATCTTCTACGTTGAAAGTGAGGAGCCACTTAGGCTTAGATGCCATTACTGCGGTAAAATAATGGGTAAAGAAGACGTGTTAGAGCAATTTTAGCTCAATCTATATGTGAAAGCCTCTCGTCTTTTAAGCTGGATGGCTCAAAATGGGTAAAAGACATATATTTCTTACGGGTCCGCCGAGGATAGGTAAAACGACGATTGTGCTGAAGGTAGTTGAGGATTTGAAGCGTAGAGGTATTAGGGTTGGCGGCATGGTGAGCAGGGAGATCCTTGAGGGAGGTGTAAGAGTCGGCTTTAAAGTAGTGGATTTAGAGAGCAACGTTGAGGGAATATTGGCGCATGTAAACCAGAAGAGCGGTCCTCAAATAGGTAAATATAGGGTTTGTCTAGAAGATTTAGAGAGGGTGGGTGTAGGGGCCATATCTAGAGCGTGTAAGCTAGCCGACTTAATAGTTGTTGACGAGGTTGGTCCGATGGAACTTTACTCCGAAGCATTTAAGAAGGCTGTTTTATCGGCTCTAGAGAGCGGCAAAATTCTTCTGGGAACAATACATTATAGGGTTAAAACATCATTCACCAATATGATAAGGGGGAGAAGCGACGTGGAATTGATCACCGTCACATATAGTAATAGGGATGAGCTCCCCAAGGCGATAGCTGAAGATATTTTAAGGAGAATTGGGCGGTGAGCTAACATGCTGATATGCGGGGTTGACGACGCTGGGAGGGGGCCGGTAATAGGTCCTCTCGTGATAGCTGGGGTGTTGGTTGACGAAAGCGGTTTAGAAAAACTCATCAGCCTCGGAGTTAGGGATTCTAAGACCCTGTCCCCTAAGAAAAGAGAGTATCTGGCCCATGAGATACTTAAGGTTGTTAAGGGATATAGGGTTGTTAAAGTTCCGCCCTCAGAAATAGATGATGTCGTCAGATCTGGTAGGAGACTTAACCGGTTGAATAGGCTTGAGGCCCGCGTTATGGCGTCCATAATAAGGGATCTTAAACCGGACATAGCCTACGTGGACGCTTCGGACGTTATACCCGAGAGATTTAAGCAGCATATCCTTGAGGAAATACCGTTTAATGTCGAAATTGTATCGGAGCATAAGGCGGACGAAAAGTATCCGGTTGTCTCAGCAGCCTCAATAGTGGCTAAGGTTGAGCGGGATAGAGAAATAGAGAACCTTAAAAATAAGTATGGTGACCTAGGTTCTGGCTATGTGGCTGACCCAAGGACAATCAAGTTCCTTAAAGATTGGGTTGAGAGATATGGCTCATACCCAGACTTTGTGAGGAAAACGTGGAAGACTGCGAGGGCAATACTTATGGAGAAGGAGGCTCGGCAGAAGAATCTTCAGAAATTTTTGATAGAGTGAGGGATAAAAGATAAAGGAAGTATTTCCGCATAATATTGTGATGGTGCATTAATGGGAATGGTTGGCGAGGAAGAGGTTATCAGGCTTCTTAGGGAGCGCGGCAAAGCTACCCTAGAGGAGATCTCATCGGCTTTGAACATACCAAAGTATGGTCCGAATTCTGCATACGAAATACTCTACTCACTGAAGTCTAAGAATATTGCTGAGAGAAGAGGAAGCGCATGGGTCTTAACAGAGAAGGTTCAGGCTCAGGCCGGAATATTCGGAGAGAGAGATAGAGGGGAATCTGATAGGGGTTTGGAGAAGCTGGCGAAAACAATTAAGGAGGCGATGATGGAGCAGCAAACGCTCGCAGGCATGATGGCGACTAAAGAGACCGAAAGGGCAAGGGGAACTGAAGCCGTCGAGCCACGCTGCCAAAAAACCCTTACAGGTCTTAAAACGGGAACATTCCTAGACAGCTTATTCTTCGACCTAGACGGCAAACCTCTAGGCGGGGTCCCGGCTTCAGGGCAGTTCGCCTTAATAGGACCCTTAGGTGCAGGGAAGAGCCTACTTGCTAACGAAATCGCCCTTAGATCTTCTTCTGAACGAAAAACCCTCCTTATTGTTCTCGACGATGTTTGGGAGTCGAGTAAGGTATTTGATCTCCAATCCCGCATGAGGGTTAGGTCGGAAGCCCTTAAATTAGATTGGGAGCGCTTAAGCAGGAACCTTCACGTACTCAACCCGCCACACCTTGGCGGAGAATTTCTCGACGAGTATGAAAGGGTTATTAGGGATGGCGGTGTGGATTTAGCCTTATTGGATTCCGTGAACCAGATTAAGCTGCAAAATACTCATAGTTACGGGGAGCATGGCGTGGAATTAGCGGATTTAATAGACGTCAACAGAGCCTACGGTGTCACCGGGTTTTTCGTGATACATAGTGGTTTAAATCGCGGTGAATTTACGCATAACTCGGCGGTTGAACGATCATTACGGTTGATGGACTGCATCATACTTGTGACCCCAGTGCAAATCACCTCATCCAATATGGGGGCAAATATTAGCTGTGTCAGGGGAGTCGAGAAACTGAGAGTTGTCCAAATCCTCAAATGTAGGCTCTGCGGGTTCGAGGGTAGGGGAATACTGGCCAGCATAACGAGTAAAGGTTTTATCAAGCCGCTGGAATTTGGGGACCTTGGGGGCTAATGGAGGTTTAAAGCAATTGATGAACCTAAATGTTCTTCAGATGGCGATATGTTCAGCTTTATTCATTGTGCTCGCGCTTCTATGCATGTTTGGCTTAAATAACCTTCTACTGCTCTGCTTAAGGGTCAAAATGTGCCGTAGAGACGGCGTCAACGTTCCAGCAAATATTGAAGTGTGGCCGTATGTAACCGTTCAGGTCGCCACATATAACGAGGGGATTATTGTTGGTAGGCTGCTTGAAAGCTGCTTAAGGCTGAACTATCCGGCGGATAAAATCGAGATAATTGTGGTTGATGATTCAAGCGATGAAACCATAAGCATACTTCAAGAATATGAGAGGAGATATTATCCGAGAATAAAGGTTATACATAGATCTGAGAGGAAAGGGTATAAAGCCGGGGCTCTAAATGAAGCCCTAAAGCATTCTAAGGGCGACTACATCCTTATACTTGATGCGGACTCTATTCCTGAGCCCGATCTCTTGAGGAAGACAATACCATTGTTTTTAGCGGATGAGAAGCTAGGTTTCGTCCAAGTGAAACCAGGGTATATTAATGCTGAGAGCTCATGGTTGACTAGAACCCTAGCTCTAGTTAACGATTGGTTTGCCGTCTTTCTCCAATCAACATTATCGAGATGCGGGATGATGATAAGTTTTCTCGGGCATGGCGGGGTTTTTCGCAGGAGGGCTTTAGAGGATATTGGAGGATGGATGAGCGACACGATAGCGGAGGATATCGATGCCGCCTACAGGATCCAGCTGAAAGGCTGGAGGGCAGTCTTCTTTGAGGGAGCTGAGAGCCTTGAGGAGGTCCCGCCAAGCTACTATTCAGCTGTCAAGAGGTTTAAGAGGCATATTAAAGGACCAATACAGAACCTGATTAAACATGCAAAATCTATTATTAGACATGGGGGAAAAAGCGCCATAGAGAAGTTTGAGGCGCTTATTCAGCTGGCTTATCCACTCGTCTATCCGCTTGGATTAGCCTGCATAATTCTAGCAATTCTAATGTATCTGTTCGTTTCAGGACCAGCGTTAGACCAGTTCTGGCTCACGGCTCCGGGATTTATAGACTCATTACTATTGCTTTTAATGTTCCCGTATGCCGCGTTTATAGTATCTCTCATACCATCGTTACTGGTGGTTGTAATAGCGCTCCTTTTCGCAGTAATAATTTTGCCGGAGAGTAAAGCTACGCTGAAGAGAAGATATTTAGAGCTTGTTTTTGGCGTGGCTCTGATCTGGAATGATAACATCATAAACTGCCTGATGCCAATAATAGAGATCATTATAGGGAAGGAGGGGGAGTGGATCCCAACCGAGAGAGCATTGAGTAAAGGTAAGAAGAACAGTAGGGAGGAGAGGCTTAGGGAGGGGCTCATAAGAATAGTTGCGTCAATACTGGTTCTAATCGCTCTGGCCGTAATCTTATTCCTAAACTTCTCACTAGACTCCTTTGGCATCATCATACCATCTATTCTATGGCTTTACTCAGCGCATCTAATTATTAGAGGCTGAAGCAGCATTAAGAAAATTAACCTAAACCTGCTTTGAAGCGAAGTTAACCCATCATCTTCTCTGCAGGCTATCTGAGAGCTTCTCAAACCACTCTAAATCCTCGTCCTCAATCCTTCTATACATGCTGATCATTCTTTCAACGGCTTCCAGATCCTCCTCAAGCATCCGCTTAACCTCCTCCTCAAATCTAGCCGGATACCTATAGGGCTCCTCTATAGTTAAGTAGAGCAGACCGGAAACAATTCTTCCAACTATAGAGACGACATACATTATCATCATTGATTCGTAGAAGCCGTAGCCGGAGCTGAGCAGCGAGTCTAGAAGGTAGCCGCCGATCGTTGAGCCTAGAAAAGTGAATGACCCTGCCACAGCATTATATAGGCTTATATACGACCCCCTCATGGTTTTAGGCGATATATCTAGCAGGTATGCTGATAAGGCTACGTCTGAAGCCGCCGTCAATATTCCTACGACGAAGTTCACGGCTATGAGCTCATATACGGATTTTGCAAGAGCATATATTAACGGAATAAGAAAGAGCCCCATCCTTCCTAAAACTATGAGCGGCTTCCTTCCAGCCCTATCGGCAAGCCTGCCAGTAAATCTGCGGACAAACATCGCTGTGGAGGCGCTGACCACGCTTAGAAGAGATATTTGGAACATGTCGGCTCTAATAACTTTTACAACAGTCAACGTGAAGAGAGGCCAAGCTAAACCCATTGTGAAGCCCTGAAAGACTGAGAGGAGACAGAGCTTCTTAAAGTACGGGTTCGTTTTAAGAGCCTTAACCCAGCCCTTAATTGAAAAAGAGACTCGTGACAGGGATGTCTCCCTAATCTTCAAGACAACTATTGCGGCTGAAACATTAAATAGAAAGCAGAGGATGAGCGGTATTCTATACATTTCATTAATGGATCCGCCAACCCTATATATTATGTACCCGGATAAAACTGTGGCGGGCATGCTTCCCAGCGAAGCCATAGCATTGAGCTTTGCTAAAGTCTTCCCTCTGCTAGACACGCTTGAATACTCGCCTATCAGAGAGTTTAATGCTGGAACAGCCATAGCTGAAAAAATGTAAGCTAACAGGATAGTTAAAATGAATTCTGTTGGGTTACCTATAAAGATGAGGAAGAGAAGCGGGAGAGAGAACAATAAGCTTCCAAGAGAGATAAATAAAACCCTTCTTCTAACCTTATCGATAACGAAACCCCATGGTATCTGCGCTATGCTCGGTGAAACAGCGTTTATCGCCTGAACCAAACCTATCTCTGTAGACGTGGCTCCGAGCTGAGCCGCGTATATGGGTATAAACGGGCTTATGAGACCTGAGCCAAAGGAGGATAAAATAGTTCTCCTATATAATAGTCTTAGGTTTCTATTCTCCGATTCCTCTCGGTTTCTTCTAGACATAGTCCCCTAACTTATTGGAAAACCCACCTATAAACTTATAGAGGGGAACATTATATATACTTCCTAAAGTTTTTAGGGTTTCTGCTGTGGGAGAAGCGTAATGTTGAGGGAGGATGTTGAGAGGAGGGTTATAAGGGTTCTAATAAACATTGGATTGATTTTTTTGATGATTTTAGCCCTCGGGTTCCTAAACATTAGCTTATCTTCCCTAATAACTGTCATACCAGCCGGGGGGTTTACATTAGCTACAGCTGTAGCGTTAATCGCGGTTATAGTTATATTTTTCATAGCTTTAAGGATCGTGTTGGATCTTATAAGGATCATAGACGTAGCTTCTGAAACCTTATTAAGGCATATTCCAGGCTTTAATCCTGAGAAAAGCCCATCCGTCATAAGGGCGTTGAAGGAGCTGCTAGCCATATTTATTGTAGCTATAGTAGCATCGGTTTCTTCCCCTCTAATCTCATCCATACCTGGGGTTGGCGGATGGCTGAGCGTAGCTCTGTCTATAGCCGCGTTCATATTTTCGTTAGTGTTAGCGTATGATGCTGGAAGAACAATGTACGCTGCCTTCGAATCATCAATCCAGCTTCTGATAGACCGAATAATAATGCATTCCGATGACAAGAGGAATAAGGGTGGGGGAGAGAAGCATAGAGAACTGTAACCCGCTAAGCCATATTATTCGATGTATATCGCTGGTCTATAGGGTTTAGCCTGCCGGGCTTTCCCCTTTGGATCATATTTTTGCGGGTCGTCCTCTTTACAAACCATTATCTCGGCGTTAAATTCCTTCTCGAGGAAGCTCCTCGCCTCGCTAAGCTCTCTTAGTTCATCTATGAGGCCAGCTTCTAGAAGCCTCCATCTCCTCTCCGCTGGCAGTGTGTTAACCTCGCTAATAATCTGGCCGACGAAGGGCGCTAGGTCTCTAGCTATGCCCTTCAACTCGCTGTCCTCCATGAGCGCCTTCATGGCTTCCCTCATATCGATCTTCTTAAGAGAGGATAATTCTAGGAGCTTTCTATAGGCCTTCCACTTCCAATCTGCCGCAACATAATAGTAGATTTTTTTCGGAGATGCTTTTGTGACCCTTATAATATTCCATGTATCGTCAATTATTCCCTTAATGAGAGATTCCACTTCCTCAGCCCTAACATCCACCTTTAACTCATCGTACCTCGGCCACTCCGCAACAGAAACGAAGCCTTCATTCCCAAGAATGCTCCACAATTCTTCGCATAAAAATGGTGCGAAGGGAGCCAGAAGCCTAACCCAGATATTAGCAACCTCCTTGAGCACTTTTGGATTCGGGGTTTCCCTCCTCCTAAGATACCATCTTATATCGTTCCACACCTCGTATAGGGCGATCTCCGCAGCCGTTCTAGTCTTCAGGTTTTCAAGCGCTTCCGTCACCGCGCGCACCCTATTTTGCAATGTTGAAAGAAGCCATCTGTCAATACTTTTAGCGGCGTCTTCACCAGACATATTTGCAACTTGATTTACAAACGTGTAGAGCGATCTCAGCCTCGCATCGATACTTCTAGCGCTCTCATCGCGCCAATCCGGGTCATCCATGTTCTCCGCAGCCAATATGAGCGTTAGTCTAACGACGTCCGCGCCGAAGCGATCTACAGCGTCCCTTAGAGTCAAGAAGTTACCCTTTGATTTAGACATCTTCTGCCCTTCAATCGTTAATACGCCGTTGACGCCTATCGCCTTAGGCCAAAGATCCTTCGGGAAGAGGGCAACATGCTGGAATATGAAGAATGACAGGTGGTTTGGAACTAGCTCCTTAGCTGAAACCCTTAAGTCGACTGGATACCAGTATAAGAACTCGCCCCGCATATCGCGGAGAACCTCAACCGGTATGCCGGAGAGCCTAGAAACGTCTTCAAGGTCTCCTTTCCCTAGGAGAATATAGTCGAATACTTCTCTGGTTAGCTGCTCAGGCTTAATGTTAAGCCTCCTAATATGTTTAACTATCGTGTAGAAAGCCATGTAGATTGTTGAATCGCTCAGCGTCTCAATTATCCAGTCGGGGCTCCAGGGTAGAGGTGTCCCTAAACCGGTTTTCCTAGCGCAAGCCCAGTCCCTAAGCCAATCTATTTTATCATGGAAGTACGCCCTAGCAGTTTCAGGGAATATTTTAGCTGAGTCTATTGCTTCATGCGCTAAGCGCTTCCATTCAGGATCAGAGTATCTCAGAAACCATTGATCCTCTAAGATCTTCACTATGCATCTCGTTGTGCACCTGCAGACAACCCTCTGCGGCAAATCGTACATTGAGTCAGCGATTCTAGCTCTCTTAAAATCCTCTATTATTTGGGCTTTAACGTCCCTAACAATTCTCCCAGCGTATTTGCCGCATATGGGTTTTAGGACGCCCATGTGAAACTCCTTCCGATATATTATTGACGTCGCCTCCTCAAGCTTTGGGTCGAACTGATCTTTCACATTCATCTGCTCAACTATTTCTATAGCCGGGTAATCCCCAAAGCCCTCAACGCTTATAAGCGAGATAGGCTTGATTCCTTTAACTAACTCGGGCGATATACCGAATCCTTCTAAAACCTCTGGCTTATTTATAAGGTCTCTTAAAGCTATCCAGTCGGCTGGGGCGTGGGCTGGAACGCTGTAGACCACGCCTGTAGCCGCTTCAGGGTCGACAAACCATCCTGGAAGAATGGGGAGCTCCCTGCCGTTTATCGGATCCTTGAAGAATTTGCCAATTATCTCCCTCCCCTTAAACTCCCTTAAAATGCTAACTTTTCTAAGCTGCTCAGATAGCTTGAAGGCAGCGCTTTTACTCACTATCCACTTCTCGCCATCAACTAAAGCCTCAACGTATGTTGCGTCCGGGTTTATGAACATGTTAGTTACGCCGAATATTGTCTCCGGCCTAAACGTTGCCGCTGGGAGGTAGCCGTCTCCGAAGATAAACTTTATAAGAATATATTCTTCCGGGAAAACCCCTTCGCCCTCAAGCCTATCATGATCCCCTGTTGGGCTCTGGCATGAGGGGCACCAGACAACTGGATGCGTTCCTCTGGTAACGTACCCTAGATCCCTGAGAGTCTCATACTGCCATTCAATAAACTTGCTGTATGTGGGCTCATATATCGTTGTGTGGAACTCTCTGCGCCAGTCAACCGAGAAACCCATCCTCTTAACAACCTCCCTGCTTTCACGCGTATAATACCTCGCCATATACACTGGGTCAACGAATTTCTCGAGCTCTTCATCTGGAACGCGATCTATCTCTTTGAGGGCTCTTATCAAATCCTTGTCGCCCATCTTTAATCTCAGCGAGGCGCCAACTATTGGCTCACCGGTCCAATGCCAAGCCCATGGGAAAAGCGTATTATAGCCCCTCATCCTCATGAACCGAGCATATACATCCACCCTTGTAGCCGTGAAGCCGTGACCGACGTGAAGCGGACCATTCATGTAAGGGTAGGGGAAGGTGACGAAGCACTTCTTACGCTTAGGATCTGGGTCAGCCTCAAATAAGCGGGACTCCTCCCACTTTTTCCTCCACTTTTCTTCAATAACCTTCCAGTCAATGGACTGCTGCGCCATAATCATTCCCCTTTAACGGCTCTATATATAGTTAATTCAGCCTCCTCTAAAGCTTTAGGCACATTCTCAACCATTAAGCCCCCAGCCTGCGCGAAATCCATTTTCCCGCTTCCCCCACCTCCAATAATTTGCCCAATTCTCTGAGCGATTTTAGCGGCGTTCACTCCCACTTTCAGGGCTTCGCTTCCAACCCTTACAACGGCCCTAGCATCCCTATCTGTGCAGATGAAAACAGTTACAGCGTATGGATCCATCTTAACAATTTCATTTGAAACTTTAATGAGTAAATCTACGTCGGCTTCTCTAGCATCAATTATGTGCGACACAACCTTTAAGCCTTCAACACTCTTAGCTGACGAAATATATTTCTCAGCCATGAATCTAGCGACCTTATCCATCAAATGCTCCCTTTCACGCTTCAATCCTCTCCACTCACTAGATATCTTTTCAAGCGCCGCGTCAACCCTCTCCACTTGAACATCTAGGAGCTCGGATGCCCTGACAATCTTCGCCTCAATCTCCTGGACCCTCCTCAAAGCATGAAGCCCTGCGCTAAATATTATCCTCTCAACCCCGTCCTGAATCCTCTCAGTTCGGACCACCTTTATTAAGCCAACTTCACCCGTCGATTTGCAATGTGTTCCACCACATGCTTCAACCTCCCAGTCGCCGACCTTAACGACCCGGATCTCTCTTCCAGGAACGGCTCCACCCTGATAGAGGCGGAAACCATATCTTCTTTCGGCTTCATCCCTAGGCATCCAGAAAACTTCGACGGGAATGTTCCTCATGACTACTTCATTAGCCAGCTCCTCTATGCGGTTAACCTCCTCCCTAGTGAGCCTCTTCGGATGCGTTATGTCCAGCCTAGCCTGCTCAACCTCTTTTTGCGCCCCAGCCTGCCAGACATGTTCGCCTAAAACCCTCCTAGCTGCGCCCATAATTATATGCGTCGCCGTGTGGTGCCGCATTAAACTTACGCGTCTATCCCAGTCTATTACGCCCTTAACCTCAGCGCCTTCTTTTGGAGCCTCACCCTCAATAAAGTGGACTATTATGTTGCCGCTAGCCTTTTTAACGCTATGAACGTTGACTCTTACACTGTTGAACTCTAGGAAACCTGTGTCAGATAGCTGTCCTCCGCCTTCAGGATAAAACGCCGTCCTATCAAGCACGACACATTTGCCTGAAACCCTCAGGACTTTCGCCGTGAACTCCCTCATATATGGGTCTTCATAGTATAGCGGCTTAGTTTCAGGCAGGTTTGAGAAATCTATACCTAAATCCTCAATTTCCTCAGACATTTTGTAGGCTGGTTTTGTGGAAGATACATGTTTCTCAGCCACGAAACTATAGAAGCCCTCTGGAACATTTATAGAGAAGCCTTCTGAAGCCGCCACTTCACTTACAACCTCAGGCGTTAAACCATGCGAATCGTATAGTTCGACAAGCCTATCGATTGGAATAGAATCCTCACCCCTAGCCCTAATATCCCTAACCATACGCTTAACTAGCTCTCTACCCCTCTGAAGCGTCCGCTCATACTTCTCAACCTCAATCTTAAGGAGCTCTAGGATTTCATCCCGCATATCAGCCAGATGCGGAAAATCTTTAGACCAGTATGATACTTGCATGTCAACTATGTCGGGCATAAACCTCTCTATGGCAAGGTTTCTCAGAAGCCTATAAGTTCTCCTAACAAGTAGCCTAGCCAAATAGCCCTCCTCAACATTTGATGGAACGACGCCTTCAGAGAGCATGAAAGCTAAGCATTTCGTATGGTCTAAGACAGCGAATACATCTACCACCGGATTAATTATATTGTGGAGCTCGCCAGCGTCAACCCCAAGCCTAGAGGCTATACGCCTCCAATTCTCGCTCCGGCTGACGCTCTTAGATATGCTTATTAAGCCGGACAGCCTAGCAAAGTCCGCTAGAAGCTTTCTGTCAACATCCCTCACCCCAGCCAGCCCCATAATCTTATCCAGCAGCTCTCCGTAAACAGCGTGGAAGCAGCTCATAGAGCCCTGTGAAAGCCATGTGAAGCGCTCTATGCCGTAGCCAGTGTCAACGGTTCTTATCGGCAGTTCAATGAAGTCTTCGCCAACAACCTTATACTTCATGAACACTAGTGTCGCAACCTCTAACCCACATATAATGCTCTCCACATCTGGACCAGCGTTTCCGCCACCAGACCATATACCCTCTTTGTAGACAATGTATTCCGGCTTGATTCCAAGGGCTTTCGTCACGAACTCATGGTGGAAGCGTACGGTCTCATCTTTCCAGTAAACCTCTTTATCCGGGTAATTGAATGCGTGGTGCCCACCCATTTCAAATATTGTCAAATGCCTACCGAAGGTCGGTCCAACGTTCTCTAGATCAGGGAACCTGACGCATGGTTGGCTTATGACCAGAGGGTTTGCCGGCGGCGGGATTATTCCTTCAGTCACGTATGGTTGAAAATCTATTATGCTTGCGTTGGTAAAATATAGATCGTCCCTCCACCTTGCAACTATAGGGTATGGTGCTATGCGCTTATGACCTCTTTCCTCGAAAAATGAGAGGAAAAGCTCGCGCATCTCAGCTAAAGTATAGGCTCTATTGGTTGGGGGTTCACCAATAAACGTGTATTCAGCGCAACCATACGTGTTCGATTCACCGCAAAGCACTTGATCCGGATTTAGAGTCCAGAAGAAGTCGCCGCATCGTGAACAGCGCTTTCTAAGATAACCGTTCTCTAGGAAGAAGGGCAGCCTATATTCATCCTCGCCAAAGCGCATCTATTTACCCTCAACCTTAAAATCCATTAATTGGAAAGAGCGTTTGCTGAAAAATAAAGTTAGCGTAAAAGAGCTATTTAAGCATGAGGAGCGGAATCACATTTATCGGATTAAAGACTCCGCTATTTAGCCCAGCAACCGATCCTCTCAGCAGGGTTGCAGCGCTAGCGATCTATCCAAATAGAGCCGCAAGCCCTTCTAGAGCTTCTTCCTCCCTCTTCTCCTCCTTCTTCTCTTCCTCTTTCTTAGGCTTCTCTGCCTCCGCTTTCGGAGTCTCTGCGGGCGGAGCAGCAGTTATCGGGGCAGCTATGGGCATAAATGTTGGTGCGGACTTTATGGCTTCATCAATATTTATCTCCGATAGAGCCGCTACAAGAGCCTTAACTTTAATTGGGTCTACGTTAACCCCAGCCGCATGTAGGACCCTTGTCAGATTCTCTTCATCTATGGGCTTACCAGCCCTGTGAAGCAGCATTGCAGCATAGATATATTCCATTCTACATCACCACCACTAATAGCATCCATTCGAACATAGGAAATCAACTACTTAAAGCTTCCTCTTTTCTCAGAGGAAAAGAATCCGCCCAACAATAAAAATATTTTTGTTTTGATCAGCCCGTCGTGAAGTCTTCATTCCAACGGTCAGTCTGGGACGGCTTCCTCATCTCAATAAAAGGGAAAGAAAACAATTATTTAACTCTTTTCAGCCCAATAAATATCCTTAAATCTTATAAGAAACTAGAAACCAACTAAAAATATATCTGTGGTAGTGGAGCGAGCAAATGATAGTGTGAGGTTAATTGGATATACGAATATTATGCGATGTGATAACTACGTTGGAGGGATCCGTCCGACCAGCCGTATATTTAGCTGAAGATTTAGTTGTTAGAGGGCATAATGTAATAATAGTATCACCGCTAATCCTAAAGAAACCTGAATACGAGCTCCATAAGAGAAACATAAAGACAGTGAACTTAAATGTAAGGCATTTTTCAAGCGTGCATGATTCATCAGTTCTCTGGTTCGAAATATGGCTTCATGAGGCTCTGCTCAGACTAAACTCGAGACACATTAAAGACGACTATCCGGCGGCAATTAACTTCTCGCATGTCATCTTTGCTCCGTCAATTTTCTGGTATCTGCAGGGTCCTCCCTCCACAGCGCTAAGAGATATATTACATCATTTTTCAACAGGATTTAAGGTAGCTTACAGTATTCTAAACCCAGTGCTCGAGCATCTTGATGGGAAACTCATTAAGTATGCCAGTAGAAAATCTTTTTTCACCATCGCTAACTCAAAGTTTTGCGCTCAAATGTATTCTAAGTTTGGCTTACATATACATGACATTATGTATCCTCCGCTCGATAGGAATGTTTTCCAGCCCTCAACAAGCAGTCCATCTGAAGACTACGTTTTAACATATTTTGGTAAGGAGACGAAATTCCAGGTAATAAAAGCGATTGCGGATTTAGGCGTTAAAATTAAGGCTTTTGGCTCAAAAACATCATTTATCGATAGGAGGCTGCTAAAACACCCAAACATCGATTTCATGGGAAGAATATCTACGAGCAGGCTGGTCGACGCGTATTCAAATGCTCTTTTCACCATATTCCCGTTTACACACGAACCCTTCGGCTACATTCCGCTTGAAAGTATGGCGTGCGGAACCCCGACGTTAACCTATGGCATGCAGGGGCCGGGGGAGTATATAATTGATGGTGAGAGTGGATGGCTTGTAAAGGATGATGAGAGCTTTGTTAAGAAAGCCTTAGATCTATGGAGGAATGGTTATCCATCAGACATGAGAAAACGCTGCGTTGAGAGAGCAGCAGCGTTTGATAGAAAGCTGTACTTTGAAAGGTGGCTGAAGCTTTTAGAGAAATTTAATGTTATATGAGGTTTAATTGGAAGAAACCTAAATATGATTTTGATGAAATTAAATTGGCTGCGTAGGCGGCTCAGTATACGTAGCTGCAAGCCCATTGTTCGCTCAGACTACTTTATACTGTTTGTAATGGCGACAGTGCACACAGCTATAGTCTCCAGTTTAGCGATAAGAGGACACTATTCGTTTTACACTAATGCGTGGGATTTAGGAATTTACGCTCAAGCATTGTACAGTACACTTAACCATGGGAGGCTGCTGTATTATAGCGCTGAGCTCGCCGGAAATCCTTCGGGAAGCCTTTTCGGCATACATTTCACGCCGTTCTTACTGCTTCTCGTACCAGTTTACGCCCTATACCAGAACCCCATAACATTGCTTATCCTTAGACCGTTAGCGATCTCCTTAGGGTTGGTTCCGCTCTACTGGATTATGCGCGAAAACGGGTTTAGCAGAAAACTCATTATTCTTTTGTCGGCTACTTACCTGGTTTACCCCCCAACCCTCACCCCCATATTGAGTTTCGACATACTGTCTTTTCTGCCAGCCCTATTTCTCTTCGCCCTACACTATTTTAGGAAAAGGAATTACGTAAAGTCATACCTGTTCATGATTCTGGCATTAACCGTTAACGAGTTTGTCTCACTAATAGTTTCGGCAGCATCAATCTACGTGCTACTTGCAGATTGGAGAGAAACATTACACGCGCTGAGAAGGAGGAAGATCAGCAGAAACATTGTTTTCTCAATAATTCTGTTAGCTACGGGGATCCTGTGGTTTATTTTAGCGTGCTCCATGATCACATATTTTAATCCTCAGGCGTTAAAGACAAAGTGGGAGTGGGGGGAGCTTGGAAGCGGCCCCGCTGAAATAATCTCCAATGTTTTGGCTAAACCTCTCAAAGCACTAAACATTTTATTTAATGATGGGCAGAGAAAATTCCTATACATTGTCTCCCTGCTTGGACCATTAGCCTTCATACCGCTTTTTGAACCGCTTGCGCTAATTATGGCTACGCCGTGGTTAGCCGCAAGCCTCCTCTCAATAAACCCACTTTACTACTCGATTGAAACCCAGTATCCAGCCTTTGTTTCACCGTTCATCTTCGTCGCAGCTCTAGACGGAATAAAGAAGCTGATAAGAGCCAACGCTGCCAACGATAATATTACGGGTAGAGTCGCCGCCACCATAGCAATAATGCTGCTTACCTCATCCCTCCTAATCCTGCCCGGAATGCCAGCCAGAATATTTGAATATGATGGGGCGAAGGAGGCCGTGTGGCTGGCGCTGAAAGAGATACCGCCAAACGCATCGGTATCTATAATGCCTGATGTTTATCCACATGTATGTAACAGGCTTGAAGTCTACCCATACTTCGTTAATGGGGTTGACTATGTGCTCATAAACGTCTACTCATGGTGGTATGATGTCATCTTACCGAGACCAGTTCATACGGCGCCTAGGTGGTGCGATGTAGAGATCGGTGATGATTACGGGATAGTCCTAAATATGAAGGGGGTTATACTTTATAAGAGGGGATATGGTGGGGAAGTTAAGTTTAGCGGTGTAAGATTTAACTATGGGATCTACGATGTTTTGGATTCGTCTGGAAAAATAACTTCAATTAGGAATGGAACTACCATGATGAACGTGTTGACCTATGAGCCTGCCGATCAACCCACATTGTTTTTTAGGACCCCATTTAGATATCTGCCGCCCGGCGGATACAACGTTACATTAAGCCTAATGAAAACCTCGTCTACTTCAGACATGTTTATCAGGGTTGAGGTTAGAACTAAACCTGGCGAAATGAAGATTCTGGTTAAAGAATTTTACGGAGACCAGCTGCCCCCTAACGAGTGGAGGGACTTAAGCTTTAGCTTCAAAATTAAGAAGCCTATGCCCATAGAAATATCGGTCTACGCATATAATTCCGCTGAGATTTACTTCGAAAAATTGAGCATAACTCAAGTTTCCGGTGTGTGAGCTTGTGAAAATATGCGCCGTTACAACGTGGCCGCCGCACCCTGACGGCATATCCCTTTATTCAGCCCAGTTATATGGGCAAATTGGTAAGAAGGTGGAGGTTAAAGTTTTAGCAAATATTATTGATTCAGGGGAGGAGGGATCCGGGGTAGAGGGGGATTGTAGGGTTGTGAGGTGCTGGAGGAGGGGGAGCATAACTTACCCATTTAAAATCTTTAGTAGGGTGCTTGCGGAGAAGCCCGACATCATTCATCTGCAGCATGGATGGCTACTTTACGGCGATAAGATTTGCCCCTTGCTATTTCCGCTATTACTCCTCCTTTTACGTTTGACTAGGAGACCGATCATAGTGACTATCCACACGGTGATAGGGGGGAGACCTAGGTTGCATGAAAGGTCCATGGTCAACTTCATAGCCAGAATAATTGTTATGCTTTTAACGAGAGTTATTGTGAAGCTTTCCAGTATGGTAATCGTGCACAACAACTTGATGAGGTGGGTTTTGAGAAACCTGTATTCGCTGAATAAGGATCTCTGGAAAATATTCGTCATACCTCACGGCGTAAAAGAGGCAGCGAGGAAGCCTAGAAAAATTTTGGGGGATGAAGGCATCAAAATACTGTCGCTGGGCTTCATTAGGAAATCTAAGGGAATTGAGTACTTGATTGAAGCCTTTAAAATATTCTCAGCAGTATACCCAAAATCCTCCTTGATAATTGTTGGTGGAAGACATGCGCATGATAACGGGAAATATTTCGAGGCGTTAAGGAGGAGGCTGAGGGACGGTATGGGAAACATTATTTTCACAGGCTTCATTGACGAAAAAACTCTAGATAATCTCATATGGAATAGTGAAATTATTGTGCTCCCATCGGTAGGGAGCCACTATATTGAGGCAAGCGGTTCTCTGGCAAGGGTTGCGATGTATGGTAAACCCATTATCTGTGGGAGGGTACCGAAGTTTACGGCTGACCTTGAAGATGGGAAAGACTGCATAATGATCGAATTTGATAACCCGGAGAAACTAGCTGAAGCCCTTCTCTTACTAGCGAGGGATGCCGGTCTCAGAAGGAGGATTGGAAGGAATTTGAGGAATAAGTTTAGAGATAGGGTTTGGAGCAAAGTGGCGGAACAGCATATTGACCTCTTTAAGGATGCTGCCGGCATCCGGCAATTTCACGCAGCATTAGCGCCATCCTCTCTAAACCATTGAGGCTTGCCGCCACTAAGTCGCCAGCTCTCTTCTCTATTTGAGCGCATAAAACATCCTTGTTCCTCCATACATGTAAAATCTTCTCTTTTAGAGAAGCGAGGTCGCTTTGAGGAAGCGTGCATAGTAGATCTCTGATTCCAATCAATTTTATTAACCCCTGAAATTTAGGGCTATGCGACACTACCAGCGGAGGAACCCCGCAGAGAAGGGAAATTATGGCGGGGTGCATCCTCATAGTTACTAATATATTGCATCTAGATATAGCGTTCACCGTTGAAAATGGATCCTTATCCATCATAATAGAAATGTTTCCTCCAGCAGTATGCTTAAGCACCTCGTTGAGAATTATTCTATCATCATCATGCTTGAAGGGGCCTCCTAGGGAGAAGGGAATTAGCATAACGGTTGCGTTTAGACTTTCAGAAATATCGCTGATTATGGAGCCAATTAGCCTAGCGAAATGTTGAAGATCGACGCGGTGGAAATGCTGGACGGCTTCGGTGCTTAGGTTAAAGCCGATAACCGGCATATGCCCATTCTTTAGCGCCTTATTCTTATTAGGTATTTGAAGGCTGAAGGCAGCGTCCGGAGCAAAGTAGATAACTGGTTTAGTAACCTTAATCCTCCTCAAATATTCCATTGATTCGTGATCTCTGACAGCTATCAGATCAACGTTATTTAGAATTAAGCTTGCCAAAGGGATAAGTATCCCAAGATTCCCGATGGAGGCGGAGTAAATTATCACTCGCTTACCTAAAACTATCGCTATGAGGATTGATGCCAAATTTGCAAGCTTGAAGAGCACTTTCGCCACGGAGTACCAGAAGCCTTTGCTTTGAGGGGGGCATAAGCCGTCTCCGCTCAAATCTATGATCACGTCTGCCTCATAATAGTATCTTAGCGGCTCATTAAACAGCGCCGCAGCATTGATTTTAAGCGGTTTAAGGAGCCTCCAGAAGAGCGCTCTTATAAGCGTGCTGACTAAGAGCGTTACGGACGATTTCATCGATTTAACGCATCTACATGTGGGGTTAAGTTTTTCATCAATCTGCGGAAGCAAAGATTCCTTCGTAAACTCTATATTGGGGAACTTGGCTGATAGAAATCTTGTGACGCTTATAAACAGTAGCCTCCAACCGTTATTCAACGGGTTAATGTTGCCAATTATGTGAACTTTCACCCCATAATCTGCCTCCACGATAAATATTCAAGGATTGCATGTAGGGTCGCGTAGAATAACAGTAATTTGAGGGGCATCTTCTCTATTATATGCGCTCCTAAACGCGATTCAGAGAATTTTATGTTTGTTACCTGGAGGATGGCGCAAATAAGGCTGAGTAAAAATCCCATGGAACTTATCTTTAAGCCATATCTCTCGTGCTTCATCAGCATAAGGCGCATCGGCAGAGTTATCTTCTTGAAGAATAGGGGGCGCCACTGCGCTCTAATAACCTCCCTCTCCCCTATCCTAGTCAACTTAATGAAGCCTTTCCTCTGAGCTTCCTGCAGAATCTCATCAGCCCAATCCGTCCTAGATATAATTATGGATGCGCCTAAGCTATCTATCTTCATGATTTCCGGTAGCCATGCGTCGCCGAAAGATACGTCAGCCTCCTCATTAGTCATATCGGAGCAAAACATGCACGCCCTAGGTGTAAAAAAGTATGGTGAGTAGAGGGGACGCCAGTAGCTGAAGAAAGGCATAGATATACTTCTTCCATCAATAAGGTTCACATAAAGTTTACCGGGCCACCCATAACCTCTAAACCTAAACTCTTTAACCTCGTTCTCCTTAACATTTAATTTGCGCAGTAAAACTTTGAAGCCTGGCGGGCTTATAACTCTACAGCAGAATAGGCCGAGGAGCAATACTATACGTGCACGCTTTCGTGAAAACTTGGATTCGGTTAAAGCTCTTTTGAGAAACCTGATGTGGCATGGAAGCCCAACGATAGCGTACTTACCCTCAGAGCTCAGTAGGTCTTTAAGGTTAGCGCTGATGGGTATGGGTAAATATTTTGAGCCCATAGCCTCGATGAGCTCATCCGGGTTTTTCGCTATGAATGGTTTCGGTTTCAGCCCATCCATCTTCACAACCAGAGCTCCGTCTATCAGTTTCTCTCTTAACATGAATGCTAGAATGCTGGTGACGGCTCCCCCTGAGGAGGCTGCCCACCTAACATATTTATCTTTAGAGCACCCTAAATAGCAATTAATGAAGCTGCCTATAAGCCGCCTTCCACTGTTTCCCGCGATATCGTCGGGGGTTAATTCATTCGCCCCCTAACAACCAAATATTAGATTCATGTAAACAAGATAAAAAATTAACTGCTAAAGGTGTTTAACCAACCTTCTCTAGGAGTATGTAGGCTAAGAATATGTCGTAGTTCTCTGAGGGATCCACGCCCCTAAACTCAACGTTCTCCGCCGGCGCATCCAAATTGAACTCAAATTTTATTTTGCTCCATCCCGAGCCGGACGCGTTCTCAATTATATTTCTCCCATATATGTCCTCGCCCATCACTATATCTTCCCCATAATTCTTCGTAACCTCCAGCCTGATGATTTTACCGTTAACCTCCGGGTTAGGAGTAACTTTAAGATTAAATGTGACCCTATATCTTCCTGGGCTTAGATGCACGTATGGCCCGAACCAAAAGCTCCACGCACGCTCTTCATCCATGGCTGACCGCAATAGAAAACCTTCATCAGTGACCCTTCCATTAAACTTTAGATCCTTATAATTGAATGTTCTTGTGATGAAGGGCTCACCCATCTCGCCGGAGATTTGCTTAAGAACGATGTAGTCAACGCTTATGTCCGCTGCTCCAGTCGAGTAGACCCTAAATTCGACATATGTTTTAGTCTTGTTAACCCCGAAAGACACGGTCACATTGTTCCACCTGTTAGGCTCCACGTCGAACCCATATATATGGGTTCTAGCTATGCTCACGTCACCGAACTTTTCCGTAACTTCGAGAGCTGCTAAATATCCCTCACTATGCTGATTAAACTTAATTCTCCAGGTCACATTGTACACTCCGTTGGGTAGGAAGATGTATGGGCCGTAAATGAAGACGCCCCGCTTTGAGCCCTTAGAACAGAAGGCTACCCTTCCATACCTGGATGTATCGTCCTTAATTAACTTTCCAAAATTAAGTTTGAGGCTTTCGGCTGGGAAAACCATTTCTTTGCTGGAGTAAAACATCTGCGCTAAGCCGCTGTAACCCTTCTTAAACAGGATTGCCCATCTTGTAAAGGCGTATGGTCCGAAAACTTCGCTATTTAAGATCTCATTTAAGGCGAATTGCGTCCAGTAATCTCTAAGCCTTATGTCAAGTATTATGTAATCGCTTTTATCTATCAGATCCCTAACGTAGTTCTTCAGAAACTCCTTTTGCTCTTCCGTTCCAGTAGATGGTGGCAGCACGTAAGCGTTTATCCTGCTTGAGACATGAGGGAATATGTGGTTTTGCGTTAACACTGATGCGTTTTTCGGAATGCTCCCCAGCATTTCATGCAGCCTCTCCACCTCAATACTTACCTCTATGTTTGATTTAGGATACCATAGTATATTTGCCTCTACAAGCGGAGAGGACAGCGGGCTTATTGGGCTCGTTGAAATTATGAATATGAGTGATGAAACCATTATTATTTTTAGTGTGCTGTCAACATCTTTCCTTGTTCTACCAGATAGCGCGTGGATTGCCGCTAGGAATATGGGCGTCATAACATATAGGGAGTAGTGGGATCCAATCTTATAGTAGGCTGAGTAATTTGAGACTAGGAACGGTAGCAGTAAAGCGAACGTAACTATCGTCATGCTGCTTCCAAAGGGTAGAAAGGCGAGGGGTGCGAATAAGAAGACAATATAGATTATTTTCATCGCATAATCATAGGAAAGAGCGCTTAAAGCTTTACCAGGATTTAAAATCAAGTAAACTAGTAGATAGAGGAGCGATTCCCCCTTAAAGCCTAGAATCCTGTAAGCACCTACAGCCCTATACATTTCTATGAACTCTGATCTAATTGGGAATAAACCCTTTACGTACTCGGATAAATATAGGGAGAAGAGACACATCAGTATTGTTACAACTAGAGATGTCTCTCGCGCCATTTTCAGCGACCTAAATAGCTGGGGGATCCTCCTTACATTGCTTGTCAGCAGATAATAGGTTGATAGAGCTAGAATCACGAGCGTTGTATGCTCGGATATCATGAGCGACAGCGCGGTTGATGCGAAGTAAGCCTTCCACCTCTCTTTAACCATGAAGAAGACTGATGAGAATGTGAGGACAGGTATAAATATCTGCTGCTGGAAGTCGAACCAGTTGGAGCCCTGAATCCCAGGATGCAATAAGTAAACTATCGACAAAATGAAGGCGGCTTTCCTATTTCCAAGAATCTCCTTCGCTAAAAAATATAGTGGCAGAGCTCCCAGAGCTAAGATGAAGGATTTGGCGACCAGCAGGAACTCTGCCGAAGGATATATGGCGTAAAATGGTAGTAGAATGAATAGGATTGGACTGAAATGCGTCGCTAAATATGAGCCTGAGGGATTCATAAATAGCTCCGCTGTGGAGAATAGGAGTTTTCCATAATAAAGAGTCGTGTAGAGGGATTGGTTAAATATTCCGAGATCCCACGCGAAACTGGCGAACGTATAATGTTTAAGCAACGTATAATGTGAGAAGATCACGGTGTAGGCTAAGATAGGAATGAAAACTAACACGTCAGCACTTCTCCCTTTAAAAATACTTATCTCGGCGATCTCTTTCCCTAGAATTTTAAATCTTTTTAGGCTTCCCCAAATCCGCGCTCCCAACTTTTTCATGTTGGATGCCACTGTTATTGGTTGTCTCCGATTTGAAGCCTTTTTTACTTTTAACTTTTTAAAGGATTATGTTTATTTAGCTTTCTGTAAGTGGGAATCTAGTATGAAGGCGAAGGCCGCCGTAATTTTCCCCTCACTAAACTACCTTGGTGGGGCTGTGAGGGTTTGCTTAGGTTTCATTAAGGTTTTATCTAAAGCCGGCTATGAGGTTACGCTCTTCACGGTTGATAAAACTAGATGGAATCTGATAAGGAGAGTTCTAGGAGACTTCGGGGATTTACGCTTCAAAGAACACTTTATTATCTCGAGGTTTCCAAAATTTTTTGACGCTTCGCTCCGGAATATTTCCCTCGCCCTTTTTTATATTCTTGAGGTTTTAGC
>JAWBZG010000008.1:0-32770 GCA_038866525.1 Bathyarchaeia archaeon
CCATCTACCTCTCAACGGCTTGTTCTTCCTCTGCCCCGCCTGCGGGAGCGTGTCTCCAGCGGTTGCCCGCGGTTCATCCAGCTCCCTGTGGCGAAGCAGCGTGCGCAAGGTGTCCCCCTCGCCGGGCTCACAGAGCTCATCCCTACTTCAAGGTTATCTTCCACGTAAGAGTTTATAGGCTTTTCTGGACAAGCATACAGCGTCAACATACCTCACAGCGCTCAAGCACATTCAAGACGAAAAAGAACATTTACAACCCCAGAGCATACAAACAACCCGAGCGAACATCAAAAAGAAAACAGCCCATAAATATATCTGATGCATTTAAGAGTCCTCAAGCGATAGCGGGTAGAGCAATCCCAAAACAATAAGAGTTTCATAACCACGGTAGCTAGATTGAGCCCAATCCACGTGGGGATATGCTCCTTAACGCGAAGACCCTATCCCTCATATAAACCATTACGGTGACCACTAGGGCAGCCCATATAACTGCGAGAAGCATGTATCTATATGGTTTTTCCGGAGAGAGCCAGCTCGGCAAATTGGGTTTCAGGTACGGTATGATGAAAGCCGTTCTCTTAGAGTACTCCACGTATTTTTCACCATAAATTTTAAGTAAATTCTTCTCCTCCAGACTAGCCAAAATCAAGTATCCGGTTAGCAGAGTTATCCACGCTATGAGGGACGCTGGTCTAAGCGTTCTAATAGTTACTCCAAGGGTTAGGAGAATTATCCCTAAGTACTGCGGGTGCCTAACAACCCCATAAACTCCGCTAGTAATTAAGCCCCCGCCCCTACTTAGATTTATTAACCAGAATATGAAGGCTGCTAGAAAAAATACTAAGCCAGCCGCCAGAAGAGATAAATCCACTACCCCCCACCTAAAGAGAGATGGGAGAAAAACGTTTTCCTCATCAATCTTTATAGCATACGTTAACCAGTATAAGCTCTCACCTGGATGAAAAGGATCCGGAATATCTTTAAGGAGAGACCAGGGCCAAGCTAGGATAGCGTAGGCTCCAACTGGAAGAAACATTATGAAAAACAATGGATTAATTATCACCGTTATGGATGGAGCAATATTTATCGCGGCGAGCATAAACTCTAATATTCTCCTGAAAAACCATCCGGCATCAGCTTTCAACACCATCATCCCTTTAAGAGGATTCAAATAATGTATGTGGGAGGGAATTATTTAATTCTAAGTTTTAGAACACATGCGTATGAAGCATGCGGGTGCTTCAGAGTTAAAGTTACAGCGCCCGGACATGTAGTGTTGTCCAGTGAACAAAATCATTTTCCTCCAGCTTTCCCGTAGAGTACGCCCTTCGGATCCTTAATCAATAGGATTGCTTCCCAAATGATTAGCGCAACCGTCAGCATCGTGAAGCCTAAGGCTGCCGCCTCAGGAGTCAGCTCAAAAAATTCTCCGCCACCCGTCAGACAACCAATCACGCGATCTACCAAAACCATTATTGTAGCACCCCAGAGCATGAGACAGAGAATCTTAAGCATACATTTATCTTCCTCAGCCCTGGAATACCAGATCGCTGTAGCAATAGCGGCTGAAAACGCTAAGATTATGAGCCACATATGCCATTCCCTCCAGCAAATTTATATTGGTGTTACAAAATATAAAAATTGTGTTACGAAGGATGAAAGTATGGCTTGCTTCCTAGTTCCTATGGCAGTAGCGATAATAACATCTATTATGCAGAGGACGGCGCGAGACCTCTCTGAGAAATTGAAGATCTGGATCCTCAACGCCCTACTGTGGGGAGGCGTAATACTGTTGGCTTTAGAGCACATGTGGCACGGTGAAATAGTTCCATGGCCGCCTTTACTGACAGCTATGGCAAACCCGGCGGATATACCTGTGATGCTGCATGAAATGGCGATAGTTGGGACAGCCATGTCAGCCGCCACATTCGCGGCTTGGGGAACCATACTCGCAGCGAGCTACTATGTGCCAAAGATCGCGGCTATGAAAGCAATAAAACCGCTTAGGAAAACGTTCGCTTAATAGCGAATATTCAGCGTAAAATTAGATGCGATCACATTCTTTTTCTTCTCTCGATCGATAGATAGCTTTATGTCTTTATTCGCTGACAACATTAGGTTGATCTTTACGTGTCTAAGCCTCAATCTGAATATCTCTCTAACTCAACTACTGAGACGCCTTCCCTCTTACTTACGCTATACATTATGTCGGCGGCATCTTCGATCTCGTGATGATGCGTTATGACGATTATCTGCGGGATAATCCTCCCGCCCTCCCTAAAAAATGAACTTAAGATGTTGATTAAGTCTCTGCGCCTCTCCTCATCTAAATGTATTGTAGGCTCATCCATAATGATCGCTTCAACCCTATCTGAGAGGACACGGGCTATAGCTAATCGGAGGGATATTGCGAGCGCAACCCTCTCGCCGCCGCTAATCTGCTCTATACTTTGGAGGCCGGCGGGGCCGATAACCGAAATATTGTAGTCGTCGTCGATATGAATGTCTGAAATCTCTAAGTTAAATTTTTCAAGGAAATCCCTCGTGAACCTTTCCAGTAATGGTCTTGACCTCGCTCTAATTAGCCGCTGGACCCCATCCTTATGGAAAGCATTCCTAATGTTTTGTAGGATTTTAATGAACTCCTCGACCTTGGCTTTTTCCCGCTCCCTCTCTGAAAGCCGCTTTATCTCCTCCTCACACTTTTCTTTCTCTATTTCAGCTCTCTCCAGCTCGGCTCTTAGACCAGATATCTTCTCAACCAGCCTAATTTTTTCAGAAATCTTCTTCTCATATTCTTGCTGCACCATTCTATGAAGGCTTTCATCGTAGGCGAGCTCTTTAATTGAGACTTTGATTCTCTCTAACTCTAAACTTTCAGCTGAAATCTCGCTTATTAAGCTCTGCACCTCAGCCCTTAAAGCCTCCAATCTTCTCGCTAAGGGCTCATTCCTATCATACTCAGCCTTCTTAACCCTTAAATCATCCAGCTCTTTTTCAGGATCAGCTGGCTTATAGCCAAGACCAGTTAATAAAGCCTCTATCTCATTTGAAAGCGCCTCGATCTCCCCGTTAATCCTTTCGAGATTAGCCTCTATTTCTTCTCTCGGCGGCCATCTGCTGAGCTCACGCTTCGCAGCATCATACTCTCTGTAGACTTCCTCTAAAGCTTTAATTTCCTCTTCAAGCACTGTTATCTCAGAATCCAGTTTGTCTAGAAACTCAACTTTCTTCCTTAAATCCTCCATCTCATGCCAATATTGCCGCACTCTCTCATCCAGCTCCTTTATCTCGTTTAAAGTCTCGGACAATCTTTCAGGGTCTATTGTTAACAACTTCTCTAAATTTTCCTCGCATTCTTTCTTCTCGGATTCAACATGTTTCAGATCATTTTGGAGCGAGACAATATCCCTGTAGCCATCCTGCTTTATCTTCTCAAACTCCTCCCTAAGCTTCGACTTATGTTCGATGGTTAAAGTTCTTCCACAGATTGGGCAAACATCAGCTTCAGATATCTTAGATATCTTAAACTCGAGATCCTCAATTCTACTTTTAATGCTCCCAATCTTCTCTCTTATGATGCTCGCCTTCTCCTCTAACCCAGCCTTCAAAGAGTTAAGTTCACTCCTCCTCTTGTCGAGAAGAAAATAAATATTATCTACGGTGACTGTCTCACCCAAGATAAGGGAATATTCATTAAGCAGGCGCGTTAAGGTGTTAGACTTCCTGTTTTTCTCCTCTAAGATCTCCTCATATAGCTTCTTTAGACGCGTAAGCCCTTCCCTAGACCCCTCATATCTCCTTCTTTCCACCATTTTTTGGCTGAGAACCGCGCTCTTCGCCAAGTAGTTTTGGTAAGCTTTCTCATTACGCATTAATATAGTTCTTAATTCCTCTATATGCTTAAGCTTCTGGTGCTCAAGATCCATTTCCCTCTCTTTCTCACTTAAGGCTTTAATCAACCTGCAGTATTTCTCCATAACTGGAAGCCTTGCAACAGCTTCCTTCAAGCTCTCAACTTTAATGAAAGCAGCCTCAGCCTCCCTTAAATCAGCCTCCTTCTGCCTCAAACTCCTAGATAAATCTGTGATCCTAGCCTCTAAAACAGCAGCTCTCGAACTCAACTCAGCAAACGCTTCCCTCTTATAGTCTAGGTCTTTCAGCTGCCTTTCAAGGACACTAATTTCTTCCTCGATACTTTTCAACTTTAAAGATTCGGATTTAAGGGATGATTCTAAGGCATGTATCTCCGATTTTAGGCTCTGCATGCGGTTCTCAACCTCAGGCTTCCTCTTCAACTCGCCATCCAAATATGAGGCGATGTTCTGGTACTCGCCTATAATCTCCCTCATGTACTGGTAGGCTTTTTCTAAATCCTCTATTCCAAGAAGCCTTGAAATTATCTGCTTCCTATTAGACGGTGTCTCAGTAACAAGCCTTTCAATCTCGCCCTGCTGGACATAAACTGAATTCATGAATAGGTGCTCGTCTAAACCGGTAATCTTCTCTATCTCTGAAATTATTGTACGTCCGCCACCCCTAGCTATGACAAAGCTTCTACCATCCTCAACCTTCAATAGTACGCCTTTCACCTGCCTTCTCTTACGATCAATATCCCACTCTACAGCGTAGTTTACTCCGCCCTCACTAAACTCCACAAAAACCCTAGATCTCTCCGCGTTTCTATGAACTAGGTTTTCATTCTTACCCCTACTGTGCACGTTGAAGAGCGCGAAGCTTATAGCGTCTAGAATCGATGTTTTGCCAGCTCCATTTGGACCTACAATGACGTTGACCCCGTAGTCAAACTCCAATTTGCTGCTTTTATGTGAAATAAAATTTTCAAGATACACCCTTCTCAGAATCAATTTTCATCATCCTCCTGAAGTATTCGTCCGCGATCTTTTTCGCCTCCTCAACATCACCCTCCTTTAAAACTTTGAAGAGCTCGTAACCAAACTCAGCCACCTTCTCATCCCTTAAATATTCTTTTAGGAGCGCGCTTATGTTAATGTCGCCAGGCTTCAGCTCAATAAATTCCTTTTCGGGCTCCTCGATGATTCTAGAGCGAAAATATAAGACCTTGCCCAGCAAGGCTTTATTTAAGCTCTGCTGAACCCTTTGGCGGTCAACCTCCTTCCCCTCGACAATTATATGCGCTATCGGAGACTTTCTGCCGGAATAGGTTTTAAGGAACTCTACGAGTTTCTTAAGTTCCAGGTCGAAGGCATCATATTTGATTCTAACCTCTAGCTGTGGTCGAACTCCTTCAAGATTAACCTCCCTAACATCCAGTTTGTCGCCGCTCAAATCAACCACATAAAAGCCTTTCCCATGCTTCTCCCAATCGCTTATCTCATCGCTCCTCATAATTTCAGTTGAACCGGAGTAAGCGAGCTCACCCTTCCCGAAGGAGGCGCGCGTCCTAGCGTGCAGGTGCCCCATAGCATAATACTTGAAGTTTCTCGGTAAATCGTCGAGCCTTAGCTCAAAGACCTCCTCAAATGGAAAGAATCTGTCAACGGCTTGATGTAAAGCTATCACGCTTACCTGATGGCTTGCCGCTATAACGTCAAGCTTCTTTAGCTCCTCCACAAGTATCTCCCTGTATCGACGGCTAAAGTGCGATACGCCGGCAACGAGGACGTCTCGCCCATTTAACCGCAGCACCTGGTGGTCGCCGCCCGTAAGCCCTAAAACACGAATCTCATCGTCAAACAATTTTTGCGGGGGCATGCCGCGGCGTTTCGGCGTATCGTGATCCCCTAACACTGAGAAAAATTTCACTCTACCGCTGATCTTTGCGAGAAATCTTTTGAAGGCGTAATATGCTTGGGCTGGAGGTCTAGGCGAATCAAAAAGGTCTCCGCTGTGAATAACTATATCCACCCTTTCTTCAAGAATCTTTTCGGCTATCTCGTCTATAATATTGTAGAGGTCGTGCTCCCGCTCATCGAGATTATATTGGCGGAAGCCCAGATGAGTGTCTGCGATATGGGCTATTCTAACCATCAGCCATCACGCTAATCATAAAATCCTTTTAATTCATTCCTTAATTTCTCAGCTTCCACTTTTATTGTGTTTCCGCTCGCTACAGAGAGAGCCTCATTAAGCTTACCAATAATGTCGACGTCAGCCCCGCCCTCTTGAGTGCGACGCCGCTTAACCTTTATCATAACAGGCGCCTTCGTCACCTCGCCAACAATGACTGCCTCCCCAACGTTAAGCCCCGGAAGATCCTCCAGTAGATCGCGGCTCATACGCTCAGAGCTTATTGAAACCGCCTTCTGGTCTTCGGGATTGGTGATACGCATAATTATTTGACTATTGCATTGGCTTAAGGCATCAGAGTGGATCTTTGATGGGCGTTGAGTGATGAGGATTAAAAATACGCCAAACTTTCGCCCCTCCGCGGCAATTTTCCTTATAATTGTGCTCGAATAAGTCTTACCTTCAGGGGGAATAAATCGATGCGCTTCCTCAATAAAGATGAAGACAGGGTACTTAAATACGCCTCCAGCTACCCTCTCATAGATCTCGGATAAAATCCTGTACGCTATATAGTCGGAAACCTCATCTTCAAGCCCTGAAAGATCAATTACGGAGAGTTGCATGGGCTTAAGCATTCTATCGATAGATGTGGAAACATTAGTGAAGACCCTCATGTCAATTATGCGCTTAATATATTTCTGAGCCGCGCGGGCTGCGGCCCTCTCCTTCTCATCAGCAGCCCAGCTATCTGCCTGCTGGAGCTCCTCTAAAATATCTCTGGGCGAGAAAACCAATTTCCTCCTCCTCACATTTGTGATAGCCTTTTCAAGACTATTCCTAATATTCACATAGCGCTCACTTATCCTCGCAATCAAACAAATCTCGTCTAGATCTAGATCCGAGAAGCAAACCTCGTAAGGCTCAACCCTGCCAACATCGGCATCAGAGTATCTTCCAGTGCTCGCCGGATTCCTAAAAACAATGATGTTATCCGAAAGCTCATGCCTACCCCCCTCAACGGTTTTAGAAAGGAAAACGTAATCCGCATGCGGATCCAGCATCACAATAGTAGCCCCCTTCCTAAGCAACTCCTCCGCGAGAACCCCGGCCAGATAACTCTTTCCAGCTCCAGTCTGAGCTATTATCGCGAGGTGCCTTCTAAAACCTCTCAGAGACAAAAATATTGGAACATCACTCCTGGTGATTAGGTGCCCAACGTGAACCGCTTCGTCGCTAGGGAATGAGTAAAACTTCTCCAGTAGGTCTCGTGATGCTATATAAACTGGTTTTCCAGGCATGACAGCCTTCCTCGGCTGGAGAACCTCACCGTTCTCGCCTAAATATCCGAGTATCCTAGCCTTACACCAAACCTTCCTATCAGCAATCCCGGCTTCAACGAGCTTCTTAGTTATATCGAAGTCGAGGTCTCTCGTTAACGCTTGGCTTGCAGACACTATTCCCTGAACCTGGGCTATCACAGGAACCTCTTTTAGTGCTCCGCCAATGTCCTCTAACGAGAAGACGACGACGTATTCCCATCTTGAAGGCATCTCCTCCGGCTTTGAACTAAAGTAAAATTCGCTTGAGCTAGCTTCACCAACAATTATGCCGATTTCCTTAAGGGTATTTGACACGCCTATACCCTCTCCCACAAATTATCTTCTCCCCAAACACCTTCTCTAAGAACGGAAGGTAAATTTCATCTATAACTTTTCTTCTCAACCTAACTTTTTCATCAACATTTTTAAGCCAAATATTATGCACGTTTAATCCGCAGTAACCAGCCACAATAATTTTCAACAAATCCTCAATATTAGCTTCAATGGGTTCAGGCCAGCCGACGTCGAAGAGCGCCCTATTATAGTAGGGGACGTCGACGCGGATGGGGGAATCCCTTAAATCTAGCAGAATATAAAATGAGATGAAGCTTGGGAAATTCAAGATGCCATTTAGAACCTCGGAAGCCCATTGGACAAAGCTTTCACCCTTCTCCATCGATGATCTCGGAAAATACTTTTTAACGTATCTTTCAGGGTCCTCTCGATACTCTTTTAGACGCTTAGCCATTCTAACTGTGGGACCTAAGAGCAGTGGGCGAGCATATCCGACTGAGGAAACGCATCTCATTATGAGCTGATAGTCTGGTCTAGAGGACGCTAGCTCCTGTAAAATTACTTCAACCGCGTTTAGCCTATCAACATACTTTTTCTTAAGTCTCTGAAATTTCTCTAATGCTATTCTCTCAGAGCTGAGCATCTTGAAAAATATGTCTCTCAGCAACTTTTTATCTTCGGAGTCAATGTTCAATGCGTTAAGCTTCTCATTAAAGATCAGATGAAGCAAATAATCGCGATAAAATGTTGACCTACTCTCCTTGCTAACCCCCATTAGCAGGATGTTTGACTTGCGGCAAAAATCCAGGAGCTCCTTATAAACCTTAAAGTAGCGTAGCAGGACATCGCGCTCCTCATCGATCCTAGGTTCCAATGGTGGGTAAGAAGCCCGCCCATAAAGTGAGCCGTCAATCAATATCGCGTCTCCGTTGAAGCCATCTTTCAGAGCTTCAAGCGCCACCTCAAACTCTAAAAGCTCCATTTTAGCAATTATAATATCATGGATGCTGGATGCTTTATCCCTACCAAATATTACGTCAACATCCATTCTCTTAGCGGCAATAGTATTCCGCCTCATCGACATGCTCCCAATAATGTAAAGCATGCCGCCGCTAGAAAGAAGATTTGTATAGACGCTTGAATCAACCGCCAATATATCAAGATCATTAAGGCTTGCGGAAAAAGGATCTAAATTCTTTAAAGGCACCCAATGAGCAGCCATATACTTCCTAAAATCCTCTTCTAATGGATTAAACCTACCCCTCAAAATCTTCTCTCTCAAGCAATCCTTCTTATCATTAATTAGACACGCTAAATCTTCAAGAAAAACCGGCAATATTAAACCCTCTGCCCCGCATATTCAAGGCTATCTAATATTTGTTGCCCCTTTATGTATTTATTCTTGTTAAACCTGCTTGATTTATTTTCTTGATTTATTTTATTTAAGAAGACTCGATCTATATGGAGAATCCATATAGCGCCATTGCTTCTTTACTATTGTGTGTAATTGCATGATTGTCTAAAATATGCTCCAATAAAATGGTATTTGGCAGCGATGGGCCGCACAAAGATCCAGGTACCGTGGGTTTCGCCATTAAAGAGATTAGAAAGATAGGGGCTTAAATTTGAGCCAAGAAAATGATGAAAACATTTTTGGGCATACTCGCGATTTAAGAAAGAAAAGTTAAATCTCACTTAATTTCCAGCCCCTCATTTTTAATAACAAGTTGTCCGAAATATTTATAAAAGATCAAGATTTAATTACTGAAAGTAAGGGGCTTGTAATACTGTATGCGTGGTCGGCGGAGAACAGCGCTACTAGAAGAGTATCAAAAAGAAACGGTGGATGTTCGAATTGGGCATCCACATAATCGCCGACTTCCTGGGAGTAGATCCCAGGAAGATTGCGAGAGTAGAGGATTTACGCGTTATTTTAGATAGCGTTGTCTCTAAATCAGGACTTCACGTTGTTTCTTCAATTTTTCATCAGTTTGAGCCTCACGGGGTCTCCGCCGCATATATTTTAAGTGAGTCTCACCTGAGCGTTCACACGTGGCCTGAATGTGGTTATGTTGCCCTTGACATCTTCACGTGCGGCTCTGATGAGCCCGCGCTTAGGGCTTTTAATCTATTGATTGAGGAGCTTAAGCCGACTCATGTTGAGAAAAAGATTTTGAGAAGGGATTTCTATGAGAAAAATAGAGGTTCAAATACTTAGAGCTCTCTCGGAGTCTGATAGGAGCATTTGGGAGCTGCTTGACTTAAATCAATATACCGTGAAGGAGTTTGTGGCAGCTATAAACGGCCTCTTTGACAGCGGGTTAATAGGCGTTAAAGACGGAAAAATCCACCTAACGGAGGAGGGTTTAAGGCGGGTTAATAGAAGCGCTTTAGAGTTCAAAAGCGAAATATGCCATGAATGCGAGGGAAAAAGGATAGTTTTCGACGGAAGATTTAAGGATATTCTGGAAGAATATATTAAGATCACTAAAGGTAGACCTATGCCTGATGCGAACTTCTTTC
Source organism: Bathyarchaeia archaeon (assembly GCA_038866525.1). Taxonomy (GTDB): domain Archaea; phylum Thermoproteota; class Bathyarchaeia; order Bathyarchaeales; family DTEX01; genus DTEX01. The sequence goes on from JAWBZG010000008.1 coordinate 10,128, forward strand.
AAGGCTATATGCGCGAGCAGGATGTGATCTATAGGCTAGCTTTAATGCATTACTATGGAGATCTAGATGGAAAATCTTTCGTGCTTATAGGCGACGACGACCTACTTAGCGTAGCATTATCTTTGACTGATTTACCTTCAAGGATACTTGTCTTGGATATAGATAAGAGGCTTGGTGACTACATAGATGGATTACGTAGGAAATATGGGCTGGATATAGAGTTCCAGCATTACGATGTCTCAAACCCTCTACCAAAAGATGTTATCGGCGCTTTCGATGTTTTCTCCTCGGAGCCTCTAGAAACCCTAAGCGGGCTTAAAGCCTTTCTCTCAAGGGGGGTTGCCTGCTTAAAGGATTGTGGAGTCGGATATGTTGGGTTATCGACCGCTGAGGCTTCTCTTAGAAAGTGGAAGGCTGTTGAGCTCATGCTCCTAAAAATGAACTGCATAGTAACTGATATAATTAGGGATTTTTCAAAGTATGGAACGCTATATGAGACAGCGAACTATGAGATGTTCACCGTAAAATTAAAGTTTCCCGTCAGTAAAAACCCAGGTATATGCTGGTATAAATCCTCGCTGTTCAGGTTTGAAGCCACCGGGAAGCCTAAACCCGTCATAAAGCCGGAGAGACACATCACCATAAAATATATTGACTGGAAGGACGATATAACTAACCCATTCCTTTACACCTCAAGAGAAAAACCGGCTTAAAATGCACATTAACGGAAAATAAATTTACTTCCTTAAGCTAATGGAGACCTTTACTGTAAAAGTAAACTTAAAATAATTGAATGATTGATTTTTAATCAAGTCAAAGCATTAAGGATGTATGTGGAGGATGAAGAATGAGCAGACCTGAGAAACCACACCTAAACTTAATAATAATTGGGCATGTTGATCATGGGAAATCGACGACGATGGGGCACTTCTTATATCTAGCTGGCGTGGTCGATGAGAGAACCGTTAAAACTTACGAGGAGGAGGCAAAGAAGCTCGGCAAGGAGTCATTTAAGTTCGCATGGATATTAGACAACCTCAAGGAGGAGAGGGAGAGAGGCTTAACGATAGATCTACGATACCTGAAGTTTGAGACACCAAAATACTTCTTCACAATTATAGATGCCCCTGGACACAGAGACTTCGTTAAGAACATGATAACCGGAGCCAGCCAAGCAGATGCAGCGATCCTAGTGGTCTCCGCGAAGAAGGGTGAGTTTGAGGCAGGCATAGGGCCTGGAGGACAGACGAGAGAGCACGCTTTCCTAGCTTTCACGTTAGGAGTTAGGCAGATAATTGTTCTCGTAAACAAAATGGATGACCCAACAGTTAACTGGAGTAAGGAACGCTATGAGGAGATTAAGAACGAAGTTGGCAGGATGCTAAGGCTGGTTGGCTATAACGTTGCCAAGGTACCATTTATCCCAGTATCTGGATGGCTCGGGGACAACCTAGTTAAACCAAGCCCCAATATGCCATGGTACAGCGGTCCAACATTATATGAGGCTCTGGATCTGTTCGAGGTGCCGCCTAAACCGATTGAGAAACCATTGAGGATACCGATACAGGACGTATATTCGATAACTGGCGTAGGAACAGTGCCTGTTGGACGCGTTGAGACAGGAGTATTGAAGGAAGGCGATAAAGTCATCTTTATGCCATCCGGCAAGATAGGTGAGGTCAAATCTATAGAAACACACCACGTTAGAATACCGAAAGCTGAGCCTGGAGATAACATAGGTTTCAACGTTAGGGGTTTGGCGAAAACCGATATAAGGAGAGGAGACGTCTGCGGGCATCCAGAAAATCCGCCGACCGTGGCTAAGGAGTTCATAGGGCAAATAATAGTCATATATCACCCAACGGCTATAGCCGCCGGATACACGCCCGTAATGCACGTTCACACAGCGCAGGTTGCGGTTAGATTTGCTGAGCTTATAAGGAAGATTGATCCGAGAACTGGGCAAACAGTTGAGGAGAAACCTGCCTTCCTTAAGACTGGAGATGCTGCGCTCGTCAGATTCGAGCCGGTGAGACCAGTATGCCTAGAAGTGTACACGGAGTTCCCGCCTCTGGGAAGGTTCGCCATAAGAGACATGGGCACAACGATCGCCGCCGGTGTAGTTAAAGAAATAACCAAGAAGGCTTAAACACGAGGATTCCATCCAATATTTCCTAACCCAATCCCATATTTTATTTGTAAAGTAGAAGCTTAAATATAAGGAGAAGTATTGCTGAGTAAAGTAGGGTGTTTTTAGAGAAATGGGCGGTGTGAAGAAAGAAAAAATTGAAATAATGTATTTTTATTCGGACCTCTATGAAAGTAGGAGAAGCCTCCTTCCAATAGTGAAGAAGCTTAAGAGGAAGAGGCCTGACATCCGCGTTCATTTGATTGATGTTGAGGATCCTGAAAACGAGGATCTTACCGAAAACTATGGTGTTAAAAGTGTTCCCCTAGTTATATTTTTGACACCTAAAGGCGAAGTGGCGTCTAGAAAAAGCGTACCGCTTTCAGATGAAGACACAATAGACGAGATCGCGGAGCGGGTGATTAAAGGAGATTTACCTAAACCTGAAGTAAATGAGCTTAAAAGAAAGATTTTAGAGTCTTTTAAGTCTGTCTCTAGGCGCAATGAGCTAACGCAGCTAATATCTGAGCAAATAGAAAGCGATATCCTTGAAGCGGATTCTGAAAAGGAGATATACGATGCTATAAACCTATACATAAGTGTGATAAATCACACAATAAATGACCTTGAAGACTATAGAAGGGTTCTTCAAAAATATATGGTTAGGCAGAAGAACTTCATAGTTTAAAAACTATTGGGAATCAGCCTTCAGTTCTATCCAATGTAGGATATTTTCTCCTTCTCTTCCCTCCAAACCTCTCTCTCAGCAGCCTTGCGCTGCTCCTCGATTCTCCTCAACTCTTCCTCAACCTGCGCAATTTTATATATCTCCCTATCCAGATCCGTTAAATCGAGCTTTAAGCCAAGCATCCTCATTATAACTGTTAAAACGCTTTTCGCAGCCTTTGGATCTGGCATGTATCCGGGGGTCTCGCCTAGCAGGCATATTCCATCGATTTGTTTAAATTTTGCAAGCCCAAGCAGTACTCCAGCTGCGCCTACGATTGGGCTTCCCGGCGGACTACTTATAGAACCCGCATCTAACGCTTTCTTAAGAACTTCTGGGCTTGTAGCTGAAGCAAATACTTGTGGTGTGCCTGTAACATCTCTCCTATATCCTCCGACAGTTATGATAATTTTAGCATTCTTTTTCCTCGCAAACTCAAGGATTGCATCTGCAACCTCGTATTGCCCCTCAACGGTCTGCGCTTGGCTGTCTCCGGTCAGAAGTATTAAGTCATTCTCGCCGTTTTCATTTCTCCAATAATAAAATTCATTTTTAAGTAAGCTTATGCTGCCTTTGCTGTCCACTAAAACATAGTAGGCGAAGTGGGGGGAATATAATTCAGCAAATTTTCTAGCTTTTAATTGTTTTATCAAATATTTTACGGCTATTTTGCCAACCATCCCTAAGCCTGGAAGCCCCTCTATGAGAATAGGGTTCTTTAATTCAACCTCTTCCTTCTCTATTATCACTGTTTTCTTCACTACTCGACACGCACCTTAACATACCCTTATAAATGGCATATTTATCGTCTGGGGAAAATTTAGCTGGATGCGGAACACGTACTTCCCCATGACAATAGGGGCAGAAGTCCTTCTTAAGCGTGTAGCTCCCACATTTTACACATTTTCTTAGCAGCCAGACCAATACTTTTATCCACCTTCAGGCGCAAAAGACCCCTGTCCTCCAAGGCTCGTTATAACGCTTATTGCTGTGTCCGCCACCTTCTTTAAAATAGCGTTTGCCTCCCTGTAGTCTTTAGCCACAACCTCCACCTGATATTTAGGTGGAGCCGCCACATATATGTTTACATTAGATTTACCCGTAGACCCGGCTTCCTTAGCCTTTAATAGAGCCTCCCTTATTCTTAAAACCCCATCAGGCTTTATGCAAGTTAAGTTTAATACGCCTCTAACCTTGACGGTTGTTACCTTGATTTTTTCTTTCGCTATGCTTGTGAGAACCTCGGCGACCTCTTTAGGTAAGCCAGCTTTTATCAGTATCCCTTCTCCTTCTCTAGCAGCAGTCTCTAAGCCATCGTAGATGTCGCTGAAGTTTCTCTTGAATGGTTCGGAGATAACGTCATACAGCTTCTCTAGGGGTATGCCGAGCTTTTGAGCCGCGCTCCTAAGCAGGCTTTCAGCTTTTCTGCTCCTTTTCCAAAGCAAGATTTTCTCTCTCTTCTCACGCTGAGTAACTCTTCTGAGCGATAAATCTATCTGGTTTCTGGACGGATCAACCCTTAAAACCTTTAAAACTACTTTTTCGCCCTCGCGAACGTGATCACGAATATTTCTTATCCATCCAGAGGATATCTCGGAAATGTGGAGGAAGCCCTCCTTCCCATACTCATCTAGCGTAACATATGCTCCATAATCTGTTATCTCCTTAACAGTTGATATTACGAGTTCACCGACCTCCGGCCACTCATCAGTTTTAGACGCGGGCATATGTTTCATCAACACCTACTACTCAAATTTAGCTGTAATCTCGCCTTTAATGTTTGCCTTTCCTCCGGTTGGTTCTGCGAGTATAGCCCCGCAAATATTACAGCGCACAATGGAGGATGCGTGACTGAAAGTTATTTGCTCGTTTCCACATTCAGCGCATTTAACTTGTATAAAGCTGCTTCTCGGTCTCGGGATTATCTTTTCCCAAAGCCTCATTTAGAACCACCCGCTAATCCCCCATCATTGTATCTCAAGCTTCTTTAGGCGTATACCCTCTCTTTGAAGGGTGTACCCGCAGTCTTTGCATCTTAGCTTTAGTGTCTGTTTCTTAGTTGTCTTAGCTTTACGTCTAAGTATAGGGTACTTCTGTCCACCATAGCCTCTCCTTTCCCTCTCATGCGCCCGCTCCCCCTTAGCAAGAGCCCTGCGCCTACCATCCCTATATATGGAAACGGAGTGCACAGTATGCTTATTGCATCTTGGGCAATAGGTTCTTATCTCCTTAGGCACATTCATCAATCTACGCCACGCTGACAGTTATCCATCTTTATAAGAGCCAAGGAAAACATATTTAAGTTTTTTGAGCCCTCCCCCTAAACTATAGGTTAAAGTTGGCTCCAGCCCGCCCTTAAAATAAACCTCCTCCTTCTTACCAGGAGATATTTTGAAGCCAATGTATCCGGCAACTATAGCCATCAACGGTGAAACCGTGTACAGTAGAACATCCACTATTGTTGGCATATAGTCACCATAGTAATCTGCTAACGGAGTATTGGATACATAAACTGTTCCCAGAAAAATGCCCGTGAGCATAGCATCGGTAAAAATGTAGATCGCCATGGCGACTATAACTGCATCTTTAAGTCTGCTTAACCTAGAGAAATATATGACCAGTAGGGCCGATATGAAGGACGGTATGAAGTACAGGTTTATAGGTCCGGCTAGGACCGAAATTGCCAGAGAGAGAAAAGCTCCCATTATGCCGAGCCTCAAAAGACCACCTATCTTCTCTGATGGAGCTGCTTCCTCAACCTTCTTGATGGGTGCTCCGCAATTCGGACAGAAAGCTGCGCCTTCAGGCAGTTTAAAGCCGCATCTGCTGCAAGCAGCCATTTCACTATCACCGCTACAATCTAAGGATATAATCGCTCCTATAAACCTTCTTTTTTTCCGGAGGGGTTCGATGCAGCAGCTTTTTCCGATTCATTTATATTGCTCCTAGCTCTCTCCTCTACTGTTGGTGAACATGGTTAAGAGCAGCGGTCTTCCACGCCAACCCGAAGTAAATATTGGTACAATAGGTCACGTGGATCATGGGAAAACCACGCTTGTCGAAGCCATCACCGGGGTTTGGGCTTCAAGACATAGTGAGGAATTAAAGAGAGGCATAACTATAAAGCTCGGTTACGCTGACGCCCCGGTCTACAAATGCCCGGTGTGTGAACCCCCGCGCAACTATTCTACCAGCGAGATCTGCCCAAGATGCGGGTCAAAAACCGAGTTTATAAGAGCGTTAAGCTTCGTTGATTCTCCCGGCCATGAGGCTTTAATGGCGACAATGCTATCTGGGGCTGCCGTCATGGACGGTGTTATACTTGTTATAGCAGCCGACGAGCCGTGCCCTCAGCCTCAAACCCGCGAGCATCTAGCTGCAATAGAGATAATCGGTGTAAACAAAGTTGTTATCGCCCAGACTAAAATAGACCTCGTCGATAAGAAGAGGGCTCTAGAAAGCTATAGGGAAATAGTTGAATTTACGAAAGGAACTATCGCTGAGGGCGCCCCAATAATACCTGTCTCAGCTCTCCACTCAGTCAATATAGACCTACTCCTATATGCGATAGAGAAGTATATTCCAACCCCCCAACGCGACCCAGCGAAGCCTCCGCGCATGTATGTTGTTAGATCGTTTGATGTAAATAAGCCCGGAACCCCAATTGAAGATCTCGTCGGAGGGGTTATAGGGGGATCCATACTTCAAGGCAAGTTCAGGGTTGGGGAAGAAATCGAGATAAGACCTGGGATCAGCTCCTCCAAGGGTGCATATGAATCATTGTTCACAAACATAACGAGCCTTCACGCAGGAGGAAGAAGAGTTGAGGAAGCTATTTGCGGCGGTCTTGTCGGCGTCGGCACGCTTCTTGACCCCTCCCTAACCAAAGCTGATAAATTATCGGGGAACGTTGTTGGTAAACCAGGTCTACTTCCACCTACAAGGTACGATTTAACTATAGAAGCGCATCTTTTTGAGCGGGTTATCGGAGCGCGGGAGCAGACCGAGGTAAAGCAGATAACCGTTGGAGAAACGCTTCTGCTCGATGTTGGAACAGCCATCACAACTGGAAATGTTACGCATATAAGGGGCAACAATGTGGAGCTAAAGCTCACCCGGCCGGTTTGCGCGGAGGAAGAGTCAAGGGTTGCGATAAGCCGGAAGATAACGGGCAGATGGAGACTAATCGGTTATGGAGTAGTGAAGTAGCCGAGTAGAGTAGGTTTGGAAAAGGCATTTATTTTTAGACCAATAGTATTTTTAGGGAGAATTGGAAACCCTGGTGCTTTGTCTTGAACCCGAAAAAGCAGTAGTTTATCCGGAAACTACATTCTGCGTATAACTAGGGAGGAATGGGTTAAACAGGTCTTCACAACAAAAATATTATCCCGGCATCGCCCGCCGCTGGGAAGAGGGAAGCATAATATTTTTCGCTAGGCGCTCTGAGAAGGGGGGACTCGTTCATAGGGTATGGTGTAGTGAAAAGGTTTGTGAGAAGGGAGGATCTTAGCGATGAGGAGAGGCGTGAAAGCGAAAGAATGAGTTGGAAGGGATCTATAGTTTTCAGCGAGCTATACAGGTTTGATCCACCCCTATTAATTAAGGAGACTACGCTAAGCGGATTAAGAGCTAGAGGAAAATGCTGGCACGGATACCCGCTAACAGAGGAACAAGTCAATGAAATTTTGAGCGCTGCTGAAGCTCTCTGCAGCGTAAAGAAGATATAATGCCTTAACGACGCCGAAAATCTTTTATGCGGCAATAGCCTCCGGCTAAAATGTTTCGTAGTGGACTATTTCTTTTAATGGTCTTTTGTGAGGGGGACGAGGGCTCTCAGATGGATGCCCTATGGGTATTATTGCAACAGGTCTTAAACCTCTAGGTATCTTTAGAATCCGTCTAACTTCCTCCTCATAGAATGCGCCGACCCAGCAAGCCCCTAAACCAAGAGCGCATACTGCCAAAAGCATGTTCTCTATAGCTGCAGCAGTATCCTGTATGCAGTAAAGGGTTGCCCCTCTGCTCCCATATACCCTACTAGACCTCGCCTCATCCGCGCATACAACTATGACTACAGGAGCATCCTCTATAAAAGTTTGGTTTAAAGCGGCTTTGGCTATCTCTCTCTTAATATCAGGTCTCCTAACTACAATGAACTCCCATGGCTGAATGTTTCCGGCTGATGGAGCCCACCTAGCGGCTTCAAGAATCTTTTCAATCTCTTCGTCACCAACCTCTTCACTGGTGAAGGCACGTATGCTTCTCCTAAGCTTAAAGATGTCGAATATATCCACCCTGATCCTCCGGAATACCGGGCTGAGTATTTAACCCTTTTAAGTTATCATTTTGCTTATGCGCTCAAGCAGCTGAGCTAACGAGGCTTGAATCTCTTTGAGGACGCTCTCACTTTCCAGTCTTTTTTTACGCTCCTCCTCCAATTCAGACCTCAAACGTTTGATTTCTTCGGCGGACGCAATCTCCGGCAACATTACAGTTACATTTTCTTTAGAAATTTTTTCATATGTTTCTCTAACTATCTGTCCTGCTCTAGTCTTTCCCTGCAAGTGATTTCTTATAGTTGCCTCGGTTCTACCAAGCTCCTCCGCTATCTGGGACACAGTCATCTTTGCTTTTTCTCTCGCCAAAGCCGCAGCTGCGACCGCGAGGCTATCAACCCAAGTTATCCTTTCCTCCGACCTCTTTAGCTCTTCTAGAACCTCTGGTCTAAATATGCTATTTATTAGCAGTATAGCCTCAAGTTTATGGATCTGCTCCCTACCTATCGGTGAGAGGGGTATTTCACTCATATTCGCTTATCCTCCTCTGAGATACTATAATTATTTCTTTGGGTTTAATAATTATGCCTTTATCAGTTATCTCAAAGGAATGCCTCTTCATTGAGTGGGATGTACCGCGCATCTTCCAGACAATAATACTGCGCTTAAGCTCACCATTAATTTCGTCTAAATCAAGCCTAACTATTCCGTCAGCAGCATGCTCAACGCCGGGGCCGCCAAACCCTCTTTCAGTGACGCTCACTTGCGAGACAAGTATCGACGTGCAACCCAACCCGGATAGAACCTTCTTAAGCTGTAGGACCACGCTTCTCGCCAAGGCGGGTTTAGTTATGTAAAGCGTTGTGACGGAGTCTACAACAACCCTTTCGGCTCCAACGTCTCTAATAGCTGTTCTGAGAACATCTATAAGCATCTGAAAGTCGTCTGGAACTTTAACGACATATTTCTCTCTCTTAGCTGCCTCACCTATCCCTGCTGTGAAGGCGTCAACTAGGGCGAATAAACCCTTATCCTCATATGAAGAGACATCCCAGCCAAATTGAGACATAGAAAGTCTCACTTGGACAGGATGCTCCTCAAGCGCAACAAAAACTCCCGGCTCTTTCCTCACCAACCCATTATATAAATATTGGTAGCCAAATATGGATTTACCAGTTCCTGGGCCGCCGGAAAGGAGGACGACGTTGCGTTTAGGTATTCCACCGTTGAGTATTTCATCAAACCCCGGTATTCCGGTTAACACCCTTTCGATAGCCATTGCTCTTCCTCCAGTTACTTAACAAAATTGACTATTTTATTATTATATTGGGTTCATGATATATAAGTGTTGTCGTGACAGCGTATCTCTGCATGTTAGAAAGCCTTATTGCTTCCGCTTCCATCATCCATTCAGCGGATGGTGGAAGATTGACGACAAATTTCTTTAAGAGTTGGGAGGAAGGATCCGGGGGCTTGAAGGGTGCCCTCAGACCGATCCCTCCATTAAAGGATAGGCTTGACAAAGCTATAAAGCGCATCGAACTGCAGTTAAACAAGATAAATGGGCATATTGAGCATTACGATAAACGCGAGAAAGATCTCTCGGAAAAAATTGTTTGGGCATATGAGCAACACGATGAAAATAGAGCAAAAATGTTCGCCAACGAGCTGGCGGAAATAAGAAGGCATAAGAGCTTACTCGTAAATTCAAAGCTATCTCTCGATAAGGCAGCATTAAGGCTTCGAACGCTCTACGAGTACGGTAACTTTGCATCAGCAATATCTTTGGCTAAAAAGGCTGTCAGTGAGACCCGCGAAAAAATATCAAGCATCACCCCTGAAATTAGCTCAGAACTCATTCAGGTTGAAGAGATTCTTAATGAGATAACGATTGAGGTGGGTAGAAGCGCCATGGAAAACCTGAATTTTGACGCGGAAAACATGGAGGCTGAAAAGATACTTGAGGAAGCCGCCATTGTTGCTAAGAGTAAAATAGACAGGTCTTTTCCAAAACCATTAAATAGGCTAGATGAGAATAAAGGGTAAATGCCCAGAACAGTTCATATAGTTGATTCAATTTCGCTCATGCTATGCGGATCCAGCTTATATAGATCCTCTATCTCGTAAACATTGTCGTTTACATCTGTTATAACGATCCTCCTTTCAATCTGCATTACGCTCATGCGGCCCCTCGTCCTAAACGTTTTAGGTCCTCTGTCAGTTATAACCTCCCATAAAAATTCATCCCCGCTGGTCTCAATCTTTTTAATTTTCAGGATCTTGGGAATAAAATAGAGTTTATCTAGTATTGTCTGAAGGTTTCTCCTAGAGTTTTCGTCAAGATCCCTGTAATCTCTTATCATGCAGATATCAACACCATAGCTGTCTCTAAATATTATGAATTCAGGGTGAGTTATCGGAAACGGTCTAGCAGGTATAAGACCAGAGAATAATTTGCCATCAACAACTAATTTCAGCGTGTTTTCATGCTCCTCAATAAAGATTTTCACCTTCTTAGGATCCAGAATATTTAGGTTTTTTAGAAAGTCGGAGAGCGGCATCAAGATCACCTCTGTAAAGATCCTACCGCGGCTTCTTCTGCAAACTGAGCTTTATAGAGCTGACTGTATAATCCCCCAGCCCTCATCAACTCCTCATGGGTTCCAACTTCAACTATTCTCCCTTTATCCATGACAACTATTCTATCAACGTTCTGCAATGTTGAAAGCCTATGTGCAATTATTATTGTTGTTCTCCCCTTAGCGAGATTTTCCATGGCTTCCTGAATCTTTTTCTCGGTCAATGTATCCACGGATGATGTTGCCTCATCCAATATGAGGATTTTCGGCTCAGTTATTATCGCTCTAGCTATAGAAACACGCTGTCTCTCCCCGCCGGAGAGCCTCCACCCCCTATCGCCAACGTTCGTGTCGTATGCCAACGGTTGGCTCATAGCGAACTCATGAACATTGGCTGCCTTCGCCGCAGCTATTATTTCCTCCGGTGTAGCATCCTGCTTCCCATAAGCAATATTGTAGGCTATTGACCCATAGAAGAGTAACGGATCTTGGAGAACGAGCCCTATTTGAGATCTTAAGCACTGGAGCTTTATCTTCCTTAAATCCACCCCATCAATATATATTGCTCCTTCAGTTGGATCATAAAAGCGGAGCAGCAGCTTAGTGAGCGTAGTCTTACCAGAGCCGCTCGGCCCAACTATACCAATTTTTTCTCCAGGCTTTATCTCCAAGTTTATGTCGCTTAGTACTGGAATATAAGGGTTGTATCCGAAGCTAACGTTTTTAAATATTATCGACCCCTTAAATTGGAATTCTACTGCGTCAGGCGCATCCTTGATCTCAGGCTCTATCTGCATTATCTCTAAAATCCTTTCACTGGACGTTATCGAGGATTGCAGGGGTTCGAAAAGGTTGCTTATTGTCTGCACAGGTCCATAAAACATGCCCATATAGCTTATGAAAGCCACCAATGAGCCGAGCGATATGTTTTCTCTCAGCACTTCTTGCCCACCGATCCACCAAACTATTGCTGTTCCCGAGGAGATTGCGAACCCCAGCAGCGGGAAGAATTTTATATGAAGTAATGTAACCTTAAGGTTTGCGACGACGAGATTGCCCAGTCGCTCCATTAGCCGCTTCAGCTCAAATTTCTCCCGCGTGAACGTTTTAACTACAACTATTCCGGGAATGGTATCCCATAGCAGCGAGCTCACATCGGCCCATCTACGCCAAACCTTATGGTACGCTCTATGCGCCCTTTTCCTAAAGAGCGGCATACCGACAACGATTATCGGTATAGGCAGCAGCGCGAAGAGAGCTAAATAAATATTCATGGAGAAAATGATTATTCCTATCCCCACAATCTGCAGCGCGCTCGTGATTAGAGTCTGCGTTCCCCACGTGAGAAACCACTGCACGCGACCAACATCGTCGGTAACCCTAGTCATAATGCGCCCAGAGCTCATCCTATCGTAAAAGCCGAGTGAAAGTCTCTGGAGATGCTCGTAAACTTTTACCCGGATGTTATAAATCAGTTTCTGGCCCAAATATGAGAGCGTATAGTTCTGAGCCGCGCCCAAAAATGCGTTAAGCGCGTAAATTGAGATGAAGGCTACCACTATGTAGATCAGCATAATTAGATTTTTCTTCGCAAACACATCATCGAGCAGCAGCTTCATTAAGTAGGGTGGTGTAAGATTCAAAGCGGTTATAGAAAGCGATAGCACTACCGCTAAAATAACATAGTGGACGTAAGGCTTTAAGAAGCCCATAAGCCAAAGGAAGGCTTGCGTCCTTTTAATAGCGCTCCTCTTAGGCATAAATTCTTCAAGAATCTCCTGGTTTACTTCTTCGGGGGATATATCCCCTTTAGCAATTTTATCTATGAGTTTAGATGCATTATAGAAGTTTTCTAAACAGTCTCGAGAAAAGCGCATCACGCTCTTTAATCCATCCGACGTCTCAAAAAACATTTCGGAGTTGCCTAAATAGTCCTTGATGAAACATGACCGAATATCCTTCAACTGAAAATCGACGATCTTTTTTGTAGCTGAGCTCACTATGATTATTCTTCTCGTCGTTAAAAAAAGCCATCTCTTGCCAAAATTCCCATCCTCATCTATGTCCCCAACAACACTACAAAGAATTTTCTCGTTTTCATGGAGAACCGACATGAGCAGATCTTTAATTTCTTTAGGAACCTCCCGCTCGTTTCCATTATTCAAGCTTTTTTATGAGACCCCCGGTAATTTCACTTATCTTCTTATGTAAAAGATAATCTCATATAAATTTTTATTAGAGTTATCCTATAATCGCGATATGAGGAGATATATGTATGAGGAAGCTTAATGTAGGTTTTATTGGCTGCGGTGGAATTGCGGTAACGCATGCTGAAAGGCTTAAAACCCTAGAAGAGGTTCGCATGACAGCGTTCGCTGACATAGCTGAGGAGAGAGCAAGAACCATGGCTGACAAGTACGGTGGAAAATGCTATAGGGATTGGCGTGAAATGCTGAATAAGGAGAAACTGGACATAGTATACATTTGTTTGCCCCCATTCGCTCATTCAGATGAGGTCACTATAGCTGCCGAGAAAGGCATTCACATATTCATTGAGAAGCCCATAGCTTTAGACATGAAGACTGCGAGAGAAATGGTTAGATCTATTGAGAAAAATGGTGTTAAGAGCCAAGTCGGCTATAACTGCAGGTTCGGATACGCTATTGAAGAAGCAAAAAGGCTTGTGAACAACGGTGAAGCTGGCGAAATAGGACTCGCAATAGGCATGTATTGGTGCCACTTTATCAGAAGGGATTGGTGGATAGATAAGAGTAAAAGCGGCGGGCAGATAGTTGAGCAGTCAACCCACCTTTTTGACGCACTTAGATATATTTGTGGTGACGTGGAGGTAGTTTACGGATTAATGAATCGAAAATTTTGGACCGATGTCCCGGAGATGACGATTGAGGATGTAAGCAGCACAACATTTAAGTTTAAGTCCGGCGCTATCGGCGCTATCACTGCAACAACATGGGGCGCGAACGCGCAATGGTGGTTTAAATGGTGGATAGCTGCCAAGAATTATACCTTTGAATCAAGAGATATAAACACTTTAACGCTGTATTCCACAAAGCCTCCGACGAAAGTCACAACGATCTCGGAGGAGAGAGATACGTATCTTCTTGAAGCCAAAGATTTCATCAGGGCGATTTTAGAGGATAAAGATACTAAAACGCCTATAGAGGAGGGTGCAAAGACTCTTGAATTCACATTGGCAGCCTCAAAGTCTGCAGAAATTGGAAAACCGATCACATTGCCGCTAGAAGAGTGAGCGGATCTTAAGGTGTTGGATATGAGGAAAGGCGTAAACGCTTGGATTTATCCGCAAAACTTTAAAATCACAGATATTTTGAGGCTTTCGAAGAATATAGGCTATAATGGCGTGGAGCTAAATCTAGACGAAGATATGCTTAAAGCAGGCAGAAATGAGAGGAGAGCAATATTGGATGAGGCTAAGTCTCTCGGCTTAGAGCTGCCAAGCCTCTGCACAGGTCTCTTCTGGAAATATAATCTCGTCAGTCCAGACCCCAGCGTGAGAAGAAAAGGTGTAGAAATAATTAGGCAGGGATGCGAGTTCGCTTCAGATATCGGCGCTAAAGTCTTTTTAGTAGTTCCAGCCGTCGCTACAAGAGAAGTACCTTATCAAGACATGTGGAAGATCTCTAAGGAGAGCATTCTTGAAGCTGCTCGATCAGCTGAAGACTATGGGGTTATTATAGGCGTTGAGAATGTGTGGAATAGATTTCTTTATAGCCCGCTTGAGTTCCGAAAATTTATTGAGGAAATTAATCATCCAAATGTAAAGATCTATTTTGATGTTGGAAACGCGGCTTTTATCGGATTCCCTGAACAATGGATAAGGTATTTGAGGGATCTAATTGTCTGCGTTCACGTTAAGGACTTTCAATTCTCCACGATGCAATTCAGACCCATATTTGAGGGAAACATTCAATGGCAAAGCGTTATGGAGGCGCTAAGAGAGGCAGGTTATAATGGTTTTCTAATCGTTGAATTAAGCCCATACTCTGGTCATCCGCTTAAGGCAGCTTTGGACTCTAAATCTGCGCTAGACATGCTGCTCAGTATGTCTTAGCTGCGCACGTAATTTTCAATCATTTTTCATCTTTGCTTCTTCAATTCTTTCCTCAATATGGTTCAATGTACCGTAAGATATTTATTTAATTAAGTCACAATAGTGCATGAATCGATTAAGGAGTGAGGCGGTAGGCTTGCCTGAGAGCGGCTCAGTGCTCGTTGGAAGAAAACCAGTAATGAACTATGTCCTGGCTTGCCTAACACTATTTCACGGCGGAGCAAGGGAAGTAAGCGTTAAAGCTAGAGGGCGAGCAATAAGTAGGGCTGTGGACGTTGTTGAAATTATTAGACATAGATTTCTGCCAGACGTTAAAATAGGAAACATCAGTATAGGAACCGAGCAGATTCAATCTAGCAGCGGAAACGCCCCGGCGAACGTTAGTACAATAGAAATAACGCTGGTGCGCTGATATACTGCTAAACTCTGCTCCGCCGCCCCTCCTTTATTTTTGGAGGGATCTGAGGAAGGTGAAAACTGAACTATGCCAATTCTGCTTAAGAAGTGGAATATTATGCCCGAAGTGCAGGGCAAAGATTGAGAAGGGAGAAGTAACTCAACGAGATTTGGAGATCGCACGCTTACTTGTATCTATCGAGGATGAATATCCTCTACTTCAAGACGTATATTTTCGCGGGTCGGTTGAAGCCGACAATATACTTGCAATATTAGTTAGAAGGGGTGATGTGAATAAAATATTGAGTTATGGTGGGAAAATAATTAAGCTTTTAGAAAATAAAACCGGCAAAAATGTTCGTGTGCTGGAGTATAATGCCAATGAGAGAAAATTTATTGAAGATCTTTTCGCCCCTTTAACGGTTTTGGCGATAAATAAGATTTGGCTTCCAGATGGCTCAATAGAGACAAGAGTCATCCTTAGGGGGAAAGATAAAAAGAGGATCATGCCAAATATTAATGCCATGAAAGAGATTGCAAAGAAAGTTAAGGGGATAACGCTCAGAGTTGAATTTTCGGATTAGGTGAGCGTAAACCATGAACTATGGGACTCAAACACATAGTTGGAAAAGAACGCACTACACGAAGGAAATAACGCCTGATCTCGATGGAAAAGAAGTTACTTTAAATGGCTGGATAAAAGAGATTAGAGATTTAGGCGGAATAAAGTTTCTACTGCTAAGAGATAGAGAGGGAATAATACAGGTAACTGTTCCCAGGGATGAAGTTGACAAACAGATAATTGAGCAGGTGGATGAATTACAGCGCCAGGATTGCGTAAGCATTAGGGGAATAGTTAGGAGGATGGATAAGGCTCCTAGAGGAGTAGAGGTTATACCTAAAAGCGTAATCGTTCTTAACGCCGCGAAGCAGCCGCTTCCACTAGATATTACGGGTAAAACCCCGGCTGACATCGATGTTAGGCTCGATGCCAGAATTTTAGATCTCATAAGAGATGAAGCCCAAGCAATATTCCGAATACGTCACGTAACGCTGGAAGCCATAAGAGAGTTCTTCTCCAAAAACGGTTTTATTGAGATACATACGCCTAAAATAATCGCAACTGCAACCGAGGGAGGCGCAAATCTTTTCCCGGTAGCCTATTTTGAGCGTGAAGCCTTTCTTGCCCAGAGCCCCCAGCTATATAAGGAGCAGCTTGTAATAGATTTCGAGAAGGTTTATGAGATAGGTCCAACATTCAGAGCTGAGAAATCTCACACTAGAAGGCATTTAACAGAGTTCATTTCAGTTGATATTGAAGAAGCTTTTGCAACTGCTGAAGATGTTATGGGCGTAGCTGAACTGCTTCTACAGCACGTGTGTAGAGTGGTCAATGAGAGGTGCCAGAAAGAACTTGAGGTACTTAAGCATAAAGTTGAGGTGCCAAGCATACCGTTTAAGCGGCTGACATACGATGAAGTCATCAATGAGCTGAGAGAAAATGGAATAAAGATAAACTGGGGCGAGGATATACCGACCGTTGCTTATAGAACCCTCGGCAGACTACACCCATACTTCTATTTCATAGTTGATTGGCCGACGAGCCTAAAGCCATTCTACATAAAGCCTAGGGATGATGAACCTGAGATTAGTGAGGGCTTCGACTTAATGTGGCATTGGATTGAGATAGCTTCCGGTGGAACACGCATACATAACAAAGAGCTCTTAATTAAGCGCCTGAAAGAACAAAACTTAAACCCTGATTCCTTCAAATATCATTTGCAGGTTTTCGATTATGGCATGCCCCCGCATGCCGGGTGGGCTATAGGGCTTGAGCGCTTAGTAATGATGTTAACTGGTGTAAGGAATATTAGGGAAGTTGTTCTGTTTCCAAGAGATAGATTTAGGTTAACTCCATAAAATCAGCCCCTAAATCCTTTAGTTTCCTTAGCCTAATGGCGGTCTTGAACCCAACTCCACCTCAAAAACCATCTTCCTATTCTCTCTAATTACAGTTATGTTAACCCGCTGGCCCGGCATAGTGTTCTCTTCTAGGTATGATGAGAGGTCGTCTATGCCCGTGATTTTTGTATCATCTATCGCGACTATTATGTCTCCGCCAATTATAATCCATTCACCAGCAACATAAGCCCTTTTTGTTCCGCCTCTGAGACCAGCTCTATCGGCTGGACCCCCACTAATAACCTGCGTTATCAGCCAACCATAAGTTACATTGGTGCCCATAGCCTTCGCAATCTCATACGTCATATCTACTCCGGATGCTCCGAGCCATGGGTGCCTATTGTATGCCCCTTCCTCTATCAGAAACTTTATTTCCCGCAGTATAGTGTTTGATGGTATGGCGAAGCTAACGCCCTGCGAGCCGCTCACTATCGCCGTTGTTATACCCACCACTTGACCCCTAGTGTTTAGCAGCGGCCCACCTGAATTACCGGGGTTGAGCGGAACAGTTGTTTGGATAACGTTGGCTATTGGGTAGCCACCGGCTATTTCAACGTTTATCGTCCTACCTAAGGCGCTAACTATGCCCATACTCATAGATCCGGCTAAACCATACGGGTTGCCGACAGCTAAAACTATGTCGCCTACCTTAAGAGTTGATGAACTAACTATTTCTAAAGGATGGTACTCCTCTATTGGCGCATTCCCCTCTAACACCGCTAGGTCGGCATATGGATCATAGCCTAGCACTCGTGCAGCATAGCTATTGCCGTTAGCGAAGGTTACGGTTATATTCGCAGCGTTCCTAACCACATGGTAATTCGTTATTATAACCATTCTGCCAGTAAAATTGTAGACGAAGCCAGATCCCTGAACCCGCTCATAATAGTAGCCGAAAAGACCGTATTGCCGTATTAGCCCTCTGATCATGACGACTGAGTTTTTAACCTGATCATAGATATGTGAGAGAGAAATATTCTCGCTCGTTAGAGCGCTATATTGGGGGATACTTTGGGCTAAGGCGCTTAGGGAAGACCGCAGGGTGTTAATGTTCATCTCAAGATCCTTGATTTGGTTCTTTAGCCCGCTGATTTCCTCCAGCGCGCTTCTGTAACCCATTACATAGCCGAAGTACCCCGCGGCAAGAAAACCTACTATCAGCAGCATAATTATTATTGCCAGAGCCCTAAATCTCCCGCCTCCAGGCTCCTCCAGAGCTAGCAGCATGCTTTAGTCACCTTATAATATAAGCTGGTTTCTCACGTATCATAAAAGGATTTCTCAGAAAATTATCCAAGTCTATCGAGAGAAAATGTTGTGGTGATGATTTTCAAGGGCTTTTAGGGAAGTCAACAACCTTCCATTAGAAACCGCTTTTTATCAATTGCTCATCCGTTTTCGGCTTCATAAATTCCCTTAGAAGTATGGTTGCGTAAGCCCCTTTATGGAGAATAAATTTAAACTCTACAGAATTTTCTGAGGGTTTCTTCCCCTCTGGGATAACCCTTGTTTCTAAACCGATGCTTTTCTCCAGAGCCACCCTCAAGCCGCCGAGAACATTAACCTTAAGAGCCTTAGCTCTCTGGAAATCCTCTCTAGATAAGCCCTCTTCCTCCAATACTTCAGCCTCGATCTCCCCCTGCAAACCCTCTGACGGTGGCTGTTTCAGCCCTATAAGCGGCAACGCCAATGCCATCCGCCCCATCCTAATCTCCTCATTCACAGATGACACATTGCTATCTTTCACTTTAACAAAAGTCTTCTCCGGCAGCCCTGCATCATTCAATTTTACGGCGTAATCGCCAACAAGCACCCCTTTCAGGGGTATTCCACGCTTTATTCTCTCGCTCAAAAACCTATTGAAGAGGTAGGATTGATAGGATTGTACAAAGAGCTTACGGAAGCTTAATGGAAGCTTGTTTAATGCGCCCAAATAGTCGCGCGGAACCCTCGAGAGATGCTTAAGGATTAGCCTTTCATACACCAGAGCTTTAGGGAGCTTTTTAAGCGCCGCTTTAAAGTCCATTCTTTCGCGAATCTCTCTTCTCGCCTCCCTAGCCCTAATGCTTTCGAAGGGGCTTACATAGGATAGAAATGACATCACAGCGCCCTCAAAATCACCTTTAATTATGCTTTTTCCAACTAAGTGGGTTACTGGTCTAATCGTCCCAAATCTTTGATGCCCAAAAAAGTTTGGCATACCGCCGAAATCTTTGAGCTCGCTACAGATTTTTTTGATTCTATTTTGAATCGTTTTCTCTTTGAGCCTTACCGATTTAACTGTCACTGTAAACATGTTCCCAAATAGCTTCCTAGGTGAAATCTCCTCATTAGCGTAGCCTAAGGGCTTAATAACTATGTCTTTAATTTTTATGCCTGTTATCTTATCGACAGGCACTCCTCCTATACTTATATATTGAGCCGTTAGCGCATTAGCATCCTTTATTCCGGCAAACCCCACCCTGCTCGGATCTATGCCAATTAGCTTAGATAACTCCTCTATTGCTAGTAGAGTATCCCAACCCCTCTTAATTAGAAGGCATATAAGATATCGTCCGTGATTTGCGAAAGGGCCAAAATTAGCTTCCGCGCTGATGGACGCTTTTGACCCATCTGCTAGAATTTCTTCGACAATAAAATCCTCAGGTGAACTCTTGATGATCCCGCCTATACCCGGCGTCTTTGAAGCATAAACTTCTATCCCAATACTTTTCTCTATTCCCGGCACTTCAAGCATCGTCAAGTCCTCAATAAAGGGGTAGGCTCCCAGTAATCTTATCGACTATATCGGATGGAGCCGGACCTATACCGAGCGCCGTTATTGTTCCGGGTTCAAGTTCAGTTAAACCCATATCTGAGATTAGGGCTGTTGGTAAGCCTAGCTCCTTAGCCTTCTTCTCCAGATTCAGTAGCTCGGCTTCAGAGTTGACTTTCAGCACAATCTTACACTGCCCACTTTCCATCCATTCCCTCCACCATGATGGATAAGTTTTTCTAGCTTCCTCGGAGGATGAAACGGCTGCATGGCTTGCTTGAGCGGCAGCTTTACCTGGGCTCATCTTTAAATCAGATCTGAGCACTATTACCTGCTTAAATTTGCTGAGCATATGTCACACCTGCTTAAATGTTTCCTTAAATGGCGTAGAGATGGAATTGGTCCGCTGCCTTTAGAGTTAAAGCGTTCTCGAATAGGTATTTATGTTCATATAGATTAGCATGTTAGAAATAAATATTTATGTATCCCCGAATCAAATAAAGGGGATATTATGTTGACTGAACATGAACATTATTCCATAAAGTCGTATAACGTTTTTTCCAGCGATGCATTTATAATGGGATCAATCCTATTTGGTTTGTGGGGTTTTAGAGATGAGTTGGGAGACACGTTGGAAGATACTGTCAGATGTAACTACGGATCTAATTAAGGGGGGCGTGACAGTGCCTCCTAACGTAATTAATGACTTACGATCCGCAAAAGTTATTTTAGAGATCATTAAGGTGGATAGATCACGGCCGGAGAATATATCTCGCCTTGAAGAATGTTTAAGCAATGTTGAGGCTTATGTTCTTTCAGCTGCAAGAGATAGGTTTGGTGATAAGTATGTTGAAGATGTTTTAAAGAAGCTATGCAGCCTAGAGGTTGAGGAGGGCGAGGAAAAGGTACAATTAAGTTTTCGTCCAGGTTTTCCAAGAGATGAAAAATGGATCAGGGTTAAGATAACCAATGAAATCACACCTAAAGATCTTGAGAACATAGCTGGTGAACTAGGCTTAAAGGTTAGAGTTGAAGAAGACGGATACATGCTTATACATGGAGGGGAAAAGGAATTAAGAGATTTTGTTAAGCGAGTCTCAGAAAAAATTCATAGATCTAGAGGAAAGTGAAGGTATTCATGGCTTAGAATAATGCTTACTGAATCACTGATTAGAGCGCTTATACGCATGCAAAATGCGGCTGTGAGGGAATAGCTAAGAGATGCCGTACATTAAGCGCATTGAAATAAACGGCTTCAAGACGTTCGCTTATAAAACCACGCTGACATTTGATAGAGGGTTTACTGCGATAACTGGACCGAACGGCAGCGGTAAGACGAATATAGTTGATGCAATCCTCTTCTGTTTAGGCGAGCTAAGCGCTAAGAGACTAAGGGCAGAGAACTTTTCAAATCTGATATTCAATGGTGGAGAGAAATCCAATATAAGGAAGAGTGAGGCGAAAGTAACGGTGCAGTTTGATAATTCTGACGGGCGCTTACCTGTTGAGACGGCAACGGTCACGATATCCCGCGAAATTGATAGGAATGGCGAGAGCGTATATAGGATAAATGGTAGAAGGGTCCCGAGAAACCATATGTTGGAGATACTTTCGGTGGCAGGCATAAGCCCTTACGGACACAACATTGTATTGCAGGGAACTCTAACGCGTATGGCTGAAATATCAACTCTTGAAAGAAGGAGAATTATTGAGGATATGCTTGGAATAGCCCAGTATGACGCTGAGAAGGCGGAGGCTGAGGGCAAGCTTAAAGAGGCTGAAACCGCCATAAAGATGGCTTTAGGGCAAATAAGCGAGATACAGAAGAGAGTTGAGGACTTAGAGAGGGAGCGGAACAATCTTTTACGCTATAATTTCCTTAAACGTGAAATCGCCCGCCTAGAAATGGTGAAGATTTCTAGAGAGATAAGGAGGCTTGAAGATGAGGCTGACAGAGTTTCGAAGGAGGTCGCGGAGGTAAGGGAGAAGAATAATGAGATAATGGAGCGTAGAGAGAGCCTTCGCCTTAAGCGTCGAAACATGGATTCCGAGATGCGGAAGCTCGGTTTCGACGAGATTGAGAGGAAGCGGGAGCGCATAATTGAGATCCAGATGGAAGCCAAGAGCCTGAAATCTAAGCTTAATGAGCTAAGCGAAAAAATTAGTAGGGAGAGAAGTGAGCTTGAGAAGCTAAGAAAAATTAAGGGGGGGCTTCAGCGGCAGCGTGAAGAAATAGAAAATGAAATTCATTTGTCTGAAGAAAGAATAAAGCAACTATCTGAGATATTAAGTCGAGTTAGTGAGGAGATAGCGGAGAAGCAAGCCCTTTATGATTCGCTTCTGGAAGATTTATCTAAGGCAAGGCTGATATTTGAGGATAAATCTAGGCAAATAAGCGATATAGAGAAGCAGCTAAGCCAAGTCCGCGAAGATAGAGTGAAAACTGAGAGCGAACATGGGAAGGTTCAGTCCAGATTAAGCGTATATATGCAGAGACTTGAAGATTTAAAGTCTAAGAGGACTGAGCTGAAGGAAACCTGTGATAAACTACGCGGGCTATTAGCGGATTTAGAGGGCTTATTAAATAGTCAGAGAGAGCAGATGAAAAAACTTCAAGCGGCTCTAGATAAACGCATTAAGCAAAGAGAACTTATTGAGAAGGAAATGGAGGACGCTGAAAAAATAGCTGGATTAGCTAAAGAAGCGCTGATAGAGTTTGAGGCGCGG
>JAWBZG010000009.1:0-32555 GCA_038866525.1 Bathyarchaeia archaeon
CTTCAAAAATATTCCCCCAACCTAAAAGTTATTATATCACCATACCTGAATAATATAATTCTCAGCTTGGTAAAAAGTTCTTCGGGTTATTATAGAGCAACATTTTGGTGATCTCTACGGAAAGATGTTAAGAAAATAGGGGAGATTTCATAGGCTAAAACCAATAAGTATTGGTGCGAAAACCTCGGCTACTAGCGACATAACAGTTATCATAGTGTTTAATGATGGTCCAGCTGTATCCTTAAATGGATCCCCAACAGTGTCGCCTATAACCGCAGCTTTATGCGCCTCTGATCCCTTACCGCCATAGGCTCCAGCCTCAATATACTTTTTGGCATTATCCCATAGGCCGCCAGCGTTAGCCATAAGGAGGGCAAAGATTATTCCCGTAACTATGCTTCCGGCGAGGAAGCCCGCGAGCGCCTCTTTCCTTAAGAAAACTATTGTTAAAACTGGGGCCACTATCGCCAGTATGCATGGCAGCAATAGTTCTTCAAGGGCGCCCTTAGTGGATATATCCACACATCTGGCATAATCTGGCTTAGACCTCCCTTCAATTAAACCCGGAATCTCTCTAAATTGCCGTCTAATCTCCTCAATCATCCTTTCAGCGTTTCTGCCAACAGCTAATATCAGTAGCGCTGAAAGCAGAGGCGGCATCATGCCCCCTAGGAAGACCCCTGTGACAACCCTCGGATCCATTAAATCAAGCTCCTTTATATCCACTAGGTGTGCGTAGGCTGCAAAAAGCGCTAGAACTGTCAGCGCGGCTGCTCCTATAGCGAATCCTTTTGTAATAGCTTTCGTTGTATTGCCCGCGGCGTCAAGCCTATCAGCTATCTCAATGACTTCCTCACCTAAACCGGACTGTTCAGCTATGCCTTTCGCGTTATCAGATATCGGCCCATAAGCGTCGGCAGATATAGTCATCCCCACAGTTGCCAGCATGCCAACAGCTGATATCGCGATCCCGTAAAATGGGTTTATATTAAACATCCCTGATAGATGCCAGGCGGCGAGCATAGCTATACAGATCCCTATAATGGGCGGCACTATGCTAATTATGCCGTAGGAGAAGCCAGTCAGTATATTTATGGCTGCGCCGGTTGTTGATGCTCGAGCAACCTTCTGCGCGGGCGCTCTATCTATTGATGTGAAGTAATCGGAGGTTAAACCGATCACGACTCCAGCTATTAGCCCTGCCGCCGTAGGGAGGAATACTCCAAGCCATCTCTCCTCACCTAAACCCGAGAAGAATGTTGCTATAAGGAGAAGAATCACAAACAGAATCCAAGTTGAAAATGATCCTCTATTGAGGGCGGCTCCCGGATTACCCTTTATGCTCGCCTTAACAATGAATGCGCCCAGTATTGAGGCGAATAATCCCATAGCGGCTATTGAGAGAGGCAGCATTACCAGGGCGCTCTCGCCTTGCTCTGCACCAATAATCATTGCCGCCACTAGGCTAGCAATATAAGAGTCCGTTAGATCTGCCCCCATGCCGGCGACGTCTCCAACGTTATCGCCAACGTTGTCCGCGATTACGGCTGGGTTACGCGGGTCATCTTCAGGTATCCCAAGCTCAACTTTACCGACTAGGTCAGCGCTTATATCCGCCGTCTTTGTATAGATGCCTCCCCCAGCCTTAGCAAATAGAGCTAGCGCGCTGGCGCCGAAACTGAAGCCTAAAACTACGTTCACCGCGTCTTCATAGCTCCAGCCTAGAATAAACTTGTAAACATGGAAGAGTAAGCTTACGCCCAGTAGGGAGAATCCTATTATGGATAAGCCCATCACCGCCCCACCATAGAAGGCTATTGGGAAAGCTTTCTTTAATCCTTGTCTAGCGGCATTAGCCGTCCTAACGTTTGCTTCAACTGCCGCCAGCATTCCAATGTAGGCTGCAAGGGTGGTGGATAATGAGCCAAGAATATATGCAACCGCCATACTCACCCCAAAATGGATCCCTTTATTTTCCGCAATAGCGTAAACTAATCCAAGAATCAAAGCCATTATTAAAACGAAGGCGATTAGAGTTATATTCTGTCTTCTGAGGTATGCTTTAGCGCCATCTTTAATGGCGCTGGCTATTTCCTTCATTCTCTCAGTACCACTTTCTTGGCCGACAATATATTTATATAGGTAGCCGGCTAGCCCAACCGAGGTTAAACCTGCTCCAAACGCCATATATAGCCAAATCATTTCCGATCACTTTTCAACAAATTTCTAATAACAAAAATACTCAGTATTTATATTTCTTACTTTTTGGAGGGAAAAGCCTTATCTATTTCAGCCTGCTAATCGAATCATAAGCGAATATACGAGGTTGAAGCTTACGCCTATTGGCGCTGGATTAATTGGGTGCGGTGCAATAGGCACGGTTATAGCTGAAGCCATAGATAGCGGAAAGGCGGGAGACATAAACCTAGTTATAGTATATGATTTGATCCATGAAAGATCTGAGCTGCTGGTTTCTAAGCTCAGCCGCAAACCGCTTATAGCTGAAAGCTTCGATGAGGTTTTAAAGAGGGAAGATGTTCATTTGGTGATTGAGGCTGCCTCACAGGAAGCTGTCAGGCAGTATGCTGTTAAAATTTTGAACAGCAATAAAGATTTAATGATTATGAGCGCGGGCGCCTTAGTAGACAATTATCTGCTTTCGGGGATAATTAAGGCCGCTAAGGAGAAAGGGAGGAAGGTTTATGTGCCCTCTGGTGCAATAGTTGGCTTAGACAACGTTAAGTCGGCTAGTGTAGGTCGGATTGAAGAGGTCACGCTTACGACGAGGAAGCCGCCAGTAAGCTTTAAGGGCGCACCCTACATTGAGAAGAGTAAAATCGACCTGTCTTCAATCAAATCTCCCCTCGTCCTGTTTGAGGGAACAGCGCGTGAAGCCGTCAAACTATTTCCCCAGAACGTTAACGTCGCAGCCACATTAAGTTTAGCCGGCGTGGGGCCCGATAAAACCAAAGTTAGAATAATAGTTGACCCAACCATAAGGAACATTATCCATGAGATTCATGTGAAAGGCGAGTTTGGGGAAATTTACACGAGAACTGAAAATAGGCCCTTCCCAACGAACCCTAAAACGAGCTATATAGCGGCTCTCTCAGCTATAGCGACTTTGAGAAAAATAAGTGAGAGTATAATTGTTGGGACTTGATGAGTATATTACTCAATTAGGAAATTAAGTATAGCCAGTGTTGCGTAAATAGCTTCTTCTGTTCTCACGGTTTCAGTACCCTGCCTCGGGATAGTGTTAACTATGAAGTCTGCCAGCTTGCTCAACTCAAATCCTTCTCGCCTAACGATTTCATGTAGCCCTTGAGTTGGGGCTCCAAATGCAATAAGCACTTTTCTCGACGCCCGCCATTTATCTAGAATAGCGTCCTTAACATCCATGATTGGGTTTCCATATCTTGAGGTTGCAATAATCGTGTCGAATTCTCTGCTCTTCATCATCCGTCCAAGGGGAGTATTCGAAATAGTAACCTTGTACCCCCAATATATGGGTATTTCCTCTCGGCTTGCCAGCGCCGCTTTGGGGTTCTTACCACCCTCAACGATTTTAACCGTTATACGAGTCCCTACGGGTAAACGTACACCTATGACCGGTATTGGTTGCTCAACACCTATATCTACTAGCACCTGACCCTTTTTTTCAGCGACAACCACGCCCTCCCTAAATTCATTCACAGCCAAATCCTTCTTTCTACTTTTGGTCGGGTGATGGGGCGTTCTCAGCGGGGGTAATATACCCGCGTAGCGCAGCTCAGGCATTATTTTGAAGATCCTTTTCCTAATATATTGCGGGGTCTCCAAGTAAGATAGGATGGTTGAGATAAATTTAATGTCGCCGCTCTGATCAATTTCAGGAATATCTGGATAAACTATGACTTCATCTACGCGGAAAATCGCTAAGGCTCGCCCTATCCACCCAATTTTCAACGTCTTCTCTCTTAAATGTGGGACGTCCGAAACCACTGACGCGGGTATTGCCACATATAGTTTCTGTTGACGCTTTAAAGGTTGCATTAATCGATCTAACGAATGCTCACGCATAATGGAACATCTAAGTCCTACTTAAGACGTATTCCTCAAAAAGCTTTTCCGCCTCATGAAGCGGTAAGATTTTAGCAGGGTGCTTGAATCCGTAGGCTGAGATCGGAAGTATGTGCCCGGATTCACCCCTCAATAGAGCCAGCTTAGCCCCCCGTATGACGTCCAATAGTACTGATACGGCGTTTGGAGCATCAAGCGTATTTAATCTAACTTCGATCTCAAACTTTGAACCGCTGAAGTATTCTCCAGAAATCCATATATAGCTGTCCCGCCTATTTCCCAGAAAATCTACAAAATCAGTTGACCCGGCAACTACAGATGCCTTATAGGGTAAAACCATTTCAACAGTCTTAGTTTTAATTGCTCGTTTAGTCCCCCAAGCACGCTCAATATCCGCGGACTCGGTTCCACCACCAACATCCAGCTGGTAAGTCTCCAGGATTTGAACGCCCCTACTATTTAAGGCTTCGAGGATTGCTTTGTGAATAAATGTCGCGCCAACCTGATCCATTAAGTCGTCTCCGATGAGCGGTAGGCGAGCTTTACGGAAGCGATCATCCCATGAGGGATCGCTGGCGATCAATGTTGGTGTCGCATTAATGAATGCACATCCAGCCCTTAAAACCTCATTAGCATACCACGTAGATGCGTTTTGAGCTCCTCCAGGTAGGAGATTGACTATTATCTCCGCACCGCTCTCCTTAATTTTCTCGGCTACATTGACCTCCGGCGTCGGATCAACCTCCACCACTTTTTTAGTGTACTCGTTAAGTCCATCTAAAACAGGCCCCTTCAGAACCTCGATGCCTAGATTTGGAACCTCGGCGAACTTTGGTGCGTTGTTCGGTGGCGTAAATATTGCTTCAGATAAATCTCTGCCAACTTTACCCTTAGCTATGTCGAAGGCGCAGACAAACTCTATGTCCTCTGGCCGGAGTCCCCCTATTTCCGGATACCTTAATTTAACGCTGCCGCCTTTCCCCTTACAGTAATATACTCCTTGAATAAGCGCTGAGGCGCAGTTGCCAATTCCTATCAAGCCAACCTTAATCCTGGTCAAATCGATCACCGGATCTTCTAGTAAAGAGATGATTTTAGGGAGGAAAGATATATATTTTAAGGGTTAAATTAGCCGTTGCATCATTATCCTTAAAAGTGAGGATGAGCGATTTATTTTTAGATGAGGCTCTTTTTCTCAGCGGCTTCAGAGAGTCTCCTTATGATCTCCATGTATTTCTCCGTAGAAGCTATAAGCCTCAGCAGCTCATCGACGCTCACATAATCTTTGCTCAGCGCCAGTTTCAGTGTTTCTATCGCCATGTCTATCTTATCTTCAATCCTCCTTTTAACGATACTTACAGTGGGCTGGGCTTTGCCGAGCTCCTTAGCAGCCTCACTAACATTTCCATATCTGAGCAATGCGTCTAGGACTTTAACCTCTTCTTCAGTTAGGAGCGTGCGCCCAAACCTCTTCTTCCTCAAACCCGCTAACCCTTGTCCGCTGCTAGAGCTAATGCAATTTTTGCAAATATTAGAAATGATATTTATACTTTTCTTTTCTCAAAGCGAAAAATTTATATACTTCATTTACAAAATTGTAAATGAAATAAATGAGGTGAAAATGGGAAAAATCTTTAGGATGGGCAAAAAGGGCATAATTGGCATCGAGGCGGCCATAATCCCGATAGCCTTCGTTATAATATCAGCATTCTAGCATCCAAAGATAAGTACGGCGAGTTCTTATCATTCATAACTAGGATTAAGGGTGTTGTTTCTGAAGGTAGAACAGTGATACTAACATTCCACATAACTTTGTCTCAGAAGATCTGGTTAGGGAGCTGAATTAAAATGCCTTCAAGGAAATGCCATCAAAGAAATATTGCTGAGAAACATAGGTTCAAGAAACATGCTTAAGCCATCTGCTATGGTTGAGTTTTTGAGGGCGGAAAAGGGTAGCACTACAAGTGAAAAATTTATCAGGAACATCGTTCTACTCTCCCTTCTCTATGGATCTAGTAAAAATAAAAAAAGAATTATCGTTTGCAGACCTGGTCTTTCAAGCCCTCTACACAACCTTTTCAAAAACAACTCACATGCTAAATCATAAAGCCCCCTAGCATCTACCTTCCTGTTAGCCGGACTCTAAAACCCATTTGTTTTAGGCGGCGACGCAGGTGGTCGTAGCTTATATCGAGACCGTCGCCCCTCATTATCTTCCATACGGCCCTTATGCTCAGCCCTCTATACCTATTCATGTACTTGCGTATTACTTCGTCTTGAACCTTTTTTGGTCTCCCCTTCTGCTTTCCAGCTTCCCACGCCTCAAGTTGCCGCTCCCTGATCCTCTTTCGCTCGAATTCAGCCACCCAGCTCAATATGCTTAAGATGAGTCTCCTAACACCTTCGTCGAGCGCTTGCATCCACTCCTCCCTAACGGTAACCACCCTGAAACCGCTTTCTTCAAGCGCTAAGACCATATTCATCGTGTCAAGCATTGTCCTTCCAAGCCTATCTAGGCTCCACGCAACTATGAGGTCTGGTTTGGTAGCGCTCAGCTCAGAGAGTAATCTTTGGGCTGAGGGTCTCTCGGCGAACGGTTTAGCCCCGCTTTCGCCTTTATCCACATACCACTCAAGAATATCGATTCCCCTCTCATGGCAGAACTTCTCTATCGCATGCCGCTGAACCCACTCATCCTGCTCTCTAGTCGAAACACGTACGTATGCGACAGCCTTTAAAGACATATTTAACGACCATTTATATCTGAAAAAAGCGGATAAATAAAAGACTTATGTATGAATCAGGATGAAAGTCCACTTATGCCACATAAACATACCCCATACTCAAAAAAGTGCGTTAATTTAGAGGCTGTTTCTATCTTACATAAACCTATCAAGTAGGTAGTAAAATGCTGTTGAGAAGGTCTCTATTAAAAGCACGGCGGCAATAGACCCGAAGAGTTCACCGGTGAAAACATATGTTATTAGCAGAGCAAACGGATCTACGACCAAGCGGTATATTATCGTCTTCTTTATGCTCGTCTTACGCGGACGCGAAATTGGCCGGGCATCCCACCACACCCATTAGGTAACCAAGTAAATACATAATAGATTAATATTTAAGCATTCCTACGAGACTTATAGGCTTTAGAGGTCGTAATTCAACCATTATTTGCTTCCACGGTTCTCTTTAATTTTTATTCAGCTATTTGTAGAGAAAGATTAGTCTGCAAGATTAATTTAGAAAGCCTTTATCTTTCTTATGCTAGAACTCGGTATATGAAAAAATATGGTGGGGCTGGCCGGATTTGAACCGGCGACCTACGGGTTTCTTCAAGCTCCAGAACCTCTTCATCCCGCTGGGGTCCGCAAACCCGTTGAACTTGTTCTGGAGCCCCTAACGGCTGGCGGTTGAGCCGCCTAGAGCAGTCGTCATACCATTCTAGCAGCCCACGATTACGTGTGGCTGCTGCTAGACCACAGCCCCTACCTAAAAAGTTTTAGGAAAATTTCAGGCTTATATATCTTATGCCTCCTTTTGAGCGAAAAAGTTAAAAGTATGAGTTGTTAAGTTTGTTTTGGATTGCCGGCCAAAGGGCGCGGGAACCACCCAAACCCATTCCGAACTTGGAAGTTAAACCGCGCTCCGTCCCCGGTTTTAGTGCGGTCTTCGGCCGCGCGAAGCCGGGGAAGCTGGCAATCCACCTTTCTATTATTCGCTAAATTCTTCTTGATGCCATGTTATAGGAGCCATTTTAGGGGGATATCCTGATAAGTTCCGTCTGGAAGGGTTCTTCGGATGGTTATAGGTAGGACTCCGCGCCTTAATTCCTCGAGGGCTATATCTATTGGGCTCCTTAAATCCTTTGTGACCTCTATAAGTATTGGGGCGCCCATAGCTATTTGTAGTGCCCGCGCACCGCATATTCTCGCCTTCTCAAATCGCGTGAGGTGAGGTGGACCTATAATGATCCTTTTCTTTTCACTCGAAGCTATCATTTTATACTCTTCTGTAACTAGCGACAAAACAGCTCCCCCCTAAAATATTGAGGAATTGTGAGAGGACTGAACATAATGCTGACTGTTTAAACGGCAAATTCACTAAAGATGCTTTAAACAGCAATAAGTAGCCTCCAACACTTTAATGCATCACTAAAAACATTAATTAAAATATAAATTTTACTGAAAGCATCCATTAAATAACCAACAAGCATCATAAAGCTTAATACTGTATGCCCACATTCACTTGTAGGGTGTAATAGGTTGCTGGAGGAGAAATCGGAAAGTCTAAGCCTTGGCAGCGTGATCGTCATTTTTGATAGGGATTATGGCACATTCTTCTTCCGCGATCTTAGAGCGTATGGAAGCCTAACAGATGATGCAGAATGGCTTCTTGAAAGAACCCCCCAAAGATCTTGGGGTATTATGATTAGACCTGTAGCATGCGGTGAAAAATATGGTTTATGGGTTGGTGAATATGGTCCGCACAGCAATCAAGTGATCCGTGAGGAAATTACCTTTGATGGGGGCGCCTCATCTATAAGCAGAGCCCTTTTCGGCTACGCGGAGCACAGGGTTGAGGAGAAAGAAGTGAGGAGAATTGTGACCATAGATACATGTAAGAGGAAAATTCGAGGAAGCCGAATAATCCAAGACTTCAAGCACTATACTTGCCCGGCAAAGAGGTTCTATGAGGATTGCCCCCATGTGAAGGAAACCTATGAGGCTATAAGATCTAAATATGGTTTAGGGGTGAAAGTGCATTACTCACTTATATTAAACGTAATTTCTAACGTTAAGCAGTGCGATGATGTGCTTATATGCCCTTTCCTATCGCGGCCTAATCCATTTGAAAGGATAATCGTTTTAAATGAGACTCTAAGAAGCCGGAAGCTCGGAGAAATAAGGATCGTTGACGGAAACCTAGTGCAGATAACTTAGCTGCTCCCCCCATATGCGAGCTGCCTGGCTTGAGTCAAAGTGTTATTTATCTTCTTCCAATGGCTCCCCTTCCAGTAAACTTGCCCGCATCCGCTACAGATCCAGAATTCATTGTAAATTTTATAGGTTGATGCTGGGACCCTATCTTTAATTTCCTCTTTACTGACAGGTTTTATTCTCGCGTTACATTTTGGGCAGCGCGACCTTTCTAAATCTATCTCCAATTTAATGCCGAGATGCTTCGATAAATTTGCCAGTCTCTCAACGTGCGTTTTTCCCTCAACGAAGATAGCCCTGACCCCGCGGGCATTAGCCTTCTTAAAAAACTGATAGTCTCTCGTCAAAATTATTCTATTCTCTTCAGAAGATATTCTTAGAATATCGTCATCGCTCACGTTATTGAAGTATTTTGTGTCAAACCCCAACATCCTTAACCATCTGGCCAGTTTACCAAGCATGCCGTCAACCGCTATCTCCAATCTAGATACCTCTCGCCGTAATCTTTAATCTACAATTATTTTTCCATGGCCGGGCTTCACCATTATTTCACCATCATCCATAACTAGGACTCCATTAACGAACGTTTTTACTGGCATACCTTTCACAGCCCATCCATCAAACGGCGAAAATTTAGCCTTAGAATAAAACTCCGATGAATCTATTATTGACTCCCGCTTCATATCAACCACGGTAAGGTCTGCGTAAGCCCCTTCCTTCAATATGCCCCTACCCTTAAGCCTAAATATTCTGGAAGGGTTCTCGGCTAGCACTTTAATAAGCGTTTGGATTGAAATCTGCCCCTTATTAACCATCGTTAACATTAATGGGAGCATAGTTTCAAGTCCAGCGATCCCGGCGGGCATATCCCATACAGATGCGCGCTCCTTCTCTTCCAGCGCATGTGGCGCATGATCAGACGCCACCATGTCAATTAAGCCTCTTCTAAGAGCCCATTGAAGATATGAGACGTCTTCCGGGGATCTAAGCGGCGGGTTTGCTAAAGCTATGCCTCCAGATTTATCCATATATTTTTTTGAGAGCAGAAGATGGTGCGGTGTGACCTCAGAGGAGATTGACAGCCCGCTGCTCTTGGCTTCACCTATAATCCTCAACCCCTCAGCCGTGCTTACATGGCATACATGCACATGCGCACCTGACTCTTTAGCCAGTCTCACAGCCCTTCTGATCCCTCTAATCTCAACGTCGGGAGAGTGAGCTTCGTGAAAGGCGTCAAAATCGTCTCTGCCATCTAACCTTAATCTCTTAACCCTTTCACGTAGAATCTCGCCGTCCTCGGCATGCACGGCGATTGGGAGACCATTATACGCGGCTTCTCTGAACGTCTCTATCACCTTTTCCTCTTCATCAGGGTTTATTCCGCCAACCCTATGGGACAAAAATATTTTGAATGCTCTTGCACCTACACTCGCTATCTCCTTTATTTCATCTATATCTTCCGGGAAAGCCGAGTAGAAGGAAGTGTTTACGACTATTTTTCCGGATGCTATACTCATCCGCTCTCTCAATGCTTTAGAGCTCGCCGTCACAGGCTTATTATTCGGCATATCAATGACTAGAGCTACACCACCATGCGCCGCAGCACAAGTACCGGAATAAAAATCCTCCTTGTATGAGAGCTCTTGATCCCTTAAATGAACGTGAACGTCTATGGCTCCCGGCAGGATAAGCATTCCATCCAAATCCATTCTCTCCGACGCGCTTGGAAGATTCGCCTCCTTAGCCACCCTAACTATCCTTCCATCATCTATCGCTATCCCAGCCTCCGCCACTCTATCAGGCAAACATACCTTAGCGTTTTTGAGCACGAGATCAACAGTCAACATTTATCTCCTAAGCGGCCACTTACCTTAAGATAATAATTTAACTAATGAAAATAATCATGCTCACTTATTAACTTTAAGATGAGTTCAGAGAAGGTGATGTGCCCTTAATAATGTGGAGAATATGGGGGGTATCTCTTCGCTCAACCACATTCACACTAATATTCTGATTGCCTTCTCTCCGAGTAACAGTCTTCACAAAGATATATTCCATCAACCTCACGGAGATTATCTGACCAGGAACCGCAGTTATCGCAGTAACCGGCTAAGGGTAAACTTTCCTCGACCTCCCCACTGGCGGCTATCTTCGCCTTCTCCTGGAGTATTTCGATTAGTTCCGGCGTTATCGACAATATATCTTTACTGGAAATTATTCCGACGAGGTTTCCCTTATACATGACGGCTAGCCTCCTAATATTATGGCGATTCATTTCTCTAGCAGCTTCACTTATTGTCCTATCCGCATCTATAGTTATCAGCGGCGTGCTCATGATCTCCCTCGCGCTAACTTTGCTCGGCTGAATATCTTCCGCAACAACCCTTATAACCAGATCCCTCTCAGTTATTATACCTATGGGCTTACCATCTTCCGTGCTCACAATAACGCATCCAATATTGTTATCCCTCATTAACCTAGCAGCCTCATCCGCCCTTGAATCCTCCCTAACGGTTATAACCGGGCTCGTCATAACGTCTTTAACAAGCATTCTAGATCTGATCTCAAGGCCAGCCATGACCCCTTCCTCTCTAAAAATAAGAGGGGAGGAAGTCATTATTTAGGTTTTTGATTCTTTACCAAACAATATTATTGCTCTCTATGATGAACCACAGATCCTTGAAATTTCCTTATGGAGGCGCATAATCCTCTCGATCGCTGGATGATTCTCCC
This sequence comes from Bathyarchaeia archaeon, assembly GCA_038866525.1. GTDB lineage: Archaea > Thermoproteota > Bathyarchaeia > Bathyarchaeales > DTEX01 > DTEX01. The sequence continues at coordinate 11,733 of JAWBZG010000009.1, forward strand.
CCAGCTCGCTTTTAAACCGTTCTATGGTTTCCTCAATCGATATAATCCTTGACCCCTCGATCAATTTGTCAGCGTAAGCAACTATTTTTTCCTCAATCGTCTCCGGCACATAGTTTTTGTTCGGCCAGCCGAGTTTTAGGGCTTCTTCAGCGGATATTCCTCCGCCTACATGCCTCTCTATTATGCGTATAATCTGCTCCGGGAGACCTAGAGACCTAGCTATTTCAGCGCCGACTATAGCATGGTGAACGCTATGGGTTCTCGATCTACCTATGTCATGCAGGAGCGCGCCAATTTGTACAAGGTTGATGTTGACGGTTACGCCGTTTTTCACGCATCTCTCAGCGATTTCGACGGCCATGTTTGCGACAGCTTCGCAGTGCTTTATCACTTCGATGGGGCATCCAGCTTCCCTAAGGATTCTAAGCGCCTCTTCCGGTGACAATAGTTTTTCACTCATTCTTCAGCTCACTTTTAATGCGTTCAATCTTCTTGGAGAGGGCGGCAATTATCTTATTATTATCGTAATGGACAAGCGGTTTATGGCATACTGGGCATCTAAATAGGTTTTCAGTAGCTTCTTCAAACGTTATGCGCCTGCATCCGGGCGTATGGCAATAGTAGAAGTCATGGTTTTTCTCGTATTCGAGCCTAGTCTCTAGCTTCTCAAGCACACGTTTTTTCTGACTTATTATAAACCCCTCCACTTGATCCAATTGAACCCTCCAATGGAATATAAACCAGCCTGTGTCCTTGTCCCTGGTTCTTCTCAGCCCAACTATTGAGTGCTCATAAAGCCTATAGAGAATTTTTCGGGCTTCATTAATCTTGACCCCCGTCTTCGCTACAATTTCTTCCTCAGTCATTTCATCATTTTGGCTGAGAACCTCAACTATTTTAACGGCGTCTTCGCCGCCAACAATCTTAGCAACCTTAGTTAACGCGTCATGGGTAACTATGGGCATACTCAACCGCACTCAAATAAATTATTATTGTATTCTTGAAACTTAAATTAATCGGAATTAATTCACTATAAACATGCTTTAAGGTAACCTCATTATCTTCTTACCTTTAGCCTGTGGGATAACTTTGATTTTAGCGTTCTCAAATTCTCTTTTTAGCTCCCTACCCATATGTAGTTCATGTAGGAAGACGCTTAAAGCGCCTACTTCTGAATGCGGTTGAGATGTCACTGAAACATTCCAATCTGCGATCTCATAAACCAGCCTAGGAACCTTCTCGCTGCCAACGATTACGAGCTTATCCCTCCTGGATTCTCTTATCCTATCTATAACCTCATCTAATGGCAGACCATACATTGTTAGATGAATAATTTCACCGCCATTTTTGCGCCACTGTTTCATCTTTTCTACCCAGTTTTTAACATACTCAACCCTAAAGGAGCCGCCCCACATTTCAACCACCTTTCTAACGCTTTCCTCAACCTTCTCGTCTCTCTGACCACTATAGAATGCTCCCTGGGCTCCAAACGCTCTAGCTACGAGAAAAACATGTGTTGTAATCCGCTTATCCCTCTCTATCCTGTGCCCAAGTCTAAGCACAAACACCCTCCATGCTTCACGCAAGCTCAAATCTGCCACCTATTTTCTCGATCCGACCCCTAATTTTATCTACTAAGTTTATCGGCGCGCTAAAGAACACATGGAGTGAACCGTTGTAGCATGTAACCTTATGAACCCTTGCGCTCTCAAAGATCCATGAAAGAAGGGATAAAGAATCTCCGTTAACTGGCAGCGTAGATGATAGGGCAACATATCTCCCAAGGATCTTTAAAATCTCCTCTTTAAGCAGGTCTAGGTTGACTCCATATAGGGCTGATATTGGAACAAAGTTTAGATCGAAAGCGCCCCTCAATTTCTCCATCCTCCTATTTAATTCTTCCGAGGACAGTAAGTCGATTTTATTTAGCGCCACAAGCATCGGTATCCCAATAGCTCCTATCTCCCTTATAATCTCTAAAGAAGCGGCCAGTTTCCTCATAACTTCGCTCATCTCCTCGCTCACATCGACAACCATGAGTATTAAGTCGGAGAAAATCGTCTCCTCAAGGGTGGAGCGAAAAGCCTCTATTAAGGTTACTGGCAGCCGATCTATGAACCCGACGGTATCTGTCACAAAAATCTTTTCGCCAAGTATCTCGGCAACCCTTGTGGTCGTTGAAAGCGTCGTAAAGACCCTCGAGTCCACTGGAACATTCTCCTTAGCCAAAGCATTAAACAGGGTGCTTTTACCGGAATTAGTGTATCCAGCCAATGAAATTGATGGAAAACCGAGCTCAGCTCTACGGGCTCGATGAATCTCCCTGGTTCTCTTGATCTCCCTTAGCTTTTCCTGGATTTTACTAACTCTTCTCTTAACAGCCTCATAGTAGACGTCGGCTTCATATTTACCTAGCCCATGGAAACCTGGCTGCTCACCCATTTTGGCGAGCTTAACTTTCTCTCTGGCGTTAGCTAACTCATATTTTAACCTAGCCAGCTCAATTTGCAGTTTTGCCTCCTTCGTTGAAGCCCTTTTAACAAATATTTCGAGAATTAGTTGTAGGCGGTCAATAACCTCAACCCCGGTCAGCTTAGCAAGGTTATATATCTGCACCACCTTCAGCTCGTTTCCAAAAATAACTTTCTCAGCCTTAAGGTCTTTAACCATTTGCGCAAGCTCCTTCGCTTTACCAGCCCCTATATGATATCGTGGATGGGGAGGCCTAACCTGCTCAATTGAACCCACAACCTCGTATCCCGCTGCTTCAGCTAGAATTTTAAGCTCATCTAAGCCAGGTTTCTCATATGTCTCTCTACGATACACTATTATGGCTCTTGTCCCTATACCTCCCCCTCCCCATCATTTTTCAAACGAGCTATTTCACCTAATGTGACACCTCTCTCAACCTTCCCCTTATCAGCCAGTTTTTCAAGCCCGACTTCAAGAGGCTGCGGCTTAACTAGCAATTTTATCTTCAACGCGTGCTCTATTTTCGCCGCTAACCTTATGTCAGGAACAAATTTTTCGCTCTCAATCTTCTTTATGACGGATTCCTTCTCACCGATCTTCTTAGCCAGCTCCTCCGGAGTTAAACCCAATTTCTCCCTCGCCCTCCTGATTAAATTACCAAAGCCCTCAATTACCTCCACATCCTCCATAACGCTCGTATTTAATCGGCTTCCTGAAGATGGCTTAGCCGGCTTTAACGATGTAGCCAAGCCTTCCCTCACCCTAGACTTAGCTTTAGTTTTCCCCTGCAATCTTTCAGGTTCAGGCGCCCAACGCTCTGATCCAAGCTTTGCGCAATCATCGCAAGCGATCATTTTTGCCCCTTCAATAATCACCCTATTCGGCTTACCAACTATTTCTCGCCCACAAACCTCGCACTGCAAGCCCCTTTACACCTTTTTAATGCCCTCTCTACTTTACTCATCTCATAGAGTTAAATATTAGTTTCTTTGTTTTTAATGCATTTTTAGCATTCCTGGACATGAAAACCGCTCTGAGCGAGTTAGATAGAGATGTTTAGCAGAGAATTTATCTTAGAGCGGATAAGGAAGATAGCGGACTATCAGTTTGGTAAAGGTGTAGGGGAGCATTTATTCCCAGATAATGTTGAGATAATTTTCTCTAAAGGAACTGGGAGAATAAGGCACATTTATTTAAACAGTGTTCTCTTAGCGACATTAAATCCTATAACGGGATTTTTCACATTAACAGTGGAGGGGGCGAGAAGAGTTTTATCCTCAATGAAGGTTAAGCGCTTATGGGTTAAAATCAGCGATGATGCCATACCGTTTGTCGAGAAAGGTGGCGACGTTTTCGCTAAACATGTGGTTGATTCAGATGAAGGGATTCTCCCGGGAGAGGAAGTCATAGTTATAGATAGCGATGGGAACGTTATTGCGGTTGGCAGAGCCGTACTATCCGGAGCTGAGATGAAGGCATTTAAGAGGGGTGTCGCCGTCAGGGTTCGCAGAGGGAAAAGCGAAAAATAAAAAGGATGTTAAGGTGAAATTATGATTGTGGATTAATGAGCGCCTTGCGGGGTTCATGTAATGCGTAAAATAAGTCCTAGGGAAGCCAGAAGGCTCATGCAGCGTATGGGTTTAAACATGACAAACCTTAATGTGACGGAAGTTATCTTAAAAACTGAGGATAAAGAGATAGTTATCGAGAACCCAGAGGTCATGGTTTTAGACCTACAGGGACAAAAAATATTTCAGGTAACCGGTGGAAAAATATCTGAGAGAAGCGTTAAAAGGAAAGTCGTAATACCGGAAGAAGATATACTTCTGGTCGCTCAGCAGGCAAACGTGAGCTTAGAGGAGGCTAAAGCCGCGCTTGAACAGACAAACGGGGACTTAGCCCAAGCAATACTGCTTCTAAGCCAAAAATGAGGGCTAAAAATTGTTCCTAGAAGAAAATAGTGAGGTTGTTCGATGAAGATTGAAACAGAGCTTAAAAATTTGAAAGCATGGTCTTTACGCTGCGGTGATCGTGTTGAGAAACGCATCATAGACCGTTATATGTTGCATTGAGCTAGATTCACACTATATAAACACTCGCTGCATCCCGGTTTATTCAAGTAGCAATCAAAATTATTGGTTTCTGCAAAGAAGCATTTAGATGATGAGTAAGGGCAATCCCCGCACCAAGGTATATTCTTCGGCATTTCCCGCCTAACCTCTCTGAAAGCCACGTACTCCTCCTTATTCCACACATCTATAATGTTTTCGCTCCGTGAATCACCGAAGATAACAGGGTTCACCGCTTTGATATGCGCGTTAACGTAAACTGTATGCTCGTAGGCGAATTCTGAACAGGGCGTGATCATGCCGTCCGACCTTATAAACATTGTCCCCCTATCGACATAGGGGCACCACCTACTTTTAGCATCCGGGTAGAGATTTGGGAGCCTTAGATCTACCCCATGCTCACGGGCTATTTTAAGACTTAAATCGAACATTTTTTCAACCTCATTGGCAATGGATATCTTGCCGATTGACTCGAACAAGAGGGGGAGATTAATCCAGTAACCGTTCTCCTCAGCTTCCCTCCAGAACTCGTCAATAATCCTAGAGGTTTTAGGCTCAATTTCAATACCATATATCATCCCAAATGCCTCGTAAATCGCGTCGGCTATAATCTTCTTCCCGTAGCCTAAAATCGGCTTAGCTATATCCAGCGATCTCTTGCTTATAGTAACGTACACCGAGTCCAGAAACATGCTCTCACTATACGGCACCACATGGGAGACTAGAATGTAATCGACGCCCTCGCCAGCAGCCTCCTCAACGAGTTTAGGGAGATCCATGAAGTTGCTCTTCATTAAGACGGCTTCGACGCCCAGCTTAAAACTATTTCCGCTAAGCCTCTTAACCCTCGCCATGTTGCGAAAATTGCTGAGGAGGGATTCTGGCTCGGCTCCGCTCCTAATATGCCTTAGTTTCACGGCGTCAGACGTATCGATCGAGAAAGAAATGTTATCTATACCGATTCTCAATATTTTTTCAATTAATCTTTGGTCTAGCATAGATCCATTTGTGCTCACAATGATCTCGGAATCTTTCGATAAATTTTCTCTCGCAATCCTGAGCATATCCATAAAGCTTGGGTTAAGGAATGGTTCACCCAGCCCGTAAAGTATGAGCCTCTCCAAATACTGGAATGTGGATCTAGCGATCTTACTATAGAGGTCTAAGTTTAAGTCCGCTGGCTTAGCGTCCCAAACTCTCCTTATACACATCTGGCAATTGAAATTACATCTATTCGTTACCTCGATCTGCAAAGCATCTGGATAATCCATGGCTGTGCTCCTCAGCAATTAGCCGCCAGCTAATGGCGGAAATATGGATACTACATCCTGATCCTTCAGCTTTATATTGCCTCCTAGATCTTTAATGTTTCTACCGTTAACTGCAAATATAAGATCGTCTCTAACCTTCCCGCGCCCCTCATCGTAGACGTCGCTTAAAAAATCTTCGCCTAAAATTTTAGATGCGCTCTCAATCAAGCCTCTTATAGTCCCATCGCAACTAACAATTAACTCCTTAACCCCATACTTTTTCCTAAAGGTTGCGAATAGCAATATTTTAACCGATACATCTGCCATTAAATACCACTAATAGAAATATGATGGAGAGAAAAATAAAAATGAATTGGATTTTAGCGAATTTGGAGGATAGACGACTTGTAGTTTAGAGCTCTATCTCAAGCTCCCTCAGTTTTTCGGCTGTTGGTACGCCGTTAACCCAGCCTCTAAGCCTATAGTACTCCTCCTTCATCCTATCTAGTTCCACAATGTGCCCTTTAGCCGGCCCCTCAGGCATTGGTTCCTCCAGTAAGCGTTTAGGCAGGGTGTCGTCTTTACCGTCGAAGCCAAGCCTATTTATTATAACCCTCTCCAGATTATATATTCGCTCCCCAATCCTCAGCACATCATCCTCGGATAGGCTCCAGCCCGTGACGGCTGAAAGTAGCTCAGCGTAATCTTTAACACCTAGAGCGAACGTTGAGAAGAGGCAGTTAACCGTGGAGTTGACTACGCATGTGAAGTCTTGGAAGAGTTTAGCCCACTTAGCCTTACCCTCCGGCGTTAATGGATCTATTTTTTCAGGGATGCCTAGGATCTCCGCTGAAACCGTGTATCCGGTTACGTGGCACCCTCCCCTATTAGCTGTAGCGTAAGTTAAGCCTATGCCTTTCATAGCCCTAGGATCGTAGGCCGGCATCTCAAGTCCCTTAACGCTCATCGATATTTCCGGATGCCCGTAGATTTCACATAGTTTCTTTGAGCCTAGAGCCAAGTACTTGCCAAAACCGGCTTTATACGCGGTTCGCCAAACAGCTTCAACTAGGGCTGCTGGGTTCCCAAACCTTAAGTCTAAGCCCTGAAGGTCCTCCTTAGGTATATAGCCCCTCTCATTCAGCTCCATTGCGGCCGCTATAGTTGACCCCATGCTAATCGGGTCTATCCCAAACTCATCGCAGTAGTGGTTGGCCTTAACTACCGCGTCTAAGTCTTTTACACCGGTCGAGCCGCCCAACGCCCATATCGACTCGTATTCCGGCCCCTCTGTTCCAATAATCTGGAACGGCCCTGAAGGAACGCTCGTAACTCTTCCGCATCCTATTGTGCAGCCCCAGCATGCTCTCCTACCGGTCAAATAGGTTTCAGCCAATGTTTCACCGCTTATCTTGTCGGCGTACGGGTTCACACCGGTTTGCCAATTCTTATAGGGTAATCCGCCAGCGGTGTTAATAACGTTAATGAGGATCGATGTACCATATGTTGGAAGCCCCTCACCAGTCACACGGTTCTTCCTCATCGTCTCCAGACACCTCTTGGAAACCTCCTTAAACGTGTCCGGGTTAGCTACAGGCACCTCCTTCCTACCTGATACTACTATCGCTTTGAGCTTCTTTGACCCCATAACCGCGCCTAGCCCTGTTCTCCCAGCTGCCCTATGCTCATCATTCATTATGCACGCCATGCGAACAAGATTCTCGCCAGCTGGACCAATACATGCAACGCTAATGTTTTTGCCACCAATCCTCCTAGAGAGGATCCTACATGTATCAAAAACATTTTTGCCCCAGAGATCCCCTGCGCTTCTCAATTCGGCTGAACCATCAACAATTGATAGGTAAACTGGATCTTCAGATGCGCCTTCAATAACGATCATATCATACCCTGAAAATTTAAGGAACGGACCCCATTCTCCACCCGAGTTAGCGCTTCCAATAGAGCCAGTTAACGGAGACCTTAAAGCCATAACATGATATCTGCCTGAACATGGAAAGCCCGGTACACCGGTTCCAGGTCCAGTTGCAAAAATTAAAACGTTCTCCGGCCCTAAGGGGTTTATATCTGTCGGGGAGAACCCCTTAGACTCGTATTCCTTCAAGTAATTATAGAGCAGGTAAACCGCGTAGCCTTTTCCGCCCAGATACTTTTTAGCGACGCTCTCAGATATCGGTTCAGACTTTAACGTTCCTGTAGTTAAGTCGACTTTCAAAATATTGCCCATGTATCCGCCTAACAATCCAAATCCCCGAATATAATTTCAGTAATATTGATTATTTAAGTTTTTGAGAGGGCAAAAATTTAGACATTTTATTTAATTTTCTGTATAAAAATGATCCCTGCATCTAAATAAACTGTCGTCAGCTAGTTTTAAGCGACTCAACGTATTTCTTTATCTTCACATAAGCCTCGCTGGGCGATTCTATAGTTAGAGATAGCCTTTCGAAGGGGCATATATCATGCCCACACCTATCCATTATTTCCGGGACCAGTTTATCATACTCAACTCTCACATCATACTTCATTAAGGTGTTAAAGCCCCTCACGCTCAATATATCTGCATAAACCTCTTTGGCGTGGAAGTAGGCTAAAAGTAGGGCGGCAGCTCTCCCAACAATTTTGTCGGCCACGGAGGATGAGAAAATTAGATCCCCTAAGCTATCTATAGCCTCTATTAGCCCCAATAGCCCCTTTAGGCTTGACTTATAGATCACGCTTCCATCCTTAACTATTACAAGTGCCAGATTCTTCTTCTTTAACTCTCGCTTAGCTATCTCTATGTTTGTGGACAGACTGTTCCCCTATTCCTCGCGTAACTCTCTCATACTAAATTATGGAGCGGAAAATATAAATTAGAGAGATCGAATCCCAAAGTATCTCGGAGGAACACGAATTGCCCAGTTTCAGGCGCATTGAAAGGATTAGAGAAAAATTAGCAAGAAAGAATGTTGATGCGCTCCTAGTGTTTAATGAAAAGAACATATATTATTTTACGGGGTTCCCTTGGGGCTTCAGGCTTTTAATCCCGTTAGACGGTGAATGCACGCTTTTCGTTCACGCGGTTAACTATGAGGCTGCCAAAGAGATGGTCAAAGACTTGAAAATCGACTTAATAAGGGTTGGGGAAAAGGCGGATGAAAAAATCTTTGTGGAGGTAGGGAGGTACGGGTTTAAATCCATAGGTTTCGATAGAGCCAGCGCGTCCGATTACATTAAGATTAGGAGTGTTCTAAAAGGGCTCAGCGTTGAAAATATGGAGGACGACGTCTGGTCGCTGAGGAAGGTGAAGGATGATGATGAACTGGCGCTGATAAGGAGGGCGGCGGAATTAACTGGGCGAGGAATGATGAAGGCTATCGAGATAATAAGACCTGGACTAAAGGAGTGGGAGGCTGCCGCGGAAATAGAGTATGAGATGCGTAGGCTGGGCTCAAGCGGCGTCGCGTTCGACACAATAGTCTGCAGTGGTCCGGAGTCAGCTTTCCCGCATGGTGGCTTAGGTGAACGAGAGATTAGGGACGGAGATCTCGTTGTAATTGATGTTGGCGCAAAGTATCGCGGCTACTGCGCAGATATGACGAGAACCCTGATTGCCGGGAAACCCTCAGAGAAGCAGAGGAGACTATATGAGGTCGTCAAGGAAGCGCAGAGATTAGCGGTTAGCCAGGTGAAAGCTGGCGTAAAGGCGAGAGAGGTCGATGAGGCTGCCAGGAGATACATTAGGGAGATGGGCTACGGCGAGTATTTTGTCCACAGTTTGGGACACGGTTTAGGTCTAGATGTGCATGAGCCGCCAACAATTGGGCCGATTAGCGAGGAAACGCTGTTTTATGGGAATGTTATAACGATTGAGCCGGGCATTTATATTCCTAAGTTCGGCGGAATACGTATAGAGGACACTGTTCTCGTGCTCGGAGAAAAAGCTGAGAGACTAACGAGACTAAGCGTGAATGAAGAAGCCCTAGTATGTCGCTAGCCTCACAGAAGAATATTTAACCACTAAGCATAGCAGCCCCTATTTCTTCAATGTCTTCCTGACAACCGGCCCATTGGGTCTTGTTTCCTCAAAGATTACGCATTGGAACTTGTATATTTTCGTCCCTTTCAATAGCCAGCAGTCTGGGGGAAGCCCGGCTTTCAGGCAGCATTGGCATAGAAACTCCTCCTCATCCCAGTTCCATTCAACCGGTACTTGGGGCAGTAACAAACCTTTGTAGAATCCTCTTTCAACTATTAATCCATCCTCGCCAACCTTTATCTTCAACGGATACTCTCTAGGAGAGCTAACCTTGATTAGCTCCGGCTCCGTTAAGATGCTTACTTCGAAGACCACGTTATCTAGCTCATTTGGGGTCATCGGCGGAAACCTGGGATCCCTGGTTGCGGATTCTATGGCTGCCTCTATAACGGCTTTAACTAGGGGGTAAGCTGGGTATGGGAAACCTATACATCCCCTAAGGCTTTTCTCCCCCTCCATAACACTGTTTATTGTGACGAACACGCCCCTCTTCTCAAGGAGACGCTGTGGAATGCTCTCCGGCGGACTAATTATCCTGCCGTCTTTAAGATTCTCCTCAACAGCCCTCCTAGCGAGCTTGACGAGGAGCTCTCCGTCCTCGTCAGTTAAATCAAATACCACAATTATCCCTCCGTTAAACTCTTATCTGAGACTTCATTATGGGAAGATCAGAACTTTATGGATTCCTCTCTTATACCATTCTTCGTTATTATTAGGAGGTCTATTCCATCACCGCTCATAGCATCCCTACTTATGGCGGATTTTATCGCCCTTATCGCCAGCTCCCTGCCCTCCTCCACGGTCATGTTTTCCCTATACGATTCTTCCAGAACACCTATCGCTATCTCCGCTCCAGAGCCTACTGCCGCATACTTATCGGGTATCGTTGAACCTAAAATATCAAGCACGTAGACCGATGGTCCCTCATCATCAACCCCGCCAATGATCGTTTCAGTTATGTATGGGATTAGTCTACTGCTGAAGAGGAGGTTCGACATAACTTTTGCCGCGGCTTTAACGCTTATAGGGCGCCCAGATTCGAGCTTAAATAGGTTAGCGTAAAAGCCAACTTCACGTATAAGTATCTGCATGTCTGAAACTAGACCCGCGCACGCCGCGCCTATGTGGTCAGATATCTTAAAGACTTTTTTCCCCACGCGGCTCAGGACAAAATTTCCATAGGATACCCTCTTCTCAGATGCTAGTACGACGCCGTCTGAACAAACTATTCCAACAGTTGTCGCTCCCGGAATCGTTATATATTGACCCTGCATATTCAATTATAGCCCTCTCCATTAAGCGCTCTTAAAGCGTTCGCCTTCTAAAGTACTATAACAATCCCTTTTATTAAGGATTACTGAAGACAATTAATAAAGTATTTCCTCGCTCAGCTTAACCCTGCGCCCCTCTACTGGCAAACCCTCCTCTATAAGTAGCTTTTTTCGAAATTCCACCTCCTCCTCAGTTTCTCCCACTATAAGCCCATTAGATCTAACGACCCTGTGGCATGGAATTATGGGTGGAAGCGGATTTTTATGTAAAGCGTTCCCGACAGCCCTGAAAGCTCTTGGCCTTCCAATCCTTTTAGCTATACGTTTATATGTGCTCACTTTACCGCTCGGGATCTCGAGCACCGCCATTAAAACGCTCCTCTCAAATTCGGTCTTTCCGGACAGCTTCCTCAAAATATCTTCCGGTAGATCGAACATTTTTCGCCCCTGAAAACATGATTATAAGGCTCGCTTAATAAAAACTTTAATACCCTATAGATGATTATGCCAAAATAATGTTGATGGAGGCTTATAAAGGTTGAGCGGAGAATTAATGGCTAAGGAAAAAAGGAGGTTTTTCAGAGCCCTTTATGTGGGGCGCTTCCAGCCATTTCATTTAGGGCACCTGGAAGCTGTAAGATATATTCTTAATAATGCCGCTGAGCTGGTTATTGTTGTTGGCAGCGCTCAGGAGAGCCATACTATCGAGAACCCTTTTACGGCTGGCGAAAGAGTCTACATGATCAGGCTTGCTCTTAACGAAATTGGCGTAGACCCCGGCAGATACTATATTATCCCGGTGATAGATCTTGATGTACATAGCTTATGGGTTTCACACGTGTGCTCCTATACCCCAAAATTTGAAGTAGTCTATTCCAATGAGCCATTAACTAGGCGCCTGTTCATTGAAGGCGGCTTCAGGGTTGAGTCCATACCATTCTTTAGAAGAGAGGTTTGCTCGGCAACGGAAATTAGGCGAAGAATGCTATCCGACGCGAATTGGGAGGAGCTGCTCCCGAAGAGCGTTGCCGCCTACATTAAGGAGATAAGAGGAGTCGAGAGGCTGAAGGATCTGGCGAAGACTGATAAGGTTACGCCCTAAATGGAGACCGAGACCTTACGGCGACCCCCTCAATCCCGCTTATCTTATCGCTTAAGCTAAGAGATTCTCAGCAACCCCTACTAAAATGATGGCTCTGCGTGAGCCACGCCATTAAGGCGGACATTAGCTTTTCAGCATCTTGGAACCCCAGCTGGCATTATAATAACGATTCGATTATCCGAGGGTTTCATACCATCGGCTTTTAACAGGGTATTTTCTCCTCACACTTTATGTGGGGTAAGGGAAGAAGAGGAGGGGAATAACCGCTGTTTTTTCCACCTTAATTCATGAATGTGGACAAAACGTGGGGGATTTAAGGATGAGCCGCAGCTCACTTACCTCATTCTTTAGATTTAGATGGAGATATAAGTGAGGATATTTCGCGAGATTTCTCCACGGCTGATTTCACAGCGCTCATAAACGCATACCTAATTGGGACCTTCTCTAGCTCAAAGAGACCGCTTATTGTGACGCCACCCGGCGTCGTAACCATGTCACGTATTTGGTGGGGCGTCTTCCCCCCTTCAAGTATTAGTTTTCCTGTTCCGATCATGGCTTGCGCCGCTATCTTTAGAGATACTTCCCTTTCCAAGCCGACATTTAACCCTGCATACGTCATGGCTTCAGCTATAAGCGCTAAGTATGCTGGCGCACACCCACTTAAAGCGGTTATAGCATCCATATATGATTCGTCAACCATGTGAACTTTCCCTAGAGCGCTGAGAATCTCAACAGCCACCTTAAGATCCTCTTGGCTAACATCTGGACTGGCGCAATACGCTGTGAAGGATTCGCGGACAATTATGGCGAGGTTCGGCATAGCCCTAATAAACTTAGATCTCGGGGATATTTTTCTGAGAAAACTTAATGGGACTGCTGCAGCCACAGATATTATAAGTTTTCCCTCAGATTCAACGGCAATCTCCCTCAGCGCTGATTCAACATCCTTCGGCTTAACGCATAAAATTATTACATCCGCATATTTAGCCGCCATTTTATTGTCCACCGTAACCTTAAAACCCATCTCCTCCAGCTCCCTTATTCTCTCAACCCTCTTCTCTGTAACGACGACGTCATATCCTGCAGCGACCAGATTCCTAGCTATAGCCTCACCTATAACTCCTCCACCTATAACTACGATGTTCATGTTTCCAGCCTCACAACATAAAGATGTGGTTTAAGTAATATAAGAGAGTGCTCCCTCAATAGGAACATCTTACTTATTACGGCGAAAACTAAGCATTTTTTACAACGACAATTTGAGCATGCAGGGAAAGCGTTAGGAGACATATACGTCTTTCTTTAGATGAAGATTTTAAGTGTAGTAAAAGCGATCCCATCAAATAGTCACAATCATTGGTATATACGCGGTGCTGAAAGAGATAAACTTAAAAGTAGAAGGCACGAACATGTTTGAATCATATTTAGCTATTATTATGTAGAATTTATGCCGTTTTACGAATCAAGCATTTTTGCGGTGGTGAGAGTAATGAAGCTCATAACCATATATCTGCCTGAACCATATTTGGAGGCTTTAGATGAGCTAGTTAACAAGCGATATTATCCGCATAGGGCTGAAGCCATCAGGGCAGCTATACGCGACTTAATTGAAGTTGAGCTATGGGGACGGAAGGGACATGGCAAAGCTAGCCGATAAAGCGCTCCAGTACATGTGGAGTGAGAACTTGCAGAAGGGTCTACGGGAGCCCGGCTACTGCCGCATAATGGTTATTGGCGTCGGCGGCGCCGGAAACAACACCGTGAATAGGTTAATGGAGTCCGGTGTAGTTGGAGCGGAATGTATAGCGATCAATACTGATTTACAGCATCTAAACGCCATCCACGCCCACCAGAAAATACTCATAGGGGAGAAGCTCACAAAAGGTCTCGGCTCAGGCGGGGACCCGAATATTGGTAGAGCCGCCATAGAGGAGTCTATTGAGCAGGTTGAAAAAATCCTAGATAATGTTGACGTGGTCTTTGTGACCGCCGGGATGGGCGGAGGAACCGGTACAGGCGCCGCACCAGTTGTTGCTAAATTGGCGAGGGATAAGGGCGCCATAGTTATAGGCGTTGTCACAATGCCATTTAAGATTGAGAGGGGTAGAATTAATATTGCTCTTAAGGGGTTAACTGAAATGCGTAGGGAATGCGATACAGTAATAGTTATCGATAACAATAAGCTGATGTGGCTTGTCCCGCAGCTCCCGATAAACGAGGCTTTCAGAGTGGGCGACCAAGTTTTAGCCAACATGATTAGGGGTATAACTGAGATAATTTCCATGCCAAGCCTAATAAACCTCGATTTCGCCGACTTCAGGACAATAATGAAGCGTGGCGGGGTAGCCATAGCTGGAATCGGCGAGTCCAATGCCCCTAATAGGGCTGAGGAGGCGGTTCAAAAGGCTCTAAGAATGCCGTTACTCGACGTAGATTATAGCGGTGCGAATGGGGCATTGATTCATGTATCTGGCGATGAAAGCCTAACCATCGAGGAGGCTAATACCGTAGGCGAGATTATAACTCAAATGATGAGCGACGACGCTCTTGTGATTTGGGGCGCCAGGGTAGATCCAAATCTAAAGGGAACTTTGAGAGTTACGCTGGTCATGACTGGGGTTAAGTCGCCATATCTGCTCAGCGGCTTCGGCTCAAAGACCGTGGATCTCCCTAACCTGGATCCGCAGGACCAAAAGAGGATTGAGAAGAAAGAAAGGATCAGTTTAAATGCTGGTTTAGAGCTGGAGAAAATACCTGTCTTAGAGGGTTAAGAGATTCTTTAAGGTATACTTCAATCTTAGACTTATTGGCGTGCCCTTACCTACTGGTTCAGTTAATCCCTTCCTTATAGATTCGATGATGCCATCTATGCTTTCATCGCAGCTCCTTATGAGCGTATAAGCCAAGCCGATAGCCTCCGGGAAATGCGAGTCACTTCCAGCTGTCTGCGGTAGGCCATGCTCTATAGCAAACTTTCTACATTTATTGGTTGAAAGCCGGAAGGGGAGAACTGATGAATTAATAACCTCGATGGCGTCTAAACCATAGGAAACTATTCTTCTATTCAAACCTATACCCTTTTTAAAGAAGGCTTGAGGGTGCGCCGCTATAGCTATGCCGCCGGCGTCATGGATTCTCTCAATTGTCTCCTTAATGCTTAAGCTTGGGGGGATCGGAGTTGTAACATTTATGCCTAATACATGCCCCTGCCTCGTTGAGACCTCCACTCCCGGAATCACAATTATAGCATGTTTACCGCGGTTATCAATAGCCTTAACTGTTTTAGCCGCTTTTACCGCGCCTTCCACCGTGTTGTGATCAGTCACCGCAACCCCATTTAAACCCTTCGCTTTAACCTGAACTCTTAAGTCTTCTAGAGTTATTGAGCTGTCTCCCGAATAGCGCGTATGAACATGGAGATCAAGCTTAAGCGGCATTTGCTTAACCATTATCTTACTTTGCTTCCCGGGCTTATAGGTTTCTCCGGCTCTATTAGAACCACGCCGCTTTCATCCTGCGCTGCTAAAATCATAACTTCAGACTCCACGCCGAAAATCTTTTTCGGCTCCAAGTTTACCACGACAACGACATGCTTCCCTTCGAGGTCCTCCCGCCTATAATACTTCGCTATGCCCGCAACGGCGGTTTTAAGGGTTCCGCCGCCTATATCTATGGTTAGCTTCAGTAGATTCTGCGACTTAGGTATACTCTCAGCCCTAACTATTCTTCCAACCCGCATATCTATTCGCGAAAACTCCTCGATCGATACTTTCTCTCCACTAGACCTAACTTTTTCAAGCATATTTTGCAACTCCTCCTCGGTAGCTTCAACCTTACTAAACAGCGGTTCAGCCTCACCAATCTTATGTCCAGCTGGCAGCGGTTTATAAGCGTCATCCCAGAATACCTTATCCTGTAGATTGAGGAGCATGCGTATTCTTTGGGCGGTCATGGGTATGAATGGCTCAAGTATTATGGAAAGGGCTTTAACTATCTGAGCTGAGACATAAATGGTGTTCGCCGCAGCCCTAGGATCCGTCTTAATGGTCTCCCAAGGCTTCTTCTCATTCAAATACTTGTTTCCTATACGGCTTAAGTCGATTGCCTCGCGTAACGCTAACTGCAGCTGAAAGCTGCTAAGCGCGTTGTCAACGGACTTAATTTTTTCACCTATAGCGTCCAGCACCTTTCTATCTAAGTCGTCCAGATCCGCCGGCTCCGGAACCTTACTGCCAAAATAATTGTTTATGAACTTTAGGGTTCTATGGATGAAGTTGCCCAGCGTATCATTCAGCTCAGAGTTCACTTTTTCGGTAAATATGCTCCATGTGAAATCCGCGTCTTTTGTTTCTGGGCGTATGGATATTAAGGTGTATCTCCAATAGTCTACTGGGAACATTTCTAGGGCTTCATCTATCCATACCCCTATCCTTCTACTCTTTGAGGATTTCTGTCCGCCGAAGATAAGCCACTCATTAGTGCAAACGTTCCACGGAAGATTATAGCCCTCATGAGTCGCCATTAACAGAGCTGGAAAAATCAATGTGTGGAACGGAATATTATCTTTCCCTATGAAATATAATGTTTTCGTGTTCTTATCAAACCAATAATCTTTCCACCTCTCAGGGTCACCCAACCTCTTAAAGTACTCTATGGTTGCTGAAACATAGCCTAGAACCGCGTCAAACCAAACATATATCGTTTTATCCTCCGCCCCCTTAAAGGGCGCGGGGATCCCCCACCTATTATCCCTAGTTATCGGTCTAGGTTTCAGCCCCTCCTTTAGAAGGTTTATGCTAAAGTTTCTCGCATTATCCGGTAGCTGGCGGTTGCCCTCTATGTATGCTAAAAGCTTCTCCGTGAACTTTGGCATATCAAAGTACCAGTGTTTAACCACCTTAACTGTAGGCGCAGCGCCACATATAGCGCATCTAGGCTCCAAAAGCCTTGTCGGCTCTAGGAGGCGCCCGCACTGCTCACATTGGTCTCCCCGCGCCCGCTCATAACTGCAATACGGACATTTACCTTCAACAAACCTGTCCGGCAGAAAGCGTTCGCATTTCGGGCAGTAGGGGAGATCATCTTCTTTAGTGAAAATGTAGCCGTTCCGCTCTATCTTAAGCATAACCTCCCTGACAAATTCTTTGTGGACAGGGCTTTCAGTTCTCGTGTAGTTATCGAATGATATAGCCCACCTTTTGAATAGCTCGGAAACTACTCTGTGATTCCTATCGGTTAACTCCCTCGGAGAAATATTCTGCCTTATGGCTTCGATCTCTATAGGCGTACCATGCTCATCGGACCCGCTAACAAATAAAACCTCCTCGCCTTTAAGCCTATAGTAGCGGGCGATAACATCCGCCGATAGGATTGGCAGCAAGTTTCCTAAATGCGGCACATGATTAATATATGGCCAAGCCGCCGTAACTAGAACCCTTCCGAGTTTAACGCACCTCCCAATAACCAAAAAATATTATGAAATCTTATACTTAAATAAAGCGCTGATAACTAGAGGTTTATTTTAAAGCTATGCGGCATCTTTATGATCTTTTGCGGCGAGCGTCACCATCTCTCGCCAACATCTATCTTTTTTACAGAAGTTCTTGTACCTATGTAGGCGGATTTAGCCATACCTATGAATAAACCTGTCTCCACAACCCCCGGGATCATCTTCAGCTTTCTCTCGAGATCTAAAGGATCATCTATTGCTCCGAAATCAACGTCTAATATGAAGTTTCCGTTATCGGTTATGAACGGAGCGTTCTTTTTACTCTCGCGGAGATACGGTTTCCCGCCGATTTCTCTTATCTTAGCCTTTACAAGCGGCTCAGCAAAAGGCAGTATCTCGACCGGTAGGAGCTGCCCTACACCGAGCTTATCCGTCAGCTTCCTCTCATCGGCAACAATTATTAGGCATCTAGATGCCGCCGCTATTATCTTCTCCCTTGTTAATGCTCCGCCCATACCCTTTATCAGATTTAGATTCTGATCAATCTGGTCAGCTCCATCTATCGTTAAATCTATTAATGGATGCTCATAGAGGGTTGTTGTCGGTATGCCGAACTTAGCGGCTAAGAGAAGCGATTGATAAGATGATGGCACGCCGAGAACCTGCAGCCCCTCCTCCCTAACCCTCCGCCCAATCTCCTCAATAGCGTAGGCGGCGGTGGAGCCTGATCCAAGCCCTACGATAAAGCCGTCCCTGATGTTTTTCACGGCTTCCACGGCTGCTCTGCGTTTCGCATCCTCAACCCAATCGTAACTCATATTATTCCTCAACCTCTATCTGACTTAACCTATTGAGAACCTTTTCGATTTCAGCCATTATCTGCTCAATTCTCCTATCAGCCTCACTTAACTCCTCGCCCTTCTCACCGGTTTCAGGCTGCTCAGCGGCACTAGGCTCCTCCGCGAACCTAGTTTCCTCAGGGACAACTTTAGGTTTAACGGTCTCTTTCCTTCTCTTAGGCGGAACCTGTTTTTCAACCTGAGCCTGCGGAGCTAAGGTTCCCGCATCTTCGGGCTTTTCCCCTTCCCTAGCTTCTCCAACCGGTTTAACGGCTCGCTCTATTGAGGGTAAACCGATAATCGCCCTCAGCTCCTCAATCCTCCTATTAAGCATCTCAAACCTCTCGGAGAACATTTTTATGAATTCTTCCTGCATCTTCTCCAGCTCGCTTAACGCTATTATCGATTCCCCACGGGCGATTTCCTGCTTCACCCTTTCAAGATCCTCCCTATATTTCGAGGCTAAGCTGTCTCGCTCCTCAGCAGTTATCTTCCCCTCAGCGTGCGCCTCATAGAGCCTCCTAAGAGCGTAGCTCAATATCTCCCTCTCAACATCTAGAACCCTTAATCTATCCCTAGCCTCACTAACAACTTTATCTGGAAGGGTTTTACTAACAGTTAAAGGCATGATCCTCCCAGCTAAACTATTTTTCAAGCCAACCTCCTTCTCCACACTAGCCCTCCTTTTCTCCCGCCCCATTAAGAGCAGCACTATAAGGGCTACTGTAGTAATGCTAAAGATCACGGCTAAATAGAACCATATATCTTCAAGCAACCCTCTTTAGCCCCTTAACCACCTACAATAATAATGCTCATCTCTCAAACAATATAATTTTTACTTCCATCGGCGTCCATGCCATGTCTATTGCAATCATCTCCGCTCGATCTTATGCCCATACTTACCAACCAGCGGCACGAACGCTACTCCGCCGAGATCCTCCTCCATAACCCTGCCATCCGCAGTTTTCCTCAATCGTATTAAAGTTTGGTAAAAGCCTACTTCACCCACGGGGATAACCATCACTCCGCCCGGTTTAAGCTGCTCTTTAAGCGGTGTTGGAATATAGGGCGCGGCCGCGGTCACAAGTATCCTGTCGTAGGGGGCTTCCCTAGGATAGCCTTCGGAGCCATCACAGCATATAACAGTAACTCTGTCGCCGTAACCAGCCCGCTCAATATTCCTCCTAGCGAAATCAGCTAAGGTTGGGATTATCTCCACGGTGTAAACATGCCCCCACCTATCCCTTGGAACATCGCTTGGCGCAACAATCTCAGCGATCGTTGACGCATGCCAACCAGACCCTGTGCCGACCTCAAGAACCTTATGCCCAACTTCAAGCTCCAAAGCCTCATTCATTATAGCCACCATGTTTCGCCGGGCCACGCCTTAACATGGCCCTGTGGCGCGGAAACTGTCTGCCCCTCACCTATAGGCAGGGGTGTGTCGATTGCAGCGTAGGGTTTCTGATCGGCTGGTAGGAAAAGACTTCTAGGGACAAGCCTCATAGCCTTAATAACCCTAGGAGACCTAAGTATTCCTTGACCAATCAAGCTGCGTATAAGCCGCTCCCAATCACCCTCAGACAAGACGGGCGCCACCCTCCCTCACATCACATTCAACCATAAAACTCTAATAAAACACATGTATTTATAAGATATTGCCGCAAACAGAAACTTAAAATAGGGTCCAGCAACTAAAGTAATAGAAAGAGCAGGCGGCCGTCGTCTAGCCTGGTCTAGGACATCGGCCTGCCACGCCGGTAACCCGGGTTCAAATCCCGGCGGCCGCACCAAAATCTCCCAAAAATTCGCTCCTCTGGGACGGTCCTTTAAGGCTCTACCAGTAAAGTTCTTTTTAACCTCTATCAAAACATTTTATGTTTAAGGCTAATGAAGCTTACTTTTTGGGAGAACTATGTAATTTGTGAGGTTGCGTTAATTTTATATCTTCTAAAAGAATAAAACATGGCATTAGTGTGTTGGGATGGCGATGGATATTTTTTGCGTGGAAGGGTTTGATGACTATGGGTCTTTGAGGAGGGCTGAGGACGGCTTCTTTGAGGTTTATGGGACCCCCTTGAAGAGGGCTCCATTAGTTAGGTTGATGAGGCTGGCTCAGCGCAGCGGGGCTCTATGGCGATGTTTGAGCATGACTGAATATGTATTTGTGAAGCTTGTTTTTAGGGTGACTGTTGGGGTTCGCAGCCTCATTCTAGCCAGGGCCCTCACACCCATAATAAAGAAGTTACTGGAGCTTTTGCGGGCTGACCGCGGATTAATGATTCAAGTGCTGGGGGAAGTCGATTATTGGGTGAGGGCTGCTGGGAGGGCC
>JAWBZG010000010.1:0-31238 GCA_038866525.1 Bathyarchaeia archaeon
AAAACAGTATAGCCTGTAGCACCCATATCCTTTATGACACACAAATGCACAAAATTCGCTTCTCAAATCATCCGTTTCCATTTAAATAATCTCCCATAAACCAGTCTTTTCGTCTATAAAGCGGGCTAAGAATTGCCTGAGCCTTGATATCTCATGTTGGGGGAAGATTATCCAGCCCCATTCAAACCATTTAGAGGGATCTATAACATAGTAAGAGGGCTTCTCTACGTGGTAGGATCCTCTAACAGCTATTCTAAGCTGATAGGCTCCTTCTCTCCAAGATATTATTGAAACTTTGGCTTCAGGCTTCTCTCCCTCAGCAAATGGAGAAAATCTATCACTAATAATATAGAGAGGATCTATAAGTGATGGATCTTTAGCAAGAAAAGCTACACTGTCCAAATCAAAAACATCAGAAACAATATGATTAACATACTTAGGCTTCCTAGTAGTAGCTATCATTAAGTTTTCCCCTCCTGAAAAAGTTGACGATAAAGTTCAGGGGCATCTCTTTGAATTTTCTCTCTAAGAGCATCCCTAAAGAAATCGCTAAGATTCATGTGAAGATCATGCCTTAGATATGCCTGTATGACCTCTTTGAGATTTCTCGGTATCCTGAAAGAAACCTGAATTATTTCTTTCTCACTTCGCATGTTATTTCACCGAAATATTTATGAATTACAAAAGTGATATATTCTTGTCCACTTAGACATATACGCCTGAACTATACATATGATGGGCGAATATACATAAAGGAGGAACTTATCGAATGAGCATAAAAAAATTAACCCCTGTTGAAAAGAAGATAATTACTGTTTTAGCAAAGGAAGGATCAAAAACTTACTATGACTTGTATACTAAAGAATATGATTTATACGGCAAAAAGGAAAGAGCAGGTTCAAGAGGAGCTGTAAACCAAGCCCTAAAACGTCTCTTAGAGAAAGGCTTAATTGAAATAAAGGAAAAAGGAAAGTTCAGAGCAAATATAGAGAAAAAGTACTACAGGCTGACTTTTCTAGGTCTCCATTACTCGATAGTTCTGGGATTTGTAGAGCCTAAAGAAGCCATCAATATAATAAAAAGAGATGAGATCCGCATCCCCACGTTCACTTACGACTTTAAGGAAAAAATGAAAGTCTCCTGCAACATCCCATTTTTAGGTTCGCTAGTAAAAGCGGTTATTGATAGGTTGACTCCTGAAGTATGGTTTAAAATTGAAGAGACTGTAATTAAAGAGGCTAGCGAGGAGTTCTTCTCAAAATTAATTCAAAGTGTAGAACTTGATGCCGTTAAAGATGCGGAGGAATATGCGAAGATTGTCTTTACTCATGCATATCTAATTTTCATAGAGGACTTTTTCACTCAAAAATACCGGTTTGAAGAAAAAGATGAATTAAAAGAGATTTATGAGACTCTAATGCCTGATATAAAAACTGTCCTAACAAAAGAACTAGATAAACTTCTTTCCATATTAAGAAAAAGATAGAAAGATCGGGTGGGAAGTTAAAATGGAAACCTTTGTATACAAAGGTAAACAGGAGAAGCGTAAGAATGTGGTTATTACGCTTGATCCCGAAATTGTGGAGAAGGCGAAGAAACTAGGCTTAAATATCTCTAAGGTTTGTGAAAATGCTCTAGTTCAGGCAGTAAACTCCTTAGAAGCCATATTTAGTGAAAAGGGAGGTAACCTAGGAACCGTAGGTTCCCAGTTGGAGCCCCGGGCGGGATTCGAACCCGCGACCCGCGGCTTACAAGGCCGCTGCTCTAACCGCTAAGCCACCGGGGCTTGAATTATTCTAGAAAATTATTTTTAGAGGAGTTTATTAACTCTTATCCTTTAGGGTGATAGGTAAATTTATTATCTGCGTGAGAGTCTTCTTAGAAATGATGGGAGGAGAGGGGTATTCGGGTAGCGGTCATAGATGTCGATAAATGTAAGCCAGCGAAATGTGATAGAGTATGCTATCGATTCTGCCCGCAGGTTAGGAGTAAGATTGAAGCTATAAGGTTTGAGGGTGACAGACCATTCATCTCGGAGGTTTTATGTAGTGGCTGCGGTATATGTGTTAAAAAGTGCCCGTTTAAAGCGATATCCATTGTTAATATCCCCGAAGAGCTTAAGGGCGAGTGCGTGCATAGGTTTGGGCCCAACACTTTTAAACTATTCCGTCTACCAGTTCCATCGCCGGGTATAGTTCTCGGTTTAATTGGGCAGAACGGTATTGGAAAATCAACGGCGCTTAAAATCCTCTCCGGTGAAATAAAACCGAACCTTGAGAGATACGATAACCCGCCCGATTGGTCTGAGATCATACAGTTCTTTAGGGGTTCAACACTGCAAGCATATTTTCAAAGGTTAAGTGAAAAGAAGCTTAGGGTTGTCCATAAGCCTCAATACGTTGACAAGATACCGCGTGTTGTAAAGGGCAGCGTTGGCGAGGTTCTCGAACGCATTGATGAGAGAGGGTATCTGAGACATATTGCTGAAAAACTTCAGCTTAGAGCTGTTTGGGATAGGCCGCTTGAGGTTTTAAGTGGTGGTGAATTGCAGAGGGTTGCGATAGCTGCAGCCGTCTGCCGTGAGGCAGACGTATATCTCTTCGATGAGCCATCCAGCTATTTAGATGTCAAGCAGAGGCTTGAGGCGGCTAAAGTCATAAGAAGCCTAAAAGAAGAGAATAAAATGATTATTGTTGCCGAGCACGATTTAGCCGTATTAGACTATCTCTCAGACCAGGTATGCGTCTTCTACGGTAAGCCGGGAGTTTATGGGATAGTATCTCATGTTCATGGGGTTAGGGTTGGGATAAATATATATTTGGACGGCTTCATCCCGGATGAAAACATGCGTTTTAGGAGAGAGCCAGTCATATTCCATGTTAAGCCACCTATATCTAGCCCACTAACCGACGTACCGATCTTAAAGTGGCATGAAATGAGTAAAACATACGGCGATTTCACGTTAAAGATTGAACCCGGCGAGGTTAAGCTTGGCGAAGTAGTGGGTATCCTTGGACCAAACGGTATTGGAAAAACAACATTCATTAAGATTCTGGCCGGAATAGAGAAACCTGACTGCGGAGAATCACCTGTGGAGAATAGGCTTAGAGTTAGCTACAAACCTCAGTACATATCGACAGATTATGAGGGGACCGTTGAAGAGTTTTTGAGGTTAGCTGCTAAAGATAAGTTCACGTCAAGCTGGTATCAAACCGAGATAGTTAACCCGCTTAGCTTAGACGCGCTATTTAATAGAGAAGTTAAAAGCTTAAGCGGAGGCGAGCTCCAAAAGGTTGCTATAGCGGCATGTTTGTCGCGTGAGGCAGATATCTATCTTTTAGATGAGCCGAGCGCGTACTTAGACATTGAGGAGAGACTGGCTATGGCGAGGACGATACGCAGAGTTGTTGAGGACAAATGCGTAACGGCATTCGTGGTCGAGCATGACATTGTTGCCCAAGACTTCATAGCGGATAGGCTCATGATCTTCACTGGCACCCCAGGGGTTTATGGTGTAGCGCGGTCTCCAACAACTATGCTTGACGGAATGAACATGTTTCTGAGGGATATGGGCATAACCTTTAGAAGGGATCCGGATACGAAGAGGCCTCGGGTGAATAAGGAGGACTCGAAGTTAGACAAATATCAGAAGAGAATTGGACAGTACTATTATGTGAAGTAGCCCCTTGCTTCCGCTCAGCACTATATGTTGATGCGCATCTTCTCCCAGGGTATTCGCATCGGTTAATAATGCTCCGCTCATTTCCCATCATATTTCTCCTTTATTCCCCTTCTATAAAGGGCTTCTAGAAGAGCAAACCCTAGAATATTAATTGATATTAATGATCCAACTAGGAGCCCGATTAAACTTACCTCGATAGGCACCTCATATATGAGTGAAAGGTAGCTTCCAACGATAATCGTTACAGTGGCTGTTTCTACTAAGCAGCCTAAAAACCTGCGTTTAACGTTGCCTCCACCGATAAGCCAAGCTAACATGCATGCGGTAAAGTTTGCAGCTCCTCCGCCAACAACATCAACGATGCCGTAACCACTATAGAGGTTTGCAATAGAGCAGCCCAACCCTAAACCCAATGCTGCAGGAGGACCAAAAATCATAGAGAGCGGGAGCAGTGCATCCGCGACTCTTATCTGAAATCTAGGGTCAAAGCTTATAGGAGCAAAAAGTATTACGCCGGCCGCGTAAGCTGCTGCGAAAAACGCTGTTAGAGATATCTTCCTGCTATCATTTTTCAGTATTCCACCTCCTACACCGGGGTTTATAGGGCGGAACGGGTGGAGGTGGGCCCCACTCACCCGCCGTTGGAGAAGATTAAAGCCTCCCCCATCTAATAAAGTTTTTCTCTTCTTGGAGGAAGCCAAAAATTATTTATTTTAATGCAGCTCTACTTTATCTCTGAGGTGGTGGGATTTTAATGGTTGCTGAGGAAAGGAAGGAGCCTATGCGTTCCCATAAGGTTGTTATTAGGGGTGTTGTTGAGGGCTATGATGTTGCGTCGCTCGAGGATTTGAAGAAGATTGAAGGGCAGATTGAAAGCCTGCAAAACGAGATAGTTGCGCTCAAAAACCAAATAACTGAGCTTCAGCGTTCTCTCAACGCCACAAACATGAGACTAGAGAGGCTGGAGAACTTCTTAAGATCGTTTAAGTAGCATTTAAATGGGGTTGATGGATCCTCAATGCCCTAAACGCTAATGTTATTAGCATGATTACGGAGATTTAGAGTAGGCTCTAGAGGCGTTTAAGCGCTCCAATAAATGGCGATGGGAAGAGCCATGAATAGAATAGTGTTCGCGTTAACCCTTACTTTAGCCCTCATGGTGGGCGCTATTCTCTCATACATGGGGGTTGTAGGCTACTACCTTTCACTAGAGCTCAAGGTGCCTGAAAAACCAGCAATATCAATCTCTAGTTTTAAGGTTTCAGCCGACAACCCAACATTCTTCAATATAACCGTTCTCAACCCAACATTCTCTCCCGGAGAAGCAGTGATTTCAGGGATCAACGTTCTGGTTAGCGAGGGCAACGTTTATAAAGTGATATCGACCGAGCCGCCTATACCAAGCGGGGGATATAGGCTTAAAGTAGGGGCATCAGAAACTTTTAAATGCTTTTGGGCATGGGCAAACTACACTGGGCAATCGATCAGCATAGTGGTTTTCGTTAAAGATGGATCTGGAGCGGTTTTCACGGCAACCCTACCCCTAGTGGCTGTGGAAATCGGAGATCTAGAGTTTGACCCGGGCAAGGGGGAATCCTTTAATATCTCGATAAGAAGCGGTGAGAAGTCAGCGGTCAGCGTAGACCTGGAGGGCATTAGGGTTATAGTCGATGGATCAGTATACGATGTTGAATCTGAACCCCCTCTACCCATTAATCTTAATCCAGGCGACTCATTGAACTTGACCTGTAAATGGAATTGGGCTGCTTATCAAGGTGGAAGCATCACGGTCATTGTGAGGACGAGGCAGGGTTATATTGGGAGAATAGAAAGCGTCATTCCAACATACGTTGCTTTCAATGTGAGCCGCGTCACCTTCGATCCAAACAACACTTCATGTTTCAACTTCACGGTATCAATGTCAAGCTTTCACGAATCGCTCAACGCGCTAAACGTTACTGAAGTTACAATTATGCTTAAAGATGGTTCAATTTTAAAACCATCAAAAACGGTCCCAGAGCTCCCATACGTTCTAAAGGCGTCTTCAGCCACCACATTCACGTGCGAATGGGGCTGGGCTTCATATGCAGGTGAAGAAGTAACTATTACCATAAACACTAGTCAAGGCTACAGTTTAAGCTTCCAACATGTAATTCCACATTTGCCGAGGGGGAAGGGTGAGGACACTGTGCTCTCACCCTACATATTTTTTAGAGATCTTTCCAGGGCTAATAAAGCCTCCTCAGGATTCCTATCCGCCGTTATGTATGAACCCACTACGGCAACCTTGGCGCCAGCCCTGCGAATCTCAGCTATTGTTTGAGGATTGATGCCGCCGTCAACGCTTATAGTTTTATTTGGAAACTTCGTGGAGAAATATTTGATTCTCCATGTTGCCTCATCGCTAAATTTCTGCCCGCCTGCCCCCATGGGGACGCTCATTAAGAGAATCATGTCCGCGTGCTCCACAATTCTATCCGTCATCTTCTCTATGGGGGTTGGGAGGTTTAGTGCTGCGCCAACCTTATAGCCGAGTTTCTTCACGGCTTCAATTGCCGCTACGGTCTCTCCCTCCGAATCAAATGATTCAACTTGAAGTATGATGGTTATCTTCCCCCTTTTCCCCTCGGGTATGAAACCATTAATCTCCTCAACCATCCTAATGGGATCGCTGACCATGAGATGTATAACTAATGGTATTTCTTTATGCAGCTCTTCATAGAGTCTCCTTATCAAGCCTACAGGAAACCTTTCTTTGCCAGGTATCATTGGCGGCCTCATAACATCTATATGAACGCTATCTATTTTTCCCGTTTTAATGAGCCTCATTACGCTATTAAAGGCTTTAGTTTTCTCCAAATCGCTCATTTTTTCAGAGAGCTCAGGCTCATATTCCAGTATCGATAACGAGATAAGCATCTTTCACACCTTATATTTATCGTGATCAAAATTCAATTTTTCCGATACATGAGTTTAAGTATTTTGGGTCTAGGAGGGATAAACCTATGAGTAGGGAGTTTTTCATAGGCATCGATAATGGCACACAGAGCACAAAAACAATTGTTGTTGACGGTGAAACAGGCGCGGTTCTAGGTAAAGCCACAAAAGAATATGGTTATATAGAGGGATTGCCCCCTGGGCATAAGGAGCAAGATCCAGCGGTGTGGATTGACGCGCTTATTGACACGGTTAAAAAAGCTATAAATGTTGCAGGCATAGATCCAAAATACGTTAGAGCCATAGGGGTTTCAGGCCAGCAGCATGGTTTAGTTCCACTAGATGAGCACGGTCGGGTTATTAGGCCAGCTAAGCTCTGGAACGATACGAGTACCTTTAGAGAGAGCAAGTATCTGATTAGGAGGCTTGGCGGGTTAAAGCGGGTTATTGAGATCCTAGGCTTATCGATTCCTCCCGGCTACACAGCCCCTAAGATTCTTTGGCTTAAGAGGAATGAGCCATGGAACTATAAGCGCTTGAAGACGATTCTTCTACCCCACGACTACTTAAACTTTTACTTAACTGGTGTAAAGGTTATGGAGTATGGCGACGCGTCGGGAACAGCCCTCATGAACATTAAAACTAGGACATGGTGTAGGGAGGTTCTGGAGACTATTGACCCCAACTTAGAGGAGAAGCTCCCGCCGCTGCAGAGCTCAGATAAACCGGCTGGCTTCGTTAGAAGGGAGGTGGCTGAAATCTTCGGTTTCAGAGACGACGTTCTCGTCAGCGCTGGCGGCGGGGATAATATGATGGCCGCTATTGGAACCGGAAACACCCGGAAAGGCATTGTGACAGCGAGCCTAGGTACTTCTGGAACCATCTTCGCCTACTCGGATACTCCTGTGATAGATCCTAGGGGTGAAATAGCGGCTTTCTGCGATTCAACGAATGCTTGGCTACCTCTACTATGCACTATGAATGTGACCGTTTCAACGGAGTTCATCAGAAACCTATTCGGGATGACCCATGACGAGCTGACGGAGGCCGTTGAGGCGGCGCCTGTGGGCTCCAACGGGCTAATACTCCTACCGTATTTTGAGGGCGAAAGGACTCCTAATGTTCCAGATGGGACAGGCGTGTTCTTTGGGCTAAACAGCAGAACATTTAATCCGCCACACTTGGCTAGAGCGGCTATGGAGGGGGCAACTTTGGGAATGAATTATGGGTTAAATAGGATGAGGGATCTTGGGATAAACCCGAAGCAGATTAGGCTTACTGGGGGAGGCTCAAAGAACAGGGCTTGGCGGCAGATTGCGGCAAACATATTTGGCACAGAAGTAGTCTGCTTGAAGATTGATGAGGGAGCTGCGTACGGCGCTGCGCTACAAGCCATGTGGACTTATAGAAACTATATGGGTGAAAGAATTACTATACAGGAGATAACCGACCGGTTTGTTGAAGTCGATGAGAATACCCTCGTTTCTCCGAAACCAGATAGCGTTAAGATATATAGGGAGCTGCAGAAGATTCAAGACACTTTAAGCAGGAGCCTTCGAAGAGCCTTCCATCTACATAGGAGGTTCCTGGAGAGCTACGTACACTAGTAAACTTTTCCGCTGCCTACGCCAAATCTTTAAACATCCATGATAGATCAGGCGCATTTACTCTCCTGTCGACTCTCTCAGCCAACGCGTGCACGACTATTGGTAGAGCTATTGTCGCGTCGCAGTAACATTGAACATTTCGACCCTCTTTTGATTCTTTACCCCAGCTTATGGCTTCCTCAAAAGTGCAGCCTGATAAGCCGCCCCAATGCGGCGCGTCTGTCGTTATCTGTATCGCATATTTATGCGGAGACGGCTTCCCATATTTTCCATCCTCCGTTATACTGCTGGCAATAGCTGTTAGCTGGATAAAATCTTTTGGCACGCCTCCCCCAATATATATTACTCCGGTACTTTTAGATCTTCTCTTTATCTCGACTATTTGCTCGAAATCCTTCATCTGGTCTATGAATACGTTGAATTTCCCATGGCTCCTCCTTCTATTCAATATATATGCGACACCGTAGGCGCTGTCAACTATAGCTGGGCAGAATACGGGAACATTATTCTTGTAGGCTGTCGCTACAATGCTCTTCACATTAATGCTTAAAAGATATTTACCAAACAAATGCAGGAACTCAGCCGAAGAATAACTGTAGTCTGGTTTTAGCCCGATCATGAAGTCGGCTATTAAATTCTCCATCTGCTCATATTCTAACTCATCCGCGAAGACATCGTAGAACCTATCTATTTTATATTTTGCAAGCTCCTCGTCGTCAATTAAGCTGTGCCCCTGCCAGTATGTTCCACCCATAGCCTCTAATATATCCTCGGAAATGTTTGCGCCCGTTGAAACTAAAACGTCTATGAAGCGGTTTTCAATGAGCCAGTTAATTATCTTCCATTGACCCGTAGTGCTCATTGAACCAGCATAACCAAAGAAAATCACCACATCATCCCTAAGCATTTCTTCCCAAACATCAACGACTTCTCCGAGCTTCCTGCCCTGAAAACCAGTCTTACTCATTTCAATAAGCAATTCGGAGATCTTTTTCTGCGCTTTAACCTCTATCGGCTCAAGCTTCCTCTTAAAATACGGCGTTATTCTCTTCTCTCTAATCATTTCTCTTTCACCACGCAACAATTATAAAAAATATCTAACTAAGGCATTAATTTAATAAATCTTTCAATTACTTGTAGATCCACCGTTTTCGCAAAGAGCAACTATATACTAATATATAGAAAACCCTAAATAACTCAAACTTAAACTATTTCTAATTTAGCTGTGAACTGAGGGAATATTATGGGAAAAGCTGTCGTTGAAGATCAGAAGGTTCTCCTCTATGATCCGCTAAAATGCACTGGTTGTCTCTTCTGCCAAATAGCGTGCGCCTATCATCACTTCAGGGAGTTTAACCTCGAGAAAGCCCACCTAAAAATCCAGTTCGATGAAAAGGCTAATGAGTTTGAGGCAATATACTGCCAGCACTGTGATGAGCCGCTTTGCGTCGCCGTATGCCCGAAGGAAGCCGCGGTTAAAGATGAGGAGACTGGATTGGTTAAGATAAATCCGATGAGATGTATAGGCTGCAAGACGTGTACTATTGCATGCCCGCTATCAGTTCCATGGTTCAATCAAGATTACCATGTTGCTATGAAATGCGACTTCTGCGACGGGGATCCGCGCTGCGCAAAGTTCTGTTCGCCTCAAGCTATAAGGGTTGCGACCAGAAAGGAGGCTTGGGAGTTTAACAGAAAACGCTACTTGGAGGTGTAGTTGACATGAGCATGACGACTTTAGAAAATGATGTAATCAACTATTTGAGGGAGGAGCTCGGCGGCGACCTTATAGAGGCATATAGGCAGCGTGAGAGAAGAATATTTGTGAAGGTTAAGCCTTCAGCTGTTAGGAAGGCTGCTCAAGCTTTAAAGAGCCGTTATCAAACATTGCGTTTCATGACGCTTTCAGCCGTAGATAATGGCTTAGACATGGAATACTTGTATCACTTCCATATAGACGGTATAGTTGTAACTATTAGGAGCGTAAAGCCCAAGGAGGATAATACGCTTGAGTCGATAGCGGATATAATTCCGGCGGCAAACTTCATTGAAAGGGAAGTCTCAGATCTGTTTGGCGTTAAACTCGTAAACCACCCGCAGCCGGAGCATGGACTAGTGTTAACTAGGGATTGGCCTGAAGATAAGCGCCCGCTGAAAAAACCATTTGAAGCAGCTATACCATCTAAGGCCAGGCCTGTTGCCGAAGCCTTAATATCGAGCAGCTGTGTGGCTCCGATATCGGCGTTTATACAGAAGAAGCGTGAGGAGGCGGGGTTACCTAAATCTGCGCCGTTCGCGTTTACCGATGGAAAAGCGCTTAGCGAATTTCAGGGCATTATTAGGGATGTAAACCTAAGCGAGAAAGTGGGTTTCGATTGGGAGAAGAAGAGGTTGAGATATAAGTAGCGGTGGGGTTGAGATTAAAATGGTTAAATACGCGTTCTTCCTAGGCTGCCAGATACCCATGCGCCTTCCAAACATTGAGATAGCCACAAGGAGGGTTTTTGAGAAGGTTGGTCTAGAAGCAGTTGACCTACTGGGTTACTCATGTTGCCCGGAGCCAGTTATATCGCGGCTCCTGGATGAGACGGCTGCCTTAGCGATATCTGCGAGAAACTTAACTATGGCTGAGGAACTAGGCTTAGACATGATGACGCTATGTAACGGCTGCTATGAGACGCTGGCTGAAGCGAACGAGATTTTAAAGCATGACCCGGAGATGAGGGAGAAAATAAATGGAATTTTGAGGCGGTATGGTAGAGAATTTAAAGGGAATGTTGAGGTTAAACATGCCATCGAGGTCCTCTATGAGGATGTAGGCTTAGATAGGATTAAAAGTAATGTTGTGAAGCCGCAGAAGATGCGTGTTGCGTTGCATTATGGCTGCCACCTATACCGCGAATATAAGAGTCCAGACATAATGCGTAAGCCGAACATGATGAGGGAGATAGCGGCTCAGACGGGCGTAGAGATAGTTGACTATGGGCTTGAACGCTTATGCTGCGGCTACCCAAGCATGCAGGCTGATGAGGAATTCTCGTTAAAGAACAGGTTACTGGTAAAGTTGAGTAGGATTAGGGGGTCTGGAGCCGACGCGGTGGTAACAGCGTGTCCAGCGTGCATGATACAGTTTGAGATAGGCCAAATAATGTTGAGGTCTTATGGGATACAGTATAATTTACCCTGCATAAACCTCATGGAGCTGCTGGCATTATCCTTCGGGGTTCCTTATCAGGAGCTACGTCTAGAGCTTCATAGGAGCCCTGTTCTGCAATTAATCCAGAAAATGGAGGCGAAATAATATGCCTGAAACAGTTTATATTGGTCCATATAGACCGCAACTCGTTGAGCCAGAGCGCTTCGAGCTTTTAGTTGAGGATGGCAGGATAATTGACGCTAAGCTTGAGCTCGGATACATGCATAGGGGTATAGAGAAGCTCTTCACAACTAAGACGTACATGCAGAATCTAGCCCTAGCTGAAAGAATATGCGGAATATGCAGTGGGATACACACGTTATGTTACGCTCAAACCGTTGAGAGACTTATGGGGATTGAGGTTCCTGAAAGGGCGAAGTATCTCCGCTGCATATACATGGAGCTCGAGCGCCTGCACAGCCATTACCTATGGTTCGGCATATTAGCCCACAGCCTACACGAGCATGAAACGTTCCTGAAAATTATGAGTGAGAGGGAGAAAGTTCAAGACCTTTTAGAGTACTTGACTGGGAACAGAATAAATTATTTGATAAACACTATTGGCGGCGTCCGGAGGGATATAACGCCTGAAAAAGCCGAAAAAATTCGGAAAACCATTAAGGAGCTTAAGCCGCTTTCAGACTACATAATGGCTCTTCTAGACGACAACGGAGCCTTCACGAAGAAGACTAAAGGGGTCGGCGTCCTGCCAAAGGATAGAGCCCTCGAAGTCGGCGCTGTTGGACCGACGCTTAGGGGGTCTGGGGTAACCAGCGATATAAGAAAGGATGATCCCTACGCGGCGTACGATAAACTTGACTTCAAGGTTATCGTCGAGAAGGATGGTGATGTTCGGGCGAAGGCGCTTGTAAGGGCTAGGGAGACATACGAGAGCATGAAGATAATTGAGCAAGCGCTTGACAATCTCCCGCCCGGCGACATAGCTGTTAAGCCCAGCGAGCCCAAAATCGGCGAGGAGATCGGCAGGACGGAGGCGCCCCGCGGGGAGCTCGTCTACTACATAAGGTCTAATGGAACGAATATTCCGGAGAGGGTTAAGGTTAGGACGCCATCTTACGCTAATAACTTCGCTATACTCGAGATGCTCCGGGGCGAGCGCCTAGAGAACGCTAGGACGATTATTGAGAGCATAGATCCATGCTTCGCATGCACAGACCGCTTAACGATAGTTGACGCTAAAACAGGTAGGAGGCGGATATTATCCTAAAGTAGAGGTAGGGTTAAGGGGTGATTTAATGGGTAAAATATTAGTTTACCGCTTCCTCTCAGCCGGCTGTAACGGGTGCGATGTTCAGGTTTTAGAGTGCCTTGTTCCACGCTATAGGCTTGCGGCTCTAGGCGTCGAGGTTGTTGAGAGGCCGGAGGAGGCGAACGTCTTAATCTTAACTGGCGGCGTAAATGTTAAGGGCAGGGAGCATTTACTAAAGATTTACGAGGCTATTAATCCGCCCAAAATAGTCATCGCCATAGGCAACTGCGCGCTTACGAAGGAAATATTTGATAAAGGCTACCCGATGGTTGGGCCGCCGGACCAGATAGTACCAGTCAACTATTATGTTCCGGGATGCCCGCCCAGACCCCAAGCAATCGTTAAGGCTATAGCCGATATACTGGGCGTTAAGATCGAGGAGATCGAGAATTATTGGCGGGCTCCTGAAGGCTTCCGCGGAAAACATGAGTTTGATAGTGAGAAATGCATTGGCTGCAGTGCGTGCGCACAGATTTGCACTGCTGATGCCATAGACGTAATAGATGGACCCGACAAGAGAATAATAAGGATTAATTATGGGCATTGCTCCTTCTGCGCCTTCTGCCAAGATGAATGCCCAACACAAGCGTTAAAACTCACGCGTGAATATCACTTAGCAGTAAAGGATAGGCAGGCAGCTAAGGTTACTAATGAGGTTAATCTTCTTAGCTGCGCGCTCTGCGGCGGCGCATTCTTCCCGGAGAAGCAGATAGATTGGGCGCTGAAACGCATAATCGCGGAGAAGGTTCCAGCGTACAGCGAGTTTGGCAATGAGATCTTAAACGCCATGAAGATATGCTTGAAGTGTCGGAGGAATATAGGGAGAATAAAGGAAGCAAAAAGGCTGCTTTCAAAGCTTTCTGAAAGGGTCCGCTGAAAATCTCCTAAGGTAACGTTAATTTCCCTCTATCTTTTAAAAATAAGTTTTAACATGGGATGGATTTTCTATGATTTAGCAGCCTTCAGTCTGGAAGGGAGAAGTATCGGAGGAGGATTGAACTCGTCAAAGCTTAAAAAATGAAAATTTTATTTAGGCTTTCCTAAGCTTTTTCGATAGAATCTTGTTTATGCCGCTTATCATAGCCTCAACGCTAGCCATCACAATATCCTCCCTAGCGCCTCTAGCTGAGACAACATTACCGTCCTTATCTTCAACCTTTATTACGACCTCGGCTACAGCATCTGAGCCGCCTGTTAAAGCCTCAAGCCTATACTCCTTCAGCCTAACATTCGCTAAACTATCAGTTATCTTCTGTATTGCTTTAATCGCAGCGTCAACGGGACCAACGCCAGTTTCAGCCGCAACATACTCCTTGCCATCGATTATCAGTTTTACTGAGGCTGTTGGGATCACCCTTATACCTGTCACAACGGCTAGATCGCTTAACTCAACGATTTTCTCTTCAGCAGTTTTACCCATAACTGTCCTAGCTATGGCTAAGAGGTCAGCGTCAGTGACCATCTTCCCTTTATCGCCGAGCTCTTTAATCCGCGCAACAATCTCATTGAGCTGCTCTTCCGTTGGGTGGAAGCCAGCCTCCTCCAGCTCGGCTTTAATCCCATGTCTACCAGCATGTTTACCGGCTATTAGTTTGCGTTGTCTTCCAATTAAATCTGGGCTGAAAGGCTCAAATGTAATGGGCTTGGCTATAACGCCCTTTGTATGTATGCCGGATTCATGGGCGAAGGCGTTCTCGCCTACAATAGCCTTATTCGGCTGAACCATTACGCCAGTTAGCCTGGAAACCATCTTTGAAGTCTCGTAAATCAGTTTAGTGTTTACCCGCGTCTTCCTATTGTAGAGCAGATGTAGAGCTAAAACCACTTCCTCCAGAGCCGCATTACCAGCTCTCTCACCTAAACCGTTAACGGTTACGTGAACCTGCGTGGCTCCGCCCTCAACACCCGCAAGCGAGTTTGCGACGGCAAGTCCGAAATCATTATGGCAGTGGACGCTTAATGGAACCTTTAAGGTGCTCTTTAAATCCCTAATTAGCTGCTCCATAGCTTTAGGCGTCATTATCCCAACGGTGTCAGGTATATTTATGTAATCTGCACCCGCCTCCTCAACCGCTTTACAAACCTTTTTTAGGAAAGTGATGTCTGTCCTAGTGGCGTCCATGGGTGAGAACTCACATATGGCTCCATGATCCTTAATGTATTGGACCGAGTTAATTGCCGCTTCAATAACCTGATCAGGCGTCATGTTTAGAGCATACTTCATCTGGATTTCAGAGGTCGATATAAAAGTATGAATATATTTAACATCACATTTTAAGGCTACATCTATGTCGCTCCTGAGGGCTCTAGTTAAAGCGCAGACATGAGCCCTTAAACCAGCGTTCGCAATCTCCTTAACAGCCTTTTCCTCACCTTTAGATGCCGATGGAAAACCGGCTTCAATAACGTCGACGCCCAGCTTATCTAGCTGTAACGCTATCTCCATCTTTTCTTCCGGAGTTAAGGAGACTCCGGGGGTTTGCTCCCCGTCACGGAGGGTTGTATCAAAGATCCTTATATATTCGGGCTCCATAAAATAGACCTCCTTAAATCTCTAACATCATTATTTCATTAGCTATTGCTTCCCCCATCTCAATAGTTTTTAATTTTCCGCCTAAATCCGGGACCGATAAGCCTTTCTTTAACGCGTTTATTAAGCCGAGCTCAACCGCTTCAGCGGCCTTAGAGCATATCTGATCGTGATATCTCTCGCCGAGCCACTCAAGCATCATCTTCGCCGCAAGTATCATTGAGCATGGATTAGCTGTATGCTTGCCAACCCTTGTCGGTGCGGATCCATGTATCGGCTCAAATATTGCGAATTCGTCGCCTATGTTTCCTCCCGGAGCCATGCCTAATCCGCCAATCAGCTGCGCTGCTTCATCAGACAATATGTCGCCAAACATATTTGTCGTCACAATCACGTCAAAGTTCTGCGGCTCCTTAATGAGCCTCATTGAGGCGGCATCAACGTACTGCTCATCGAATGTTACATCAGGGTATTCCTTCGCAATTTTGCGGCAGACTTCCGCGAATAGCCCGCAGGTGAGACGCATAACGTTTGCCTTATGCACCGCGGTCACCCTCCTCTTCCTGTTTCTCCTCATAGCTATCTCGAAGGCTTTCCTCGCTATACGTTCACATCCCCCCCTAGTTATGACCCTAAGAGCCACAGCCGTGTCGTCGCCGATCTTAAACTCAAAGCCTTTATACAGGTCCTCAGTGTTCTCTCTAACGAAAACCATGTCTATGTCGTCTCTTAAGCATGGAACGTTTGGGTAAGATTTTATCGGCCTTATGTTAGCGTAGAGGTCGAACATTATCCTGAGCCTAACTATGACGTCCGCAGCCGTTTCGCCTACAGGACCCTTCAGGCACACATGAGAGTTTCTTATTGCCGCTATGGTCTCCTCCGGCAGCGCCACACCCCTCTTCTCATAGCAGGCATCCCCAGCCTCCAGCTCAACGAACTCCAGATTTAAGCCGAGTTTTTTCCGAATAGCGTTTAAAACATGCATAGTTGTCTCAGTTAACTCAGGACCTATTCCATCTCCGGGGATTAATGCGACTTTATACTTCAACCCTTCCACCCCTAAGAGATTTTATTAAATGTTCAATTAACCCCCCGTCCCTAATGATTTCCAGAATGAATTCTGGTAGCTTATTCGCCTTAATAACTTTACCACTCGTCTCGTTCAGTATTTCACCATCATCAAGTATAATAGTCAGTTTATCGCCGTCTTCAACCATCCCTGAGACCCCTGGAGCCTCGAGAACCGGTAAACCAATATTTATTGAATTCCTATAAAATATGCGCGCGAAGGATTCGGCGACTATGCATTTTACCCCGGCGTATTTAAGCGCTATGGGCGCCTGCTCGCGGCTTGACCCGCACCCAAAGTTTCTCCCAGCCACGATGATCACGCCCTCCTTAGCCTTTCTCGGGAAGTCCGGATCTATGCCCTCCATCGCATGTTTAGCCAGCTCGTTTGGATCAAGCGACGTTAAATACTTGCTTGGGATTATTATGTCGGTATTAATGTTGTCGCCGTACTTAACGGCTTTACCGGAAACCCTCATATAATCATGCCTCCAAAAACCTTCTTGGATCCGTTATCTTCCCCTCCACCGCTGAAGCCGCGACTGTTGCTGGAGAAGCCAAATATATCTCTGCCTCCGGACTACCCATCCTACCAATAAAATTCCTGTTAGACGAGCTTACGCAGACTTCGCCAGCCGCCAGCAGACCCATATGCCCACCGAAGCATGCGCCGCAAGTTGGGTTACAGACGTAGGCGCCAGCCCTAACGAAGACTTCCAGTATTCCACCCCTTAGTGCCTCGAGATAAACCTCCGAAGAAGCTGGCGTAACAAGCATCCTAACGCCCTTCTTTACGCGTCTGCCCCTCAATATTCTGGCGGCTATTTCCAAGTCTTCTAGTCGTCCATTTGTGCATGAGCCAAGGAAAGCCTGGTCTATCTTGACGCCTTCAACCTCTTTAACCAGCTTCACATTGTCAACTGAGTGGGGGCAGGCAATCATGGGCTCCAGGTTGCTGACATCGAACTCTAATGTTCTCTCATATTTCGCGTCCGGGTCGCTTCTAAAGATCTTGAACTGCTTATCAGTCCGCTCCCTAACGTATTGAACTGTTTTCTCATCCGGCTCAATTATCCCGGTCTTAGCGCCCATCTCAACCGCCATATTGCATAGAGTTAGGCGACCGCTTATATTCATCGCGCTTATCGTTGGACCCGTGAACTCCACTGCCTTATATATGGCTCCGTCGGCGCCCACCTTGCCAATCACATTTAATATCAAGTCTTTCGGAGTCACAAGCTCCATGAAAGATCCGGTCACATTTATTCTTATGGTGGATGGAACCTTAAGCCATATCTTACCAGTTGCGAAGACAGCTGCCATCTCCGTTGAACCTATCCCTGTTGCGAAGGCTCCTAAAGCGCCATAGGTGCATGTATGGGAGTCCGCGCCGACGATAAGCTCCCCAGGTCTGACATGACCCCTCTCAACCATTACTTGATGACATATACCTCCGTCGCCGACATCATATAGATAGGGGATGCTCTGCTCCTTGGCGAACATCCTCATGATTTTATGTAGTTCAGCGGACTTAACGGAGTCCGCCGGAACCTGATGGTCCAAAACTAAAACTATGCGTTGATCATCCCAAACCTTCTCTAAACCTATGCGCTTAAACATCTGTATGGCTAGAGGGCCAGTTATCTCGTTTATCATAGCCATATCTACTTTCGCATCCACGATGTCGCCGGGTCTCACATACTCTTTACCTGACGCATGCGCCAGAATCTTCTCCGATATCGTCATGCCGCCCAAAGTTTAAGCCACCGTGGATCAATTATTTTTCAAGCCCGGACATCCTACGTATAAAGGCGCCAACCTTCTCAATAGGATGCTTCTCAATCTCGCTCATCAGCTCTCTCAGCGTCTTCTCGCCAGCCTCATGCTCAGCTATCCATTCTCGGGCGAATTTACCGCTCTGAACATCTCTCGCGGCTCTGCGCATATTCTCCTTGACATGCTCATCTATGACTTTAGGTCCGACGGTTAAGCCGCCGTACTTGGCTGTATCAGAGACAGCCTTAAGCATACCAGTTATGCCCCTCTGATATATTAAATCCATGATTAATTTAGCTTCATTGCAGGCTTCGAAGTACGCTAGCTCAGGCGGGTAACCGCATTCGACGAGAACCTCAAACCCCTTCTTAATGAGCTCAATTAACCCACCGACTAAAACTGTCTGCTCACCTATAAGGTCGCTTTCGGTTTCATCTCTAAAGGTTGTCTCTATAACGCCGGCTCTTGTGCAGCCTAAGGCTTTAGCTACTGCAAGCGCTATACTTTTAGCTCTACCGGAATAATCTTGGTGAACCGCTATTAAGGCTGGAACGCCGAAGCCGCTTAAATATGTTTCACGTAGCCTAGGACCTGGGCTTTTAGGGGCAACCATTATCACGTCAACGTTTTTCGGCGGGATTATTTGCCCAAAATGTATGTTGAAGCCGTGTGCGAAATCTAGGACTTTTCCCTCTGAAAGGTTTGGCGCGACGCTCTCCTTATATATGGTTGGCTGAACCATGTCCGGCACAAGCATGAAGATTATGTCACCTATACTAGCGGCATCTGAGATTGAATATACTTCAAAACCATCTTCCTTGGCTCTTCTCCAGGAATCTCCTCCGGGCCTAACCCCAATAATAACTTTTAGACCTGAGTCACGCATATTTTGGGCTTGAGCGCAGCCTTGGCTTCCATAACCGATCACGGCTATGACCTTGTCTTTGATTACGTTGATGTCCGCGTCTTTATCGAAATATATTTTGACCATTTCTTTCTCACCTCATTATCCAAGTTTATTGCGTGATGCTGCTATTACGCCTTTCGGCTACTCCATCTTAGTAGACTTCATCCCCCTTGGCAGGGCAGCTATCCCGGTTCTAGCGATCTCCCTTATGCCGAAGGGCTTCATAAGCTCTATGAACGCATTTATCTTATCGGTGTCTCCAGTTATCTCTATCGTTAAAGATTCATGGGATACGTCGACAACATGGCCCTTAAAGATCTCCGTATAATTTATTACATCTGACCTGGCTCTAGCGTCCGGCGTACTCACCTTTATGAGGGCTAGCTCTCTGGCAACCGTGCTGTTTGGGTCAAGTATGCTGACTTTAATGACGCATATGAGCTTCTTAAGCTGCTTGACAACCTGCTCAACTAACGCTTCATCGCCCTTTATCGTTATGGTCATTCTCGCTATGTCTGGCTGCTCAGCTTCGCCCACAGATATGCTCTCTATATTGAACCCTCTCCTCCTAAACATGTTTGAGATGCTGTAAAGTACCCCAGGCTTATGCTCAACCAACGCGGATATCATGTAAACTTTTGCCTCTTCATCACCCATAACCCATCAACTCAACATTAAATTTTTAAGATCCTGACCGGGGGGAACCATGGGCAAAACGTTTTCCTCAGACGATATAGGGACATCTATAACTGTTGTTACATCGCTGTTTAAGGCTGATTTAAGCGCCCGCCTAAACTCTTCTATTGATTGAGCCCTGAACCCCTGTGCACCATACGCTTCAGCGAGCTTAACGAAGTCCGGCAGCCCCTTGAGGTCTATCGCTGAGTAGCGCCTACCGTAAAATAGCCTCTGCCACTGGGCGACCATGCCCAAAACCGAGTTGTTTAAAACTATCACGGTGACCGGTATGTTCCACGCAACCGATGAGGCTAGATCCTGCTCAGTCATTATAAAGCTGCCATCACCGGCAATATCGACAACGGGCACCTTTGGACACGCCACTTTTGCGCCTATCGCCGCCGGAAAACCGAAACCCATTGTTCCAAGCCCACCTGAACTTATAAAGGTTCTCGGCTTATAAACCTTCAAATAAAGCGCAGCCCACATTTGGTTCTGGCCGACCTCCGTTGTTATGATAGCGTCGTTTGGCAGGAGCCTTCTTATTTCAGCCATTAGAGCTGGCGGCCTAATTCTCTCATTATCAGACTTTATGATCTCCTCATGCATCCTCTTAAGCTCCTGTATCCTATTGAACCACGCTGTCCGCTCCCTCCTATTGAACTTCTCAACTATTCGAGCATATATTGCCTGTAGCGCCCTCTTAGCGTCAGCAACGATCGGAACATGAGGCC
Source organism: Bathyarchaeia archaeon (assembly GCA_038866525.1). Lineage (GTDB taxonomy): Archaea > Thermoproteota > Bathyarchaeia > Bathyarchaeales > DTEX01 > DTEX01. Next base: position 20,389 of record JAWBZG010000010.1, read on the forward strand.
TAATGTTTTTCCCTATCTCCGAAGCATCTATGTCTATGTGGATTATTTTGCCGTTCGGGCAGAAGGTTTTAATATTTCCAGTGCTCCTGTCAGAGAACCTCATCCCGACCGCTAATAGGACGTCCGTCTCCTGAACCAAGTAGTTGGCTGCAACGGTCCCATGCATCCCGAGCATGCCCAACGATAACGGATGATCCTCGGGCATGGCGCCTTTACCCATAAGCGTTGTTGCAACAGGAGCCATCAGCAGCTCAGATAAGGCGATAAGTTCCTGAGAAGCGTTTGACGCTATAACTCCCCCACCAGCAACGATTACCGGTCTTTCAGCCTGAAGCAGCAGGTTAACTGCCTTCTCAACTTGCAATGGGTGCGGATCGTAAACCGGCTTATAGCCTCTAAGCTCTATTTTATCATCAAAGTTCATTTCATCCTCCTCGAGCTGAACATCTCTAGGCAAATCTATTAAGACAGGGCCTCGCCTACCTGTCGACGCAATGTAGAAGGCGGTTTTAACGATTTTAGGTATCTCCGCGACGCTTCTAACCTGAAAGTTGCATTTAGTTATAGGCGTAGTTATCCCAATTATGTCCGTCTCCTGAAAAGCATCCTTCCCTATAAATGGTCTGGGAACCTGCCCAGTTATGGCGACTATCGGCGAAGAGTCCATGTAAGCGTTCGCGATGCCCGTGACTAGGTTTGTTGCCCCCGGGCCTGAAGTCGACATACAGACCCCTACTCGTCCGCTAGCCCTAGCGTACCCGTCAGCCGCGTGGGCTGCGCACTGCTCGTGTCTCATCAAAATATGTTTTATGTCTGCGCTGTACAGTACATCGTATACTGGAAGTATCGCACCGCCCGGTATACCGAATATGACCTCAACATTTTCTCTCTTTAGAGCTTCCACTAGGGCTTTAGCTCCACTCATCCTACTCATTATAGAACACCTCTATGTGCCATTGTTGTAGGGCTGAAAAAACTCAGACATGCGTTAAATAGATGCTTTATATAACTTGAGGGAATAACGGCGCTTAACTTATTTAAGCCGTAGCTGCCTCTATTCGCTTTGGAGGTAGCAACTCCTCCGTACCCGTATATCCCTCACTTTTCGCCCTCCAAGGGGTTAAAACGCATCATAGTATGTATGGATGTTGCTTAAAAATCTTTTGCTCGGCAGCCCTCCCTCATGTTCACTGACCTATTGCTGCCCATTAAGACGTTCATGCCGCTTATCATGGCGTTTACGCTCGCCATAACTATGTCCTCGTGTACGCCCATCGCCGTAGCTATTTGATCACCTCTCCGCAGCCTGACGATGACCTCGACCACAGCGTCCGTTCCACCAGTTATCGACTTAACATGGTACTCTTCTAGGCGGATCGGCTCTATCGCTGAGACAGCCTTCCTTATAGCGTTTATCGCGGCGTCAACGGGCCCAACGCCTGTAGCAGCCTCAATTATTGTTCTCCCATTAACGTTTAACTTAACCGAGGCTGTCGGCGTCACGTGGTCCCCGGTTACAACAGTCAGCTCCTCCAATTTTATCGGCTGGACTGAGGGTATGCCCATAACTGCTTCAGCTATAGCTTTAAGATCCGCGTCCGTAACCCTCTTACCCTTATCCCCGACCTCCTTAACCCTCCTAAATATCTCTCTAAGCTGCTCCTCGGTGGGATGCAAACCCATCTCCATTAAGGCTGCCCTTATGCCATGTGAACCCGCATGTTTTCCGGCAACAAGTCTCCTCCTCCTGCCAACGAGCTCGGGCGGTATGGCTTCATACGTTGATGGCTCGGCTAGAATAGCGTGCGTATGTATGCCGGATTCATGGGTGAAGGCGTTCTCGCCTACAATAGCCTTATTCGGCTGAACCATTACGCCAGTTAGCCTGGAAACGAGCATTGAGACATCATATAGGAGATCGGTCCTTATAGAAGTGTTTACGCCATAATGGAGCTTTAACGCGACAACAACCTCCTCTAAGGCGGCGTTACCAGCTCTCTCACCTAAACCGTTAACGGTTACATGGGCTTCCTCAACCCCAGCCCTTAAAGCCGCCAAAGTGTTAGCGACAGCCAAGCCGAAGTCGTCGTGGCAGTGTACGCCAAAAACCACGTTTGGAAAAGCCCTTTTCAGATCCGTGAAGAAGGCGTATGATTTCTCAGGCGTTAAAACGCCGACGGTGTCCGGGGGCGTAACCCTATCCGCGCCAGACTCAACCGCAACCCTAATAGTTTCCTTAAGGAAGTTTATGTCACTTCTCGTGGCATCTTCAGGCCCGAACTCGATGGTTAAGCCATGCGATTTAGCGTACTCGACGCACTCCTCAATCATTTTTAGGACCTCCTCCCTAGTCTTCTTTAGCTTATGTTTTATGTGGGTGTCCGATGCAGGTATAACCAAGAATATAGAGTCTACATCGCTTTTCAGCGCGGCGTCTATATCGCTCTTAACACCCCTAGCGAAGCTACATACCTCAGCCCTCAGATTCTCCCTTGCTATAAGCTTTATGGCTTCAGCCTCGCCTTCAGATGCCGCTGCGAACCCAGCCTCTATAATATCCACTCCGAGCTCGTCGAGCTTCTTTGCAATTAAAATCTTCTTATCGGGCGTCAATGATACTCCCGGGGTCTGCTCGCCGTCACGTAGAGTTGTGTCGAGAATTTTAACTTTATCCGGGAAGCGGTTTTCCAGACTAAATAAAGCAATACCCCATTTTACAGCAACCTCAGAACAAGGAAATATGGGCGATCAATATAAAAGCCTTTCGGTACCCTAAATCATTATATATCCTGCTAAACAAATCTACTTAACGTTGGTGATCGATGTTTAGGAAAGCTAAACTAATTTTGGCTTTAACGCTGCTAATCCTCATATCGCAGTTCTCCTCTATAGTTTTAGCCGCCCCTTCAGGCGAAATATATTTCTCCGAGACAGCTGGTTGACGGCGTTGAATTATGGCTTCTGGCGAAGACGAGCGATGGGCGCTATGTACTAGCCGATGGGCCAGAAAGCCCATACCATAATAAAGTAGAGGTTATTGAGGGGCACGGCAACCCAGTAGTGAGCGGAGAAGGCAGAAAGGTGCTTTCTGGACACTACTGCTTTAATCTTAATGTTACTGAAAGGGAACTTATGGGTTCTATATTTGGCTTAATGAGGCAAATCTGCCAGCGGGCTATAGGGTTTACCCGGCGATAGAAAACAGAAGCCTAATCATAAATGCTACGCTTATAGGTCTAATAATGCTCGAAACTGGGGAAAAGAGACATCATGTGGCAATAACTTCGCCAATTATCCGCCGCAGCCGGTCGGCGGAACAATAGTGGCTGCCGCAGAGAATAATTCATCGATATTTGAGCTGCGCCTAGCGCTCACGGCGGCATTGATTGGTTTAACTGGGGCGGCATCAGCCTACGCCATGAGGAAACTTAAGCTCGCAACGAAACATATAAATGCCTAAACCCCAATCTTATTTTTTAGATTCCTCCCCATCTGAGAGAGGAGTCTAGGCGCCATTGGATTTAGAGCGAAGATTATCCGCTAAAGAAAGATTTTTCGAAGTTGCTTTTTTCGGGAAACCGGATAGGGTTCCGCTGTCTTTATGGGAGATTAGGCCCGCAACCCTTAAGCGCTGGTGGAGTGAGGGGTTACCCTACGGGCTTAGCGCCTCAGAATATTTTAGATTCGATGTTTACGGCTTAAACTCCGTGAACATAGTCTCTTATCCCTCTGAGGGGTTTAGGTGGGAGCCCAGCGAAACGCTGGTTAACTTGGGTCCAATACCGCCATTCGAATACAGGGTTCTTAGAGAAGACGAGCGGTACCGCGTCTGGATAGATAGCTTGGGCGTGACGCAGATGGGCTTCCAAGAGGATTGGAGGAACGGCTGGAGCGGCTTCGCAACGAGAACATTCATAGATTTCCCAGTTAAAACTAGAAGCGACTTCGAGAATATTAGGAGGCGCTACAACCCCCACTCGCCGGAGAGATACCCGCCGAAATGGCGTGAAACAGCGAAGAGACTCAACAAGAGGAGCGGCGCCTACCTGGTGAACATGACTTTCAGCGGACCATTCTGGTGGATTAGGGACATGATGGGGCTTGAGAAAACATTAGTCTCATTCTTTAGGGAGAAGGATTTAATTCACGACATCTTAGACCTATACGTCGAATTCCACTCAAAAACCTTGGAAAGAGCCCTAGAGGAAGTGGAAGTAGACTACGTCATACTGAACGAAGACATGGCCTACAAGCATGGACCAATGATTTCGCCAGCGCTCTTCAAGGATCACCTCTCACCAACATATGAGGAGATTATAAGGTTCCTTAGGGGTAAAGGCGTCAAAGTTATTTTCGTCGACAGCGATGGAAACGTTGAGCCGCTACTGCCATGTCTTCTGGAAGCCGGGGTCAACGGGATAACACCATGCGAGGTTGCCGCAGGTATGGACGTCAATATGCTCAGGCGTAAGTACCCCAAGCTCATAATGATGGGTGGAGCTGACAAGAGGAAACTTGCGTCTTCAAAGAGGGATATAGAGCGAGAGATCTACAGAGTCACACCGGTAATAAGGGGCGGCGGATACTTCCCCGGCGTCGACCACGCTGTTCCGCCAGACGTCTCCCTCGAAAGCTTCCAATACTTCCTAAACCTGCTTAAGAAGGCTTGTGGATGGATTGACTAATCGTATTTAAATTTTTGCTGAGCACTTTTAGGGATGAAAGTTTCTCGCAAAGGCTTTATTAGCGTCTAACGGCTTATAAAGTAAGTATTTGTTAAATTTAGCGGGGCTTAGCGGCTTGAGAAGCGATGTCGTTAAGTTTGGTGTTGAGAGGACTCCACATAGAGCTATTTGGAAATGCTTAGGTGTTACGGATGAGGATTTCGGCAAGCCATTCATTGGCATAGCGAACAGCTTCACGGATCTTGTTCCGGGACACATGCATCTAGATAAGCTCGTCGAGTACGTTAAGGCTGGCGTTAGGGCTGCTGGCGGGGTCCCCTTCGAGTTCAACACCATCGCCATATGCGATGGGCTAGCTATGGGGCATGAAGGCATGCATTACTCGCTACCATCAAGGGAGCTTATCGCCGACTCGGTTGAGGTTATGACTGAAGCATATCGCTTCGACGGGCTAGTCTTATTAACTAACTGCGATAAGATAACTCCTGGCATGATTATGGCCGCCGCCAGGCTGAATATTCCTGCGATAGTTGTTACCGGCGGACCTATGCTCTCAGGCAGATATGGGCGTAGGCGCGTCGATGTGACAGCGATATTTGAGGCTATAGGCGAATACTCGGCTGGGAAAATAAACCTGGAAGAGCTTAAAGCGCTTGAAGACTATGCTTTTCCGGGATGCGGTTCATGTAATGGCATGTATACGGCTAATACTATGGCTTGCGTAGCCGAAGCGCTCGGCTTATCGCTTCCGGGATGCGCAACAGCTCTGGCAGTATCATCGAAGAAGCTCCGTATAGCCAAGAAAAGCGGCGAGCGTATAGTTGAAATGGTTAGGGAGAACCTTAAGCCCTCAGATATTCTGACCCGCAAGGCTTTCGAGAACGCTATAGCGGTTGATATGGCGCTAGGCGGCTCAACGAACGCTGTTCTACACATTAAAGCCATAGCTGAAGAGGCTGGCATAGACCTGCCGCTTAAAATCTTCGACGAGACTGCTAGAAGAGTTCCACATATATGCGATATGAGGCCGAGCGGGCCGCATGACCTTGAGGAGCTCGATGCTGCCGGCGGAATACCGGCTGTGATGAATGTTCTGCGCGATAAACTCCATTTAGATGCTTTAACGGTTACCGGGAAAACCGTCGGTGAGAACATAAGGGGCGCTGTGGTGCATGATTTAGAGGTTATTAGGCCGTTGGATAAGCCGGTGCATAGTGAGGGCAGCATAGCTGTTCTATTTGGGAATTTGGCGCCGAATGGCGCGGTAACTAAGGTAACGGCTATATCTCGGCGGATGCTTGTCCATAAGGGTCCGGCTAGAGTGTTTGATTCTGAGGGGGACGCCATGAGGGCGATTTTAAATCGCGAAATCAACTCTGGCGATGTTATCGTTATACGTTATGAGGGACCTAAAGGCGGTCCAGGAATGCGTGAAATGTTATCGCCAACAGCCGCTGTAGCCGGAATGGGATTAAGCGATTCTGTAGCCTTAATAACTGATGGAAGATTCTCCGGGGCAACTAGAGGCCCATGTATTGGACATGTTTCCCCAGAGGCTGCTGAGGGCGGCCCAATAGCGGCGTTAAAGGATGGCGACATAATAAGCATTGATATACCAGCTAGAAGACTGGATGTTGAGTTAAGTGACGAGGAGATTAGAAAGCGCTTATCCGCATGGAAGCCTAGGCCCCCGAAGATCTTTAAAGGATACTTGAGGAGGTATTGGTACCTCGTTCAGTCAGCCGATAGGGGCGGAACGTTCAGAAGTCCGAGCCTAGAAGCCTAAAGGGGGTGCATTAAATTTGAAGTTTGATATGACCCTTGCGCTCGCCGACAAGCCTGGTCAGCTGCTTAGGGCTCTTGAGCCTATAGCGAAGAACGGTGGAAACATAATATCGATTATACATGAGAGGGATAAGCCCGTTGAAGGATACGTTCCAGTAAGCCTAGTTGTCGATTTCCCATCACACCAAAGCTTCAGGAATACAATAAACGAGCTTAAAAGCCTAGGAATAATGATAATGAGGTCTGAGGAGATAGTTGAGAAAGTTAGGTTAACGTTCATCCTAATTGGCGGCGTAGACTTAAGGAAAATTATCGAATCTAGAGTTAAAGGCGCTGAAATAATAGGTTTAGAGGCTTCGACGCCGAGGCTTGATGAGGTTTCGGTTAAACTTGAAGTTGAAGCCCCAGCGGGAAACCTTGATGAGGTTGTGGATCATCTTAAAAGATTAGCTAAGGAGCAGAACGCGACTTTAATATCGCCTATCTATCCATGACTGCGAATAAATGGCGGTGAGCAGTAGATGAGGGCTCTGCTAGTAGGTTTCGGCTTCCTTGGAAAGGAGCTTATTAAGGCTTTAAGAAATAAAATGGACCTCTTGAGAAGCGTTGATAACGGTTTTAGGGTTGTTGGGGTTGCCGACAGTAAAGGATACATATATAGTGGAGATGGCTTAAACATTGAGAAACTTAGCAGCATCACTAGGCTTTCAGAATATGGAGGCTATAAGCTCGGCGGAATAGCCGCAGAACTAATAGACGGAGATTTATGCGACGTTATGATTGAGGTTACGCCGACAAATATAAGGGATGGCGAGCCGGGTTTAACGCACATTAGACTCGCGTTGAGTAAGGGCATACATGTCGTCACACCCAATAAGGGACCCTTAGTTTTAGCTTTCAGGGAGCTGATGAGCCTAGCTGAGAGAAATGGCTGCGACCTCCTCTATGAGGGCGCCGTTGCGGGAGCTATCCCAATATTCTCTCTTGTCAGAGAATGCTTGCAGGGCGATAAAATAGTTAGGCTTTCAGGCATATTGAATGGTACGACAAATTATATTCTCTCTAGAATGTTCTTTGAGGAGATAAGTTTCGAAATAGCCCTTAAAGAGGCTCAGGAGAAAGGTATAGCTGAAAGGGACCCATCCTATGACGTTGATGGAATAGACACCGCCTGCAAGATCGTTATTCTCGCAAATGCCCTCATGGGGCGCGATGTGAAGATCAACGATGTTGAGAGGGTTGGCATACGCGGCATAACCCAGGAAGCCATAATCCTAGCGAAGAAATCTAATTACGCGATAAAGCTGATCGGCACAATAGATAAGAGGCTCGAGGTTTCGCCTAAACTTGTTCCAATAAACCATCCTTTATGTGTGCATGGAACATTAAACGCCATACACTTAGAAACAGATCTAGCCAAGGAAATAACGCTTGTGGGCTATGGAGCTGGAAAAGAAACAGTATCGGCGATACTAAACGACCTAATAACCGTGCTAAAAAAGAGGTCTCGTCGAAAAGCCCTAGGAAAATAAACCAAACCAACTATTTCATCTAGGCTCTAGACCTGTTAAGTTGAATATATGACTTTACAAGAAGTAAATGCAAAAACGTTGGCGTCTATATAAATTTAAAAGCGTTAAAAGGCTTCCAGGGCATCATAATAGTGTATGGTGAAAGATATGAGCGGGGTAGTTAAAGTTGGGGTTTTGAAGGCTGGCTGCATAGGCTCTCTACCATTGTTAGAGTTCCTTTTAGATGAGAGGGCTGAGAGGGAGGATATTCGGGTTAGGGTTGTTGGTTCCGGGGCAAAGGTTACCCCTGAAGACTGTATTGAAGGCGCTGAGCAGATTATCAGGCAAAATGTTGATCTGGTAATATTTATTGGTCCTGCGCAGACAACTCAAGGACCGTCTGAGGCACGTAAAATCCTCAGGGCGTCCAATAAGCCCGTAATAATTATCTCAGACAGTCCAGCTAGGAGAATTATTAAAGAGCTTGAGGAATACGGTTTCGGATATATAATTGTTGAAGCGGATTCAATGATAGGTGCTAGGAGAGAGTTTCTCGACCCGCTTGAAATGGCTCTCTACAACTCCGATGTAATAAAGGTTTTAGCGATAACTGGGGCACTGAACATCCTTGTTGAGGAGCTAGATAAGGTTATCAACGCCATTAAATTCGGCGAAAAACCAGTTCTGCCAAAAATAATCATCGACAGTAGGCGGGCTGTTGAGGCAACTGGTTTTTCAAACCCGTATGCTAGGGCTAAAGCCATAGCGGCATACGAGCTTGCTAAACAGGTTTCCACCATAACCTTCGAAGCCTGCTTCAAGATACATGAGCCTGAAGCCTATATCCCGCTTGTCGCAGCAGCCCATGAAATCATGAGGACAGCCGCCAAACTGGCGGACGAAGCTAGGGAGATTGAGAAGAAGAGCGACTCTGTGCTTAGAAGACCGCACTTCAAGGATGGAGTTCGCGGGGAAAAGAGGCTTCTAATGGAGAAGCCGCGTAGAATTGCTATATAATGATCTCTACTAAGATAAGCATATAAGATAGTCTTTCTTTGAAAGAAGAAAAAGGAATGGTGATTGTTGATGCCAGCTATAGAGGTTGGTAGGATTTGTGTAAAGATTAAGGGTAGGGAGGCGGGCAGACGATGCGTCGTGCTCGACATCATAGATAAAAACTTTGTTCTCGTAACCGGACCGAAGAACATTACGGGAGTTAGGCGGAGACGTGTGAACATAAATCACCTTAAACCAACAGAAAAGACCATTAAAATAGGGAGAGGCGCATCCGATGAAGAGGTTTACAAGGCTCTAGTTGAAGCGGGGATTCTCGAAGAGTACATGCAGGTTAAGAAAATAGTGAATCAAACAAAACCAGCGCAATGAGGAGGATGAAATGCGGGATAAGGCTCCATGGAATATAAAGCGGGAGCTGCTGACGAAATCTGAGGATGAAACCGACCCTAAATATGGATGCAGACCCGAAGAGCGCCAATACCCAGATATAGTGAGGTTCGGCATAATAAATCTGGATAAACCCTCAGGCCCTTCAAGTCACGAGGTTACAGCGTGGGTTAAGCGCATACTTGGCATTGAGCACGCCGGTCATGGAGGGACCCTAGAGCCCGCAATCTATCTAGGCTTATGGGCGTGGAGATCCCAAAGTGACCGGCGTTCTACCCGTAGCCTTAGAGGAGGCAACTAAAGTTATACAGGCTCTGCTAGTGGCTGGCAAAGAATACGTTGGGGTAATGAAGCTTCACAAAGACGCGCCTGAAGGGAAGGTTAGGGAGGTCTTCAATGAGTTTCAGGGAAAAATTTATCAGAGGCCACCTACTAGAGCGTCAGTGAAAAAGGCTATACGTGTAAGAACAATCTATTATTTGGACATACTTGAGATCGAGGGTAGAAACATTCTGTTTAAAGTTGGATGCGAAGCTGGGACGTACATTAGGAAGCTGGTTTTCGATATAGGTAGGGCTCTGGGCTGCGGCGCACATATGCATGAGCTCCGCAGAATAAGGGCTGGACCGTTCACCGAGGACAAAAATATGGTCACTTTGCACGACATTCTATATCTCTATGATAGATGGCGTGAAGCAGGAGACATAAAGATGCTTAGAAAATTCATTCTCCCAATGGAGAGAGCACTGGACTTTATGCCTAAAATCTTCATCAGGGACTCAGCTGTAGACGCCATATGCCATGGCGCACACCTAACCGCTCCGGGAATAACGCATGTTGAATCCGGAATAAAACCATCTGATAAAGTCGCCGTATTCACGTTGAAGGGCGAAGCGGTGGCTCTGGGAACAGCCATCGCGAGCACCGAGGAGATACTTAAAGCCACGCATGGGATAATGGTTAAGACAGACAGAGTCCTAATGCCAAGGGGAATATACCCGAAGCTCTGGAAATAAATCAAACAGTTTAAATAGACTGAACAAAAATATAAGAATGTGAAAGAGAAGCCGGGGTCTCCTAGAGCCAACGAAAGTAGGCGGGGAATCCGGTAGGGAGCAGACCACGAAAAAGAAGAAGCGGGCCCAAGCCTGGAGACAAAATCTGCTGAACAGCCTGTGGCCCACTCTGGGCCGCGTGGGTTCAAATCCCACCCCCGGCGCCACATCCTACCTAGTTTAAACCCACGCTTCAGTATTCAGTAGTTTTTACATGCAGGGTCGCAATTTGGAAGATAGATTTCATGGGCTTTCATTATATAGCGGGGTGGTTTTATGGAAGTTCTTTTGGGATTATGATCTTGTGTTCTGCTATAATAAGCGGCTTAACACCATATACTTCTTGGATACATTCTGGCGTCAAAACTTCATCTGGTTTCCCAGCAGCAAAGACTTTTCCACGATTTAGC
>JAWBZG010000011.1:0-28527 GCA_038866525.1 Bathyarchaeia archaeon
ATAAGATGCCACGCGAGACCCATCGCTGGGTGCATGGGAGGCTAGCTTACTTAGCAACCCTACCAACCGATAATCCAAGAGCGCTCAAATGATCTATGAATGATAGTAGTAGGCTGCTGTTCTCCAGCCTACTCAGCCTCTCCCTAGCCCTACGAAGCCTACCAGCATAATCATGAATATCCGCATTCACATTAAACTCTGTACTCGAAGATTTAAAAGGCGGACTTATGTGAACCGCACCAGAACTAGGGGTATTGGTGCGGGGAGCGGGATTTGAACCCGCGAACCCCTACGGGACAGGCTCCTGAAGCCTGCGCCTTTGACCTGGCTTGGCTATCCCCGCGTCTTCAATAGATTATTTTTGAAAAAGATAGTTATTTTCTTTACGTCTTCATTAGACCATCACTTGTATAGTGTTTAATTTACTTTTTGAGGAAAAGTGGACGTGGCTTGGCAAATCAATGGTAATGAAGGGGGACAATGATTTTTGAGCTTGGCTATCATAGAGGGAACCCTTAATGAGAACACTCGATGTCAGTAGGCATGTTTTGAACAAAAGTGGCGGGCCCGGAGGGAATTGAACCCTCGACCTTCCCGAAGCGCTCAACCTATGTGAGACGCTTTCGCGGGTGTCTTCGCTTCTCGAGTGCTTAAGAGCCTCAACCCCTCAGCCTGTTAGCGCCGGGGTCCGCTGCTCTACCTTGCTGAGCTACGGGCCCACCTCTTCAAGATTAAGAGATAAATTAATTTAAATGTTAATAACTTTTTCTTTTTCTGAGAGTATTGCATGGGCTTATTTTCGGCTGCGGTGGTCGTGGTGGGTGAGCTGGTGTTTATTGGTTTAGGGCTTTTTGACTGTAGAGATATATCTTTGCGCGGGCTTGAGGAAATAAAAAGTTCCGACTATGTCTTCGCCGAGTTTTATACGAGTTTAATGCCGGGATTTAAAATCGAGGATTTCAGGAGAATTGTGGGTAAGGATTTAACTGTTCTCTCGAGGAAAGATATTGAGGATGAGGAGGGCAGGGTTCTTTTTGAGAAGGCTAAGTATGGTAAGGTTGCTTTCCTAGTTCCAGGCGACCCACTTATCGCGACGACACATATAGCCCTCAGAGTAAAGGCTGAGAAAATGGGTATTAAAACAAAGGTTATCCATGGAGCATCCATAATATCGGCCGCTATAGGGCTTTCAGGGCTGCAAAACTATAGATTCGGGAAAAGCGTGACGATACCATTTCCAGACAACGGTGTTTCGCAGACCCCATATATAGTTATATGCGAAAATAAGGCGATGAACCTCCATACATTTTGCTTTCTAGACATTAAGTTTGAGGAGGCTAAATATATGTCTATCAACGAAGCCTTAAAAATTCTATTAAAGCTGGAGGAGATTAATAGAAGGGGTATTATTAGGGGGGATGCGCTCGCCGTAGGAGTAGCTAGAGTTGGCTCAGATGATCCTATTGTTAAGGCCGACGCAATAAAAAATTTAGTTGATTTCGATTTTGGCAGTCCGCCTCACTCTTTAATAATCCCATCTGAAAGGCTACATTTTATGGAGGCTGAAGCCCTTATATCTCTTGCTGGAGCGCCAGAATGGGTTAGGAGGATGATTGGATGAATCAGACATCAATAGAGGAAAGAGTTGAAAGATACGTGCTTAAAACGGAGGAGGTCTTAAAAAGGCTAAAGGTTCTTGGGGAGTTTACTGTCAAAGAGAGTCTCATAAGAGAGGTTATTGATGAAGCGAAAAGATATTTTGAGGACGCAAAATATTATCTAGAGATGAAAGAGTACGATGTGAGTTTAGCTTCCATATCTTATTGTGAGGGGCTCCTAGACGCCCTGCGGATTTTGAAGCTCGTCGAATTTGAATGGTAGGTGGTTTAGGTGGAAAAGGAAGGGACATATGAAAAGAAAGGAAAAATCGTGTTGGCTGAAGGAACATTCGATCTCTTACACTATGGCCACGTATATTATTTGACTAACGCTAAGAGAGCTGGAGGTGAAAATTCGAAGCTAATAGTGATAATTGCCAGGGATAAAACGGTTGAGAGGCTTAAAGGGAGGAAGCCCATAATCCCGGAAGATCAACGTAGAGCCATAGTTGAATCACTTAAAGTCGTTGATGAAGCAATACTCGGATATGAGGAAATGAATATGGAGAAAGTTATAGAGAAGATTAAGCCCGACATAATAGCGCTCGGCTACGATAAAGAGGAGATGGAGCGGGAGCTAAAAAAGTACATAGCGGAGAAGGGGCTGAACATAGAGGTGATAAGAATAGACCGATTTCACGGCGGGGAGCCAAGCAGTTCAACGAGCATAAGAAGAAAAATAATTGAAGAATATCGAGGGCCAGGATAAAAACTCCTATAAAGAGCAGCCACCTTTATGGGGAATTTTTATCAGGCTCCTTTAAAAATTTTTAGGGGAGCAAAATGCTTAAAGCATTAAATAGATTAGAACATTACCCTATAATCCAATTAACAAGGCACTTACTATCAATTAAGTAAATCTGCGCATATTAAGAATGATTATAACTTTCCCCATTTTCCTTCTTTAAGGAGTAGGTGAATTAAATAATGTCGAAGTTCGTTAAAAGTTGGGAAGAGCCTAAAACCGGAATAAAATCTCTGATTAAACCCGAAGCGCCTTTAAGACAGAAAATTGAGTTAGCTGCCAGGCGCATAGAGGCGCAGATTCAATACTTGAATGGCGCCATAAACCTTTTAACCGAAAGGGACAAAACCCTTTTCCAGAAGGTTGTTGATGCTTACTCTAAACGTGAGATTCAAAGAGCTAGCGTATACGCGAATGAGCTGGCCGAGATCAGGAAGATGACAAACTTTATGATGAACGCGGAGCTAGCCTTAGAGAGGGTTGCGCTAAGACTTAGAACTGTAACTCAGCTCGGCAACGTTGCCGCAGCTCTAGCGCCCATAAGCAAAGTTCTGCAGAGCATACGTGTAGGCGTGGCTGGAATATTCCCGAGCGCTGAGCGCGAGCTCGGCGAGATAAGTGTGCTGCTCGATGAAATCATGATCGAGGCAAGCCAGACAGCTGGAGTGGCGCCAGACTTCGAGGTTGCAAGCGAAGAAGCCCAGAAGATCCTGAGTGAAGCAGCCCTAGTAGCCGAGCAAAGAATGAAGGAGAAGTTCCCAGAACTACCAGCGCTAAAAGCTCCATCGGAAGAATTAGGAGAATTCAAGTAAAAACAGAGTTTTAACGGCGATAACGCCTAAAAATTATTGGGTTTTATGTCTCTTTTTTGTCCATACTGCTTAGGGCGATCCATATTCCTCCTCCATTTCTCAAGGAAGATTTTATCAACGTCGATCTCTATCCCCTGCGTTTTTTCAACTAAGCCAATAAAGTCCAGTATATAAAATATTGCGTCTATAAGCTCCTCGCTGACAATTCTCCAATCCTCACCCTTCTTATAAGCATCCGCAGCTTCACCCAGCTCTACAAAAGCCCAAAGAAGCTTTTGAGTCAGAGCAGATTCGTCGTCTGGAAAACCTTTAACCCTTACGAGCTCTCTAACAAGCCTTTTCGCCTCATTAAAAGTACACGTGTCCACATTGCCCCTCCTATGCTTCCCATATCTTATCCTCGTATAAGATTATTGTCCCCACATTATTTAAGCGAGAAGCTGTTCACCGAGGGTCAGAGATAAAACTCACCATAATTTCGTTTTTGCGTCAAATAGACGCACTATTTAAAGGCGTTATACGCTAAGTGGAATAATGGGCGAACCCAAAGTAAAGTTTATTTTACATTTCCTAATATGATACTTTTGGCGATGATATGAGCGCTAATCCCGCCGGAACCCTTCGCGGGCCCCGCAGAGACGGACTCGACTGAGATGGGCGTAAGCCCTCTCAATGAGGGAGAGTTTACCCAGATGCGGGACACGGCGGGCGTGGGCGCTAAGATTCCACGTGTGAGAGAGCCCAGCTGAGGGGAGCGAAGACAGCTCGTCTGTGAGGCTGGGTGTTAGTCACGTGGAACACAAAGCGCCCACGATAATTATTTTTTGAAAGCCGCTCAAGGGAACTTTAACGATTTGATCGACTTAAATATAAAGCAAATCTTATAAGCGGTTTCAGTAAAGGAGTATATGGTGGTGTGTTCTTGATCAATCATGAATTGTTTAAAAATCCGCTGCCAGAGTATAGAGGGACACCATTCTGGTCGATAAACGATTACCTAAATCCTGATGAGGTCGCCCGCCAAGTCACCTTACTGGACTCCGGCGGATATGGGGGCGCGTTCTTCCACGCCAGAGAGGGGTTAGCTACGCCTTTTCTAAGCGATGAATGGTTTAAGGCTTTCGAGGCAGCTCTCAATGAGGCGAAGAAGCGCGGTATGTTCATATGGATATACGATGAGCTCTGGTGGCCTTCAGGTTTTGCGGGCGGAATAGTCCCAGCTCTCGGGCCAAAATATAGAGCTAAGGCTTTAGTCGCCGTGCCAAGCGAAAGGGCGTATTGCGGCGATGAGGTTGTAGCGGCCTTCAAGTGTAAATTAGACGGTAAGGGTTTACCGTGCGAGTATATGCCAGCTAAACCCGGCGAGGCGGGCGGCAACTACATTTACGTGTCCTTCATATCTTACACGGCTCCTCCGGGTGAAACATGGTTCAGCGGAATAAGCTATGTTGACCTTTTAAGCGCCGAGGTTGTAAGAAAGTTTCTTGAGGTTGCCTATGCGCCATATGTTGAGAGGTTTCGGGACGATATTGGGAAAAGTGTACCCGGCGTCTTCACTGATGAACCCAACATAGTTAGCAGTAGGCCGAGAGGTTTCGGCGAGAGGGTTCAAGTTCCGCCTAGGGGGCCTAGGTTCCCCATATTTGTTTTTCCATGGACAGATGATATTATTAAGCGCTTTAGTGAAATGAATGGCTACAATATTCTGGATAAGCTTCCCGAACTATTATTCGATATTGGAAGCTACATGAAGACCAGATATGACTTCTGGAAGACGGTGAGCATGTTGTTTCTGGAAGCATTCTCCAAACAGATATATGAGTGGTGTGATAAAAACGGGTTGAGATTCACCGGGCATTATCTGGCTGAGGACAGCCTTCTCAGCCAATTAATATGTGGCGGCGCAGTGATGCCTCATTACGAATACCAGCATGTTCCGGGGATAGATCACTTAGGTATGCATGTTTGGGGAAGCCTCCTAACAGCTAAGCAGGTTTCGAGCGCCGCAAACCAGCTTGGGAGGGAAAGGGTTCTATGTGAGACATATGGCTGCACGGGGAATTATCCATCTTTTGCTGAGAGAAAATGGATTGGAGACTGGCTTTACGCAATGGGCATCAATCTGCTAAATCATCATCTAGTTCCATACTCGATGCGCGGCAGGAGGAAACGGGATTATGGGCTTAACTTCCACTGGAGCCAACCATGGTGGAAATATAACAGGCTTATAGAGGACTATTTCGCTAGACTAAGCTACATGCTTTCCAGAGGCAGACGCGTAATTAATGTTTTAGTCATACATCCAATCGGCAGCGCGTGGGCTCTCTTCACGCCCCTGAACATATCCAAGGTTAAAGAGTTAGATGAGCGGCTCACTCTGCTGCTCAGGACTCTGCTCTCAGCGCACATAGACTTCGACTTAGGAGATGAGATTTTAATGGCGAAATACGGCGATGTTGAGGGCGGAAAACTCCGCGTTGGCAAAATGTTCTATGACGCTGTTATAATACCGTCAAGCGTAACCTTAGCGGGCAGCACCATTAAGCTATTGAGGAAGTTTGTGGATTCCGGCGGCAAGCTAATAGCCGTATCGCCGACCCCGTTCCTGGTGGATGGTGAGCCAAAGGAGGACATTAAGGAGCTGTTAAGTAAAGCTACTGTTATTGACAGGGTCGAGAAGGCGGTTGTGCATGAAGCCTTAAGGGATATTCCAAAACCCCTTATGATAGATGGGGATGAGGAGGGGAACGTCCTATATCATTTGAGGCGGGATGAGGAGAGCGGGGCGCTCATACTCTTCTTAGCTAACACTAGCCGTGAAACCGCTCATAAGATAGGATTGATGGTGGATGGTTCCTTTAGGGTTGAGGCTTGGGATGCGATAAGCGGAGAGATAAAGCCTTACCCATCAGAAGTCACCTGTGGAAAGACCGTTTGGTGCACAAGTCTGGAGCCTATCGGCTCAGAGCTTTTTGTTTTAAAGTCGGATATATGTGGGGCTGAAATCTCTAAGGAGCGTTGGGTTAAGGTCTGCGAGACACCTCTAGAGGGTCTATGGAAGGTTAAGAGGCTTAATCCGAACATATTGGTTTTAGATTACTGTAGGTGCCGTGTTAAAGGGGCGTGGAGCGAAATCATGCCGGTTTGGAAAGCCCAAGACACGATAGTGCAGAATGGTTTAGGATCGAGGTTCTCACTGAGATTTGAGTTTGAGTCGGATATAGAGTTTAAGGGAAGAAGCATTTATCTGGTTGTTGAGAAGCCGGAGCGCTTTAAGATCTACGTTAATGGAGTAAGTGTTGAGTCTAAGTCAGATAAGTATTGGCTTGACTGGAACTTCCCAATGATAGACGTATCGAATTTAGTTGGTAGGGGCTTAAACACCATAGAGCTGGAGGGGATAGTTGATCCGGAGCCTGAACTAGAGAACATTTATTTGCTCGGCGACTTCGGAGTTAAAGCCGGAGCAAAAGGGTCCTCAAAGATGGTTGATGAGCCAAACTCGGTGGAACTTGGAGATCTATGCCAGACGGGCTACCCATTCTACGTTGGCGAGATAGAGATAAGCAAAAGTATAAGCCTAGATGCGCCCAAGGATGCTAAAATCATGCTCCGACTTGAGGGGCTTAACTCATCGCTAGCCCTAGTCTACGTAAATGGGAAGGAAGCCGGGAAAATAATGTTTCCTCCCTACGAGGTCGAGGTCACCGAGCTCATACAGTCGGGGGAGAATGAAGTAAAAATACGGCTTGTCGGAACCTTAAGGAATGCTCTCGGCCCGCTACATTATAAAGGTGGGGATCCAAGCTTTATAGGTCCGGAAACATTTAGAGATGCCGCAAACTGGGTTGACGAGTATGTACTTAAACCCTTCGGCGTTAAGAGCGTCAAGCTCCTAATGTTTAAGAGGCTTTCAGCGGGTGGAGACTAGGCTCAGCATATTATTTGAACCCCAAATCTCTTTTCTAGTTCATCAGCGATCTTCTTCATTTCTTCTTTTGTCCTAAAACTTGTTCTTAAGGCGACTCCCCTAGGCGATATCCTGCTTAATATGCGGGCGATTTTCTCAGGTGGGATAAAGGGTATCTGAATTAGTTTTCCTTTCTCCTGAATCTTCCTATATAAGGGAACCCAGCGGTCATCTCCGCAGTCAGGGTTTCCTTCACCAGGAACCCACTGTATGCAGTCAAGACTATCTATGTTTAGCAGGTCGTCGAGGTGATTTAGCTCTAATGGACCGTCCAGATGCCATATGGTTCTCTGGAAATAATTGCATTCCTCAATAATGAGCGGATAGACTATTTCCCTAAAAATCTTGGGCGACAAATAAACTATCGTGTCGCATTGAAGGACGAAATGTTTCTTGCTGCTCCATATGCCAGCCCACGTGGAATAACCGTTCTCTGAAACATTTATCAACTTACACGATTCCTCAAAGTATTTGAAAAACAGGCTTTGAACCCTACCTAAAGCCTTCTTTAACTTCTCTTTCTCGAAAAACATGTCTTTTAGAATCCTAGTCGGATATTGACCTCTAAGCTGCCCTACTACGGTTATCGGGTCTAGTAAATCTGTAAATGCGACAATAGCTTTACCTCTACATTTCTCCCTTGCAGCCTCATACGCCGAACAAGTGTACACCCACCATTTATTTTCCGGGTTAAACTCAGCCCTCAAAACATCATCCAGACTGAAGTCTCCCTCAAACCAAGCTGTGTTAACCTTCCCATCAAATTTTAGCTCCGCACCCAAGTAAGATGAAAGAGAACCAGGACCTAAATTAACCCAGATATTTGGGTAATCCTCCATTAAAAACTCTATCTTTGATATTTGGTCGAGAAGTCTATCTAAAGCCTCATTGATGTTGGGATAATATCTCAGAAAAGCCCATGAATCTACAGAGACTTCTTTCCCATATTTTGGCACAGTGATTTGTATTAGTGGGCGGTTAAGCTCCCGCTCCCACCATTCCTCAAATATGGCTTTAACCTCATTCCAATCCTTCTTATAGAGCATGGAGATCCCTAAAGATACTATCTAAGATAATAAAGGTAATTTAAATCTTTAAAAAGAGGAATGTGACTTTAAAGTGGAGAGTGAGTGGTTATGAGAGCATTAAACGTAAATAAAGTTGTCGCTTCTCTGGGCATTATTGGACCCGGGGTTGCGTATATTTTTATATGCCTGTCAATATATTTGTCACCCTCATTCAGCTGGTATGAGAATGCATTGAGCGATCTAGGCAATTCTCAGAAAAGCTGTGTTGCACCCATATTTAATTTTGGTCTGCTTGCATCCGGCTTTCTAACAGCCGCCTATGCGTTTAAATCTTTATCAAAATACGCTAAATATACAAGCGTATCAGTGGCGTTTTCAGCCTTAATGCTGCAATTTATAGCGGCTTTTGACGAAGCCTATGGTAAGATCCATTTTATTGTATCTGTAGTATTCTTTGTCTCGGCAGGTGTATCATGCATAGTTTACTTTTTAGAGAAGAAGAAAATATTAGCTATAGCTGCATTTTTAGTGGGTTTAATGGCTTGGCTGCTCTACTGGGCTAACGTTTATAGGGGTGGTGTAGCCATACCCGAGATAATCTCCGCGATCTCGGTTACTTCATGTTTAATTGAATCATCGTTAAGCATAGTTATGCAAGGGAATAAATGATAAAGGCTAAAATCGGTTTATAAATTAGTCTATAGACTACGGATATGTAATTTAAATGAGGTGTGCTTCGGGATGGTTGATGTTGCCAGCTTTGGCGAACCCATGGTTGAATTCTGTGCTACAGAGGTAGGGAAACTTAAAGATGTGCAGTTATTTAAGAGGGGTTGGGGTGGAGACACCTCAAACTTTATTATTGCTGTTGTTAGGCTTGGCGGAAGAGCGGGCTACATATGCCGCATTGGGGACGATGAGTTTGGCGAATCATTTCTGGAACTCTGGCATAGGGAGGGTGTGGACACATCTCAGGTCATAGTTGAGAAGGGGGGTTTCACAGCTGTCTACTTCATATCGCTTCTGCCGGGCGGAGGGCATGACTTCACCTATTTTAGGAGGGGGTTCAGCTGCAAGCCACTACTCGCCGTTAGATCTAAACCCGGAGTATTTAAGCAGTTTAAAGGTATTCCACTCAAGCGGGATCTCGATGGCTATAAGCGAAAGCTGTAGGGAAACCGTTCTAAAAGCAGCAGATATAGTTAAAGAGCACGGCGGACTTTTCAGCTTCGATGTGAATTTTAGGCCAAAATTATGGTCGCCCCAGCACGCTAGACCATTCATTGAGGAAGCTATGCGAAGGGCGGATATAATATTTGTGAGTAGGGAGGACATAGATCTACTATATAATGAAAGCGCAGATAAGATGATTGAGCGAATATATGGTTTCGCTAAACCAATATTTGTCGTCGTAAAGATGGGCGGGGAAGGATGTATTATATTCGATGGAAAAAGGAAGATTCATGTTCCAGGCTTCAGAGTCAATGTTGTCGATACTACGGGCGCCGGCGACGCTTTCGATGGAGCCTTCATAGTTGGGTTGCTGGAGAAGAAGCCCCTAGAAGAAATTGGTGTGTTTGCTAACGCTGTTGGCGCCCTAACCACAACCGGTTTAGGGGCTGTTGCACCAATTCCAAGAAGAAGGGATGTTGAGGATTTTTTGAGGGAAATTAGACTCTAGTGTACTTCTTTTATCTCGCTTCTATCAATGGAATATTGGGTGAAAGAAAACCGGTATCTACCGTCGTAAAGAGACCCTTTCCAAGTCTTTTACTGGTTTTCTTTCACCCAATACGATCTCCACAGCTTTTCTTCGGTCTTAAAGCTGTGAGAGCTTTTAAACCATAAATTATAAATTTAATACGGGTTAGGTCTGAAATGTATTTGAAAGAGAAGTTGAGAATCTTTGAAAAGCAAGATGGTGTGACGGTGTATATGAAGGCGTTAAAAGGATTGTGTTTAATATCGCCATTAGTTGTCTTTTTTGTCAGCCTTCTTCCCCTATATGCGCAGGAGACCTATAGTGTTCAAAGGGCTGTATTAACTGTCTATAGGGATGGGGTCGTTCATGTAAGCATTACATTGCTGGTTGATGAGTATGAGCCGCAAATAATGCTCCCACTATTATCTCCGCCGGAAAGGGTGGGCAACATAATAGTTTTAGATGAAAATGGGAGCGCGCTAGACTACGATTTTAGCGGAGACAATATAGCAATATACTCTCTAGGCTCTAAAAAAGTGGTTCTGGAATACGATACTGATGGTCTCACATATAAAGCATCCGGACTCTGGACGATCAACTTTACAGCTCCCTTCGAGCTAACCCTTATTCTCCCAGAAAACGCGACAATAATGTATCTTAGCGGGGCTCCACTAGCCATAAGGTTGAGCGACAGCCGCTTTGAGATGGATTTAAGCCCCGGGAGCTGGGAGATAAGCTATGAGCTGCCTGTACAGCTACCGCCGACGCCACCCCCGCCGTCTCCGCCGCCCCCACCACCAGAGGAGAAGGGGCAAGCATACTTATCGGCTACGACCATAGGATACATGGTCGTCGCAATAATCATTTTATGCTCGGCTACCATAGTAATCGTCTACTTAAGGCGGAGGAGAATTGAGAAAAACTTAGGTGATGAGGAGGCTAGAGTTGTCCGCTTCATAAGAGAGAGGGGTGGAAGAGTGCTAGAGGCTGAGTTAAGAGAAAACTTTCCACATATACCGAGAACAAGTATGTGGCGTTTAATAAAGCGCTTAGAGAAACGGGGCGTTGTTCGGGTTAGAAAGGTTGGGCTTCAAAATGTCGTTGAACTAAAATAAAAGTAGGTGGGGTTGAGGAGGGTTTCTCCTACGGTAGCTCAAAGTTTTCCGCAGCTACTGTTTGAAGCCCCTCCCTACTTAATGCGCGCACAACCACCCTATAGTTGCCGGGCTCCGCAGCCATAAGCCTTATCTTAATCTCTCCAAGTTCACCTGGCTTGAGATTTCTAAGAGCCTGAAGCGCTATCGGTGACGCATAGAACTCCCATCGACCATTCCTTTCCCTCTCAATCATTATCCCGAATGCGGAGTTTAGAAAGGTCACCGTGACATTACCAGCGTTTTTGACGGTTATCTTTAGGGTCACGGTCGCTTTTCGCCCGACGCTGACCTCAACGATCTTCTCCACATCTACTTCAATCTTAACTTTTTCTTCCTCACGCTCCCTAAGCCTAAGCTCGAGTTCTAGGCAGACTTCACGCATCCTCCTGCCCACGATCTCCATTTCTGTAGCGTTAACCTCCCTCCTTAATCTTAGGCGCTCCCTAACCCTCTCCAATACCTCTATCTGCTTTCTCCAGAAATCTTCAGCGTTGGTGAAGTTCCAGCGCTCAAAGAATTCGCGCTCATCTATATTCATTTCGCTTAGCTTCTCTTTAACCCTCTCACGCAATCTCCCCATCTTCTCCTTGAAGCGCTCTATCCTTTCGCTGAGCTTCTCCCTGATTGCGGTCTTCAGCTCTTTGAAGGCTTCGCTGATCAGCCTATTTGCTTCGGCGAGCATATGCGCAACAGCCGAGACATTACCCTGCTGGAGCAGCTCCTCAGCCCTACTAACATTTAGAACGTTTCTCGCCTCATTCAGCTTAGCTGAAGCGTTAGTTATGTCTATGCCAGTTTTATCCGCTATTCTCTCAAAAGTTTTATTAATGTTCTCTATTCTCTCTAAGGCGCACTGGATGGCTATGAGTAAGCCCTGCCCCTTAATAACCTCATCTTTTAGGACGCCTAGCTTACAGAGAATATTGTTAAGCCCTCTGTATGCATTGCGGAAATAGCCCATAGCCTCCATCGCAAGCGATATTGCGCCAGTATAATTCCCATCATTGTAGGCTATATTCGCTTCCTCAAGGATTTTCACGCCCAAATTGAAAGTCTCGTTTACTTCATTTAAAGCCTCCTCTCCAATCATTGTGACCAGAGTTTCATTTGCGAGAACAGTGTCCGATAGGGCTTCAACCCTCACCCTAGCCTTATCCGCTAAAGAGAGCATGGCCTCAGCCTTTCTCTCTAAGGAGGAGTCGTCTATTCTCACGGCGCCAACTTGCTCCGCGACGGTTAACATGGGTGTTAGCGTTAGAGATAAGAGCAGTATTAATATTGTAACCCTCTTATATCCGCATGCCATGCTCCTATCGCCAATTATAAATTTGCAAAAAGTCTTAGTTAAGGAACACCGTGAAACACGGCGTTTCAAAAACTTGAAACACTTTAAGCCCACTGGGCCTCTACCAGAATTTTAGTGGTAGGCTATTCATGTACTCGTTTAATGATCGTACTATGAAGCCGCTCTTCCTCCTATACTTTAAGACTTTAATTATTGTGGAAGCCAGCTCAAGCGTTGTAACTATTGGAATATTGTATTCGACAGCTAACCTCCGTATAATATACTCGTCTTTAAGTATGTCGCTCGCTCCGCTCTCCGGGTTGACTGCAGGGATGTTTACGACGAGGTCTATTTTACGCTGGATTATATAGTCTATTATGTTCGGTTTTCTATCCGACTCGCTAACCTTGTAGAGGACGGTTATATCTTTAAGTCCAGCCCTATATAATGCGTCAGCCGTATGCTCAGTCGCATAAATCTTAAAGCCCAAATCGTTCAGGCTCCTAGCTAACGGGATTATTTTACGCTTCATCTCCCCTCCGCCAACAGTTATTAAAACTGCGCCGCCATCATTTGGAAACGTGAATTCAACGGCCTGTAAAGCCTTTAGAAGCGCATCGGCGAAGTTTTCACCTATACATGCGGCTTCCCCAGTGCTCAGCATCTCGACGCCTAGAACCGGATCCGCCCCGCTTAGACGCATAAAACTGAACTGTGGAACCTTAACTGAAACGTAGGGTATAGGCGGTAGCTCAAGTAAGCCCATTTCTTTAAGGGTTTTGCCAAACATTATTGCTGTTGAAACCTCTATGAGGTTTACGCCCCTACTCTTGCTTACGTATGGAAGCGACCTTGAGGCTCTAAGATTACATTCTATAACTGAAACCTCATCGTTTTTGACGAGAAACTGTATGTTGAATGGACCTTTAATCTTGAGGGCTCTGGCTATCATGCGTGAGTAGTCTTCAATCCTCTTTATAACGTCGCTGCTTAAAGATTGCGGTGGAATGCACATGACCGCGTCCCCGCTGTGGATACCAGCCTTCTCAACGTGCTCGATAACAGCGCCTATTAGAACATCCTCCCCGTCTGAAACGCCGTCAACTTCAACCTCCTTAGCGCCCTCAATAAACTTCGATATGACGACGGGGTGCTCCGGTGAGACCTTAGCCGCCAGCTCAAGATAGTCTCTGAGCTCCCTGCCGCTGTATGCGACCCTCATAGCGTAGCCGGATAGAACGTAGCTTGGTCTGACCAGAACCGGGTAACCTATCTCCTCAGCGAACTTCTCAGCTTCCTCGATGGTTGTTAGCTTGCTCCACTTTGGCTGCGGTATGCCTAGCTTATCTAGAAGGGCGCTGAACTTCGACCTATCCTCGGCTGCATCTATACTTTCGCTTGAAGTCCCCAGTATATTGACGCCGGCCCTAGAGAGCTTGAGCGCCAAATTATTTGGAATTTGACCACCCACGCTAACGATGACCCCTAAAGGCTTCTCTTTCTCACATATGTCGAGAACCCTTTCCAGCGTTAGCTCTTCAAAGTAGAGTTTATCCGATATATCGTAGTCGGTTGAAACTGTCTCCGGATTATAGTTAATCATTATGGCTTCATCCACACCATGCTTCTTTAAAGCCCAAATCGCGTTAACACAGCTCCAATCGAACTCAACGCTTGAACCTATCCTGAAAACCCCTGCGCCTAGGACAATAACCTTCCTCTTCCCAGCATCAAACTTTATGTCGTCTTCATCACCATTATAAGTCATGTAGAGATAGTTTGTTCTGGCGGGCCACTCGGCGGCTAACGTGTCTATCTGCTTTACAACTGGAATTATCCCATGCGCCTTTCTGAAACGCCTAACCTCATCCTCGCTTAGACCCATGCATCTGGCGATCTGGGCGTCTGAGAACCCTAAGCGCTTAGCCTCCCTAATAACCTCAGGCGCGTCCCTATCGTCAATCTTAAGCCTTCTAAGTTTCTTCTCCATGCTAATTATATTCTTAATCTTGTGAAGGAACCATGGGTCTATGCCGCTTAAGCGGTAAATCTTCCTAATGGACATGCCCATCTTCATGGCTTTAACTATCTTGAATAGCCGCTCATCGGTCGGGTTCTTCAGGCA
Organism: Bathyarchaeia archaeon; assembly: GCA_038866525.1. Lineage (GTDB taxonomy): Archaea > Thermoproteota > Bathyarchaeia > Bathyarchaeales > DTEX01 > DTEX01. Next base: position 14,483 of record JAWBZG010000011.1, read on the forward strand.
GTCTTTTATGGCTTCCAAGGGTTCAGGTTCATCGTCGTCGTTATTTGCGACGAGACCGATCTTCCCTATATCGAGCATTCTAACAGCCTTTTGAAGAGCCTCCTCGAATGTTCTTCCAATAGCCATAACCTCGCCCACAGACTTCATCTGGGTGCCTATGTGCCGGTCAGCGTTCCTAAACTTCTTCAAATCCCAGCGTGGAATCTTAACCACAATATAGTCTAGGGCTGGCTCAAAGCACGCCGTTGTCACGCCAGTAACCTTATTGATCAATTCTGGTAGCGTGTACCCTATCGCCAGCTTAGCGGCTATATATGCGAGCGGGTAGCCTGTAGCCTTGCTGGCTAATGCCGAGCTCCTAGACATTCTGGGGTTAACCTCTATAGCCCTTATCTCCTCAGACCTTGGATGTAACGCCCACTGAATATTGCATTCGCCGACTACGCCTAAGGCTTGAACAGCCCTAATTGATGCTGAGCGCAGAACATGATATTCTCTATTCGTCAATGTCTGTGATGGCGCGACGACTATTGAGTCGCCGGTGTGGACGCCCATTGGGTCAAAATTCTCCATATTACAGACAGTTATACAGTTGTCTTGGTAGTCTCTCATAACCTCATACTCGACTTCTTTCCAGTGCCCAATATACTCCTCAACCAGAACCTGCCTAATCATGCTGTGCGTTAAGCCCCTACTGACGATCTCAACCAGCTCACGCTTATTATAGGCGACGCCTGTCCCTTTACCGCCAAGAGTGTAGGCAACTCTAACCATAACCGGGTAGCCTATCTCCTCAGCCGCTTCAATCGCTTCCTCGATGGAGGTCGCGGACTTGCTTCTCGGGACGGGTATGCCAGCATCAAGCATGGTCCGCCTGAAAAGCTCCCTGTTAGACGCTTTCTCAATGGCTTCGATGGAGGTGCCTAAAACCTTCACGCCGTACTTTTCTAGAATACCCATTTTAGCCAATTGAACACCGCAGTTTAGGGCTGTTTGTCCTCCGAAGCCGAGCATTATCCCGTCAGGTCTCTCCCTCTCAATAACCTTCTCAACATACTCTGGTGTAACCGGCAGAAGGTAGACTTTTCCAGCGAGCCTAGGGTCTGTTTGAATAGTCGCTATATTCGGGTTAACTAGAATAGTTTCTATGCCCTCCTCCCTCAAGGCTTTGAGACACTGGCTTCCAGAATAATCGAATTCGGCTGCCTCACCAATCTTTATTGCGCCGCTGCCCAGTATTAGGACTTTACGCACCCACTCGAACCTCGGCATAAATCCCTCACCCAGCCCTTTCAGCCCTCTTGAGGAACTCGTCGAAGAGGAATTCTGTGTCGTATGGTCCGGGCGAAGCCTCAGGGTGCCACTGGACAGCGAAGGATGACCCGTCCTTAAACTTTACGCCCTCAACCGTTTTATCGTTAGCGTTTATAAACCAGCATTCAAGCCCGGTTTTCTCTAAGGATTCAGCCCTAACAGCGTAGCCGTGATTCTGTATTGTTATGTAGCAGCGTCCTGTCTTAAGGTCGTAGGCAGGCTGGTTCTGGGACCTATGCCCATACTTCAGCTTATATGTGTCTCCGCCCATCGCCAGCGAGAGAATCTGGTTTCCTAAGCATATACCCATCATAGGCACCTTCTCTTCGGCTAGAACCCTAACGGTTTCTATTGTTTTAGCGCATTTCTTCGGATCCCCCGGCCCATTACTTATCAGGACGCCGTTAGGCTTAAACTCAAGAATCTCCTCAGCTGGGAAATCGTATGGAACCCTTATAACGTCCACTCGGCGCTTAAGCAAGCATCTTATTATTCCAGCCTTAACACCGCAGTCTATTAGGACTATCCTAGTGTTTCCGCCCCGCTCATAGCATATTGGCTCCTTGATCGTAACCTCGCTAACCAAGTCGCGCTCATTTGGGTCTGGGACACTTTTAACCTCCTCAAGCAGCCTATCTATGTTCGGCTCTTCACCTTCACCACATACTTGGAGTATGCCGAGCATAACTCCTTTCTCACGAAGCTTCTTCGTTAAGCGCCTAGTGTCTATCCCATATATCCCCGGAACTCCTTCGCTCTTAAGCCACTCGTTAAGCGTTCTCCTAGAAGCCCAGTGGTGCGGCTTCACGCAAAGCTCCTGGATCACAAGCCCGGTAACCTTAATCCCGATCGATTCGAAGCTTATGGGGATGCTGAACTCGTCACAATCATACGCTGGGACACCATAGTTTCCGATAAGCGGATAGGTTAAAGTCAGGATCTGACCATAATATGACGGGTCTGTTAGGGATTCGGGGTAGCCGACCATACCGGTCGAGAAGACGACTTCGCCAGAAACCTTCTTTACAGCTCCAAAACCCTTACCGATGAAGAATGATCCATCCTCAAGAACTAGAACCGCTTTACCGGCCTTCACTTTCTCGGGGCTTTTTCCGCGCTCCAATGAACCCTTCCTCAAGCAAAAGCTAAACGAAGATTTAAACTTTATGGTGGCAGAATGCTTGCGCGGTATAGGATTCGGCTATAGCGTTAAGCGCACTAATAGATTTCTCAACGCTCCTTCTTAACGCCTCTATGCTGCCTCTATATTGGTTGAGCACCGCTCTTCTAGCGGAAATCATCCTTTCCACCTCCCTCTTAGATGGCCCTCCCCTAACGCTGTGGGATTCTATGAAGCATGCTGGGTCAATTGCCCTCCGCAACTCTTCAGCGTTAACATGTATTGGTGAGCCTAAAATCTTTCTTGAGATCTCTGCCAGCTTCTCAGGTGTAGCGTCGTAGAGGTTTTTCCCCTCCTCCATGAGGGCTTTAACCAGCGCACCAACAACCTTATGGGCGAGCCTGAACGGAATATTATGATTTCTGACTAGGGTATTTGCGAGCTCTGTGGCTGTCAAAAAGCTCAGATAAGGCTTCCTGAAGGCTTCTTCCCTAACCCTTATGCTTCCAATCAGCTCTGAAAGCATGCTCAGTGATTCACGCATAATCTTGCAAGCGTCCCAGAGTTTAGGCGTAGCCTCCTGGAAGTCCAGATTATATGTCGATGGAAGCCCTTTCAGGATCGCTGAAGCAGCCATAAAGTCTCCTATTATTAAACCCATTCTAGCCCTCACAACTTCAAGGACTTCCGGGTTCTTCTTTTGGGGCATTATGCTACTAGTCGACGCGAATTCGTCTGGAATCTCCAGTAGATTGAACTCCATGGAAGACCATAAAATTAAGTCTTCTGCTAAGCGGCTCAAATCGACCGCCATAACTGATAAGGCTGCTAAAACCTCGAGTAGAAAATCCCTTGAGCTAACAGCGTCGAGAGAGTTTTCAATAAGCCCGTCAAAGCCCAGTAGCTCCGCAACCCTCTCGCGGCTGATCGGAAAACTCGTCGTCGCCAGGGCCCCGGCTCCCATCGGGCATAGGTTAACGCGCCTATAGGCGCCTATTAATCTCTCCAGGTTTCTCCCAAGAATATCGAATTGCGCCAGCAGATAATGGGCTAGGGTTGTCGGCTGAGCTGGCTGAAGGTGAGTGTAGCCTGGAAAAATGGCGTTAATGTTCTTTTCAGCTACCTCGATAAGGGCTTTTTGGAGGTTAGCGGTCAGCTCCATTATTTCGAGCAGCTCTTCTCTTAAAGCCATCCTTATAGCTGCTGCGACTTGATCGTTCCTGCTCTTCGCCAAATTTAGGTTTCCGCCAACATCCATCCCTACGCTTCCTATAACCTCCTCTTCAACAAGCATATGGACGTCTTCAATGCCCGGTCGGGGGGTTAATCTCTCCTCTAGACCCATCAGCGCTCTAAGGATCTCTGAGCCTTCCTCAAAGCGTATTATCTTGTTCTCCATCAGCATTATTACGTGAGCCCTGTTAATGTTCACAACGTGCCTAAGCAGCTTGACGTCGCTTTTTATTGAGGAAGTAAACTCGATGATGTCTCTCCTAGACCCTGCGAGCCTGCCGCCCCGAAGCAGCTCAGACATCCCTGCTCTCAGCCCTTCCCGACCCTTTTAAGGGCTTTAGCAACCCTGGTTGGCAGACCCCAGAGCTCAATGAAGCCGGCTGAGGATGACTGGTCGAATGTTGTGTCAATGTTGTATGTGGCTAAATGTACGTCGTAGAGCGAATAGGGCGAAGAGCGCCCAACGACCAGCGCGCTGCCTTTGAAGAGCTTAACTCTAACCTCGCCCTTAACCCTCTCCTGAGTCTTATTAATGAAAGCGTCTAAATCCTCCCTGAGCGGATCCATCCATAATCCAGCGTAGACGAGGTAAGCCCACTCAGCATCAATATGCTGTTTGAAGAGAACCTCATGCCTCGTGAGAACCATCTTCTCAAGATCTTTATGCGCCTCTATGATAACCGTTGCAGCGGGGCACTCGTAAACCTCCCTAGACTTTATCCCAACCAGACGGTCCTCCATATGATCTATTCGGCCAACTCCATGTCTCCCAGCAATACTATTAAGGCTCTCAATGAGCTCAACGGGCTCCATGCTTCTCCCATTCAGGGCTACTGGAACCCCATCCTCAAACTCTATGTTAACGTATTCCGGCTCATTGGGAGCCTTCTCCGGCGGAACGGTCCATTCGAACGCGTCTTCAGGCGGCTCCTTATCAGGATACTCAAGTATACCGCACTCTATTGAGCGGCCCCAAAGGTTCTGGTCTACACTGTATGGTTTACCTTTATCTACCGGTATCGGTATACCGTGCTCCCTCGCAAAATCTATTTCCGCGTCCCGCGTCATATTCCACTCCCTAACAGGCGCTATGACTTTGAGGTTTGGGTTTAACGCTTTAACGGAGACCTCTATGCGGACCTGGTCGTTGCCTTTCCCCGTACACCCGTGGGCAACCGCGTCTGCACGCTCTTTTTCAGCAACCTCGACTAGCTTTGAGGCTATCAGCGGTCTAGATAAAGCTGTGCTAACAGGGTATTTTCCCTCATAGAGCGCATTAGCCTTTATTGCTGGAAAAACATAGTTTCTGGCGAACTCATCCTTAGCGTCAATCGAGTAATGCTTTAAGACGCCAAGTCTATAAGCTTTATCCTCGATAGCCCTCAAATCCTCCCTCTGACCTACATCTAATGTTACGGTTATAACCTCGGCGCCATACTTCAGCTGAAGCCACTTTATGAGCACTGAGGTGTCTAAGCCGCCTGAATAGGCTAAAACTATCCTCTTAACCAATCTTCTAACGCTCCTCTCTAAGATACTTAAAGATGAAAGAAGAGAGGGTTAAGTATATGTGCTTTTTGACTGAAAATATGACTTAAATATGTTATAGGTGACCAAGATTGGTCGAACTTTCCCTAGCGAAAATAGTTCAATATCTCATAGAGGGGGATCCTTCAATCCAAGACGCCATTGAAAGGGGCTATGCGAACCTGAGCGCTGTAGCCCGCCTATTAAAGCCTAAAGCTGAAGAAATACTAGGGAAAAAGGTTACGTTGGAGGGCATGATAACCTCCGTTAAGCGCGCTAGGGTGAAATTTAAGCCTTTGAAAGAGCAGTTGAGGGTTATAGCGGATAGCATTGTAACAATTAGAACTAGCCTAGCGAAAATATCCCTTGAAAAGACTAGAAGAAACCTCGAGAGAGCTAGGCTGATATCGGCGGAGTTTCCGGAAGCCTTCTTCCAGGTCCTTGAAGGCGCAACGACATTAACGCTTATAACCGATCAGAGGATTTTTGAAAGCGTCCGCTTAAGGCTTGAAGACTCGGAGATCCTTGAGGAGAAGAAGGATTTAGCGGCCGTAATAATCCAGAGCCCAAAGGAGATAGTTGATACTCCTGGCTGCATATCAATGTTCTACAATGCCATATCTAGGAGGGGGATCAATATTGAGGAGACAATAAGCTGTTACACTGAAACCGTAATAGTCGTTAAAATGGAGGATTCGACTAGGGTTTACAGCATACTTGCCGATTTAATATCAAGCGCCAGAAAAGCCTAAGTCTTCCAAATCCTTAATGGATGCCGCAACCATAGCTCTAAGAGGTTTGATTAGAATGCGCCACACATAAATGGGTGATTACTTAATTACTCCTCGCCGCTTAGAATTCTTCTGAGATACTTCCTAAATGATTCAAGAAAAAGTTTAGCATCTTTTGATTTAGTGCGTTTTTCTAAATTCCCAAAAATAGAGGCTATTAATCCTGGACGTGAAGCAGCCTCTAAGATAGTTAGAAGCTTTAGAGCTGCCATCCTCCTATAAAACTGAAAGTCTGTGAGAACTCCTCCAAACTTCTCGTAGGATTCTATAAATGTCTCAGATAGTTTTTGACCAGTTCTTCCCGATATTTCATCATTGAAATCTAGAATGTTGAAGGTATACGCCACATCGAATGTGGGTTCTGCCGCATCTGCGCTCTCCCAGTCAATTACGTAAGCTTTGCCATTACTATAAAGTATATTGTCAAGGCTATAGTCGCCATGCGTCAGCTTTAGCTCAGCTACGGCACGTGTACCTTCAAGTTTTCTTGCACGGTTGAAGAGCTCCGTGAAAACCGCTGGTTTCCCTAGCGTTGTTAGCATGGATATGAAAGCTAACGCTTTAATCTCCTTCAAATCGCATAGGGGGTAATTTCTTTTAGCCTTTATTATGTCTCCAACCTCGCTTGGAGCCACGCTATGAATTTTGGTTAATGATTCGGCTGCTGCATCGATGAGCACATATTCATTCACGGTCGAAACCTGCTGAATTTTCTCCATAATTGTAAATGGTTTACCCAAAACATCCCCGCTTCTATTAAAAGCGTAAACCTTAGGTACAGGCACCCCTTTCTTATAGAGCACACTTAAAATCCTATGCTCTTTAAGAGCTTTCTTACCATCATGCTGATAGACTTTAAGGATAAACTCTTTGATGAAGCCATTATCAGTCTCAATCTTAAGGAGATATATTGCGTTGCTTAGCCCCTGCCTCTCGTAAAATTTTAAATTTAAAGCTTTGACGTAACCTATAGTCTCTCTGAAATCGGTGGAGTTTAAGTAATCTTGCAACTTAGAGAGCAGTTTTGAACTAAGCACGTTTATAACCCCTAATTGTGAAAAAGGTTTGGTTTTGCTTTATTTATCAATGTCTACAGGAAAACCGAAAAAATCTTAGCATAGCGACGCTATATTTATCAGCTCTGCTTTTTACCTCATATGGATAAGAAGACCTCGATGAATTTTCTGCTATTGATTAAGCCGTCTTCCGGGCTGAAGAACGGGTCTTCATGTTCGATGCTGAGCACGTAGTCGTAGCCTACTTCTTTGAGGGCTGTGATGTATGAGCGCCAGTTTATTCCGCCCCAGCCCGGTATCCGGTATCTCCACCACCCTCTTCCTAAAACACCGACTTGCCTGAGCTTGAAGGGCAGTATCTCGGTGTCTTTGGCATGCGTATGATATATTCTGCTGCCGAACCTATGGACAGCTTCGATGTAATCTATCTGCTGCCAGAATAAATGCGATGGATCAAAGTTTAAGCCCAAAGTTTTATCCGGAATGCTTTCAAAAGCTGCTTGGAAATGATCTAAGCCCTGGAGGTTGGTTGCATACCAGTTCTCTAGAGCTATTTTCACACCACACTCCCTAGCGGCGTCAACGATTGGACCAAAAACCCTTGGGAAGTCTTCCCTCAAAGTCTGCATCTTATCCTTACCTTTAACTGGCCCTCCGGCTAGAGTGCAGACCACGTTAACGTCTAGGGCTTGGGCTGCCTCAATAACCCTCAACAGATATTTTTGCTCAGCTTCATCTTCAAGTATCCTAACGCTGTAGAAGGCTAGGCTAGATATTTTCAGGCTCTTGCCGGAAAAAATGCGCCTAATCTCCCCAGCCCCTCCGGCCAGAACCCTATCAACATCGATCTGCTTTAGGGATGGCGAGACGAGAACCTCCAATCCTTTAAAGTTATTTGTGGAAGCCCACTCAACTATCTTTTCCAGGCTCCAGTCTCTTAAAGGAGCTGTGAGGAAACCGATGAACATTCGCTCTCCTCCATTCACCTAACATGTAGCTTAATGATGGGAAAAGCATATAATGCTTTAGCCAAAAATGACAATTAGTAAGTTCAGGTTTTAGAGCACCGAAGCCCAGCAATCTTCAATCAAGCATGCAGCTCACACTCTATCTTTTTGACAAGCCTCATTATTTTTCCGATCTCATCTTTGAGCTTAACGTTATATAGGGCTGCCGCCGGATGGTAAGATGGGACCACGTATGTTTTTTGTCCCCAAAGCTCCGCCTCATAAATTTTTCCCTGAACCTCGCTTATAGACTTGAAACGCAAATTGATCTTTGAGAAGATGTAGGCTGTGGAATGCCTGCCGAGCGTCACGATAATCCTAGGTCTTATTATATCCAGCTGCCTATCAAGATAAATGCGGCACGCTTCAATCTCCTCTGGGCGCGGATCTCTGTTTCCCGGAGGTCTGCATTTAACGACATTTGTTATGTAGATTTCGCTCCTCAAGATGCTGGCTTCTCTGAGAGCCTCGTCTAATAGTCTTCCAGCTGAGCCAACGAAGGGTTTCCCTTCAACGTCCTCCCAGTATCCCGGAGCTTCACCGATAAAAACTGTTAGCGCATTTATATTTCCGTCGCCTAAAACAGGTTTCCTACGATGCCTCGATAGGTCGCATCTCTCACAGGCGTTAACTTCAGACATTAATTGCTGGAAAATCTCAGCCCTAATCTTTGACTCTAAATCCATCAGAATTAGCCTGAATCATTAAAAGTATTTTAACCTTTCACCATAATAGCTGAATAAATCGGAAGATCATTCGGCTACGTTAACCATAAATCCTCAAGCTATCCAGATATAACTTGGTGTACTGGATGGAGGTTTAGTGGTAAGATACATCATGTTTTTTTATGCTGTATTACCCTCCTCTCTAGAGATCACGCTCTTTATTAACGCTGTGAAGCGTTTCCTCCCGTTTCCACTTAAGATGATCTAAGAAGCCTGTAGGTAGCGTTTAGAAGGGGGCTGTTGCCGTCTTCCGGCGTCATGGAGTCTTCAGCGTTAAACTATTAAACTAGAGGATTACGCTGTCTCTTCTATTCATCATCTGGTTCAAATCGTTTAAACTGTTACATTTCTATGTTAACGGCGTTTCTCTCAATTTTTGCTGAGAGGATCTTCATTATTAACGCTGAGTAGAGTAGGATTATTGCGGCGAAGAGGGAGCATATTGTTTCGCCTAAGTTTAAGTATTGGCTTAAAGCAATTAGGCTGTATGTTGGCGTTAAAAGCAGCGCTGAGAGGAGCATTGAAGCCCATCCTGCGAGCGCTGACGATAAGCTCCGACTTTTCCTTGTAAGGAATTTTATCGTGACGTAGAGGTTGACTGGACAGCTTACTATGGATGAGGATGCTACTAGAAGCAGAGCCATTAAAGGGTTAATCCCATAGATGGCTGATACGACCAGTATTATGGCTGCCGGTATCCCTGATGACACCAGTATGAAGTCGTAGAGCAGAGCCCTAATGATCATACGGATGTTTGCGCCGGAGGTTATCGGAACCCAGAGGTTCTCGAAGTCTGATACACGCCAGTTGGCTATCAGCATTAATGGAACTATTAGCGAGTAGACGCCTAGAAAAAACGTTAGGAATAGGGCTTCCTGAGGAGAGAAGGCGCCGCTTACAATAACCACGAATGAGACCACAATGTACATGAATATTACTGCGAATAGGCTTCCCTCCCTAACCATCCGGATAAACTCTTTCTTCATTAGGAAGGCTAGCAGCGATTTCGATTCGAGGTTTAATGTCAGAAACATGCCCATTCTAGAGAACGTTTTAATGCTCTTCTCCATCTTTAATGCCTGCATCCTCATCGATGCGTCAAACGGCGACACAAACGGGACCCGCGTCGTTAGGGGGAAGAAGTTTTCCTTTGAGAGTATTATGAATATGGCGGCTAAAAGAAGAAAGTATAGCGATAGTCCCAGAAGATCTAGTGTTTGAAGACCCGCGCCGTATATTTCTCCAACAAGTATTTTAGCTAGGAAAGTTGAGGGGTAGGGGAGTAAAACATATTTTAATGGGAGGTTTAGGGCTAGGCTGATCGACGGGAAGAGCAGAAGAAGAATTAGGGCTGACACGGCGATTTTCGCTGAAAGATTCCTATGAAAAGACATTATTATCGATAATGATGCTTTCAGGAGGAAGATGAAGAAGATGAAGATGAGCAGAGCGGAAAGAATAAGTGCTGCTGAGCTAAGCGGTAAATTAAGCCATGATACAACCAGCGCGTAAATGGCGAATAACGGATAGATGAAGACAAGTATAGATGTTAGGTCGGCGAGGATGCTCGCAACTAAAAACTCCATGGGCTTTACAGGTGACGTGAATATAAGGTTTTGCTCATGCTCAAACACGGTGTAGCCCCTAAAGGTTAAGAAAAGAATGAAGGCTGTGAGAAGGCTGAGTATTGCCGCTAAAGTCTCAATATAAGTCTCCACGTTAACTCCGCCCTGATTGACGGCATTAACAATCATTATTGAGAAGCCGAACGCGCTTGGAAGAAGACTGAAAACGTAGACGAGCAATAAGGCTAAGTTAGCCTTAGACGCCCTAAAGGCGCCGAAAAAGGATTTAACCTTAAACTTATATAGGTTTAGGACTATCTTCAGCCTCATTTTCTCCTTCTTCCTAAGAAGCCTAGAAATCTCCTTCCCCTCTCAGCGGTCTCCTCAATCGGCTGCTCACCCGCCTCCTCAGTCAATTTGAGGAAGACCTCCTCCAAGGTTGCGTTTTCGCCGCTCCTCGATATTTGCTTAAGGTCTCCCAGGTCCCCTGAGGCAATGTTCTGCCCCCTATAAATTATCGCAACCCTGTTGCAAAGCCTCTCAGCAGTATCCAGCATATGCGTGGATATAAATATGGTTTTGCCGTCCTTAACCCTCTCGTTAAACAGCTCTTTGAGGACATGCTGACCCATCGGGTCTATGCCGATGAACGGCTCATCGAGGATCAGCAGATACGGGTCATGTATAAGCGCTGAGGCTATAGCGACCTTCTGGCGCATGCCCCTTGAGAGCGAAACTATAAGCGCTCCTCTCTTCTCCCTGAGCTCAAAAAGATCGATGAAATAATTCATTCTCTCCCTAATCTTCTCGTCCGGGACCTCCCTAATCTTCCCAGAATATATGAGGAACTCTTCGACGGTCAGGTAGTCTGGAAGGGAGACGGACTCCGGAACATATCCAATAATTCTCTTATACTCGTATGGTTCCACGCTTATATCTACGCCATTAACTCTTACAACGCCCCTATCCATCTTTAGCAAGCCAACTATTATTTTAAGCGTGGTCGTCTTCCCGGCGCCGTTTGGACCTATGAGGCCAAAAATCTCTCCCCTCTGAACCTGTAGATTTAAGCCTCTAAGCGCCTGAACCCCATCATAAGACTTCCACACGTCCACCATTTCAATGATGGGGGTCATCGCTTAATCCGCCACTATCACTTTTTATAGCCGAGCTTCCTCAGGAGGTTTCTGCGCCACTCAACCCCTTTCTCGTCTTCAATGCCTTTAGGCTTCAACCCATCTATAACGCCCAATATGCCTCTCCCCTGCTCCGTTTCAGCCACGACAACCTGCAGTGGGTTAGCTGTCGCAGCGTAAACCGTGCAGACCTCCGGAACCCTCTTTATAGCGTTCAACACGTTTATTGGGTATGCTCCACGCATAAATATTATGAAGGAGTGCCCGCAGCCCAGCTTAAGCATGTTCTCAGCCGCAGCTTTCTTAAGCTCCTCATCCGTCCCCTCAACCCTAACAAGGCATTCACCGCTGCTCTCACAGAAGGCTAAGCCGAACTTTATGCCTGGAACAGAGTTAACCATGGCTTCATAGATGTCTTCAACGGTCTTTATGAAGTGAGCCATTCCGAGAATCACGTTGCAGTCTTTAGGCATATCTATGCTTACAACTTTAATCTCAACCATCTAATCCACCAACCCGCTTAGAAGCCTCAATAATCTATGGTTATCCGCTCTCTTAACTATTTCTAAATGTAGTCTTTAATTCTCTCCCATTGGTCGAAGATTATTTCCAGTAGACCCGACAGCCCCTTATGCACCGAGTAAAAAATGTAGCACAAATATATGCAGTTGGTGCATTGGCTATATTCTTTTCTAAGCCCTTTAATCCAGCTGCTTCTCCAGACTTTCGGCAGATCGAATATTGAGACTAATGGCTCCCTACAATGGCAGCCTGAAACCCTGCCCAAATGATCCACCACTAGAAAGCTCTCTAGAGCCGCGCACCTCCATATCCTCCGACCGGTTAGAGCCAGCTGCCTAACAGCCTCGAGGGTTTTCCCAGTTATGTAAATATACCTATTTTTTCTCTTCATTTCCATCAGTTTCCCGCATATTTCGGCCAGCGCTTTTCCATCAGTTATCTCGTACTCATCGTTCTTTCTGCCTATCGAGAAGGCGCCCTTACCCGGCTGATAATCATACGTGTATAGGCAGTACCATACTGGTATGCCGCGCTCCGCGAAATATTTTGTGAAGTCGATTATCTCATAGAGGTTCATTTGAGATATGGTTGGTGAAACACCGACGCGGATCCCCTCCCTCCTAAGTTTTTCAATAGCGTCCATAGCCATCCTCCAGGAGCCCTTTACTCCCTTAAGGTAGTCGTTCTTCTTCTCGTCCAAAGTGTCTAGGGATATTGCGACGAAGTCAACGCTGCTCAGCTCCTCGATCTTATTCGCCGCAACGCTCCCATTATCGTAAACCGTCGTAATGAAGTATTTTGATGCGTAATCCAATATTTCACCTATGTCTTCGCGGAGAAGAGGGTTTCCGCCCGAAAACACTATCTCTAAAACCCCTATATCGCGTAGAATATCTAGACCGCGCTTTACCTCCTCCGTTGATAGCTCCCCAGAATCTTGATCCGACCAAACTGTGCAGCCCCTACAGCGATAGTTACACTTCCTTGTAATGAACCATTGCGCATGATATGTTCCGGGAGACTTTATTGCCCGCCTAGCTAGGCTTAAGATTTTCGACTTTGATATCATGCAGCAACCCTTCCAGCATTTAAAGCTTCATCGAACCGGCTCCCAGGACTCCGATAGCGTCCTATTTAATAGGAGGAGCGAGATATAATTGCTCAACCATAATTTAAGTACATTTAAAAAACCCATACGCTTAAACCTTCTCATGGACTCGTAGACCGTTAAATCGTTAAGAAAAAGTATTCTGCCAACCCTAGAGAGGCGGAAGGCTAGGTCATGGTCCTCTAGGCATGGAAGCCTCTCATCAAACCCTCCAACCTTCAGGAAAGCCTCCCGCCTAACGGCTAGAAACTCCCCCCTTGAGTGCGGCTTTACATGGGAAAGCAACCGCAGCAGCAGATTATAGAATATGAAGAAGGCTTTAAGGGAAGCGTCTGAAACCCCCGGCATAATTTTGCAGGTTGCCCCAACAACGCTTCTATCCTTAAAGGCTGAGAGAACCTTATCAACGAAATCCGGCGGCGGCTCAACGTCGGCGTCCATAAAGATTATTACATCGCCCTTAGCCTTTAAAGCACCATAATTTCTCGCCCTACCTATCCCGCGCCTATTAAGCACGTAGACTTTATCCGTAAATCTTCTGGCGATCTCAGCAGTTCCATCGGTGCTGCCCCCATCCACAACTATTATTTCTACGCTTGGATCAGCGCTAACTATCTTAGAGAGCAGTCTGCCAATATACTTCCCTTCCTGAAGAGTTGGGATTACAACTGAGACTCCTAAAGGTTTTCCATCCGCCATAACTCTTCATCTTTCCTACATTTATCATCAAATGAAGCCTTATTTAAACCGTTTCTCAGTAGATGGCTATTATGTACCGCTCGTCAAGGAGCTATCAGAGCTTGCTAAATCGAGGAAGTGTAGCTACGGTGTAAGGATCGTCTTCAGAAATGGTAGAATCTACCTCCACCTATCTGTGACCGTAGAGCTTTACCTAAAGTGCTTCAGGAAAGGTGAAGCCAAAGGGGACCTGATAGCAGGCTTCGACCTAAACAGCGACAGGATAAACATGGTGATAGTGGA
>JAWBZG010000012.1:0-26141 GCA_038866525.1 Bathyarchaeia archaeon
TTATAAGGGAGCGCTTAAATGTCTATAGAAGGAGCACGGAGCCGCTAATATATTACTATAGGGAGAGAAAGGTTTTAAGAGATGTTTACTGCAATGATTTAATGACTCCGCCAGACGTGGTAGTCAAAGAAATATTAAGCATAATAGAAAGCTTGAGCAAGGGAAAATAAAAGGATGGATGAGCGATAGCCTTTCAGCTTTCGCCGGAGAGCATTTCTTCCCTATCTCTTGAAGTTCCATTCTCTAGTTGAGTATTTCTCTTTTTTCAGAGAGAGCGCCAGCTCTTCTTCGAAAGCATCTATTTTTCCAGGCACCAGCTCTATTCCGAAGGATTCTTCGAAACCCCTTATTAAAGCGCGTTTAAGTTCCTCAAAACTGACCTCTCTTCCCAAATATCTTTTTATCGAAGTTACTCTCTCCTCCGCGGACTTTATCATTTTGTCACGGATCTTTTCGCTGGGAACCTTGAGCACAGTGAACATTATCGTCGGGTTTACATTGCGGAGTATTGTGCCATGCTGGTGTACAACACCCATCCCCCTCGTCTGAGCGTTTCCGGAGATTTTCCTCCCCTCGACAACTATGTCGTTTATGGGTTTAAACTCCGCGGGAACCCCTAGAAGCCTAAGCCCCCTAACCAGTCCAGAACATAGGTTTTCGTAGGTTTTTTGAAAGTCCCTAGAGACCAGCGGATGATCTTCACTGACCACTATGCTGTAGGTTAGTTCTCCGTCGCGATCATGATATACGGCTCCGCCCCCAGTCCTCCTTCTAACGTAATCAATGCCCAATCTCCTACATGCTTCTACATCCACCTCCTCCTCCATGCTCTGGAAGTATCCTATGGAGACCGCTGAAGGCTCCCATCTAAAGAAGCGTATAGTGTTCGGAACAATGTTCCTAGATCTGGCTACCGCTATAGCTTCGTCTAAAGCCATATTATAGAATGCATCGTTTAGACCAGTATCTAGTAGACGCCACCTTTCAACCATCACCGCCACCCGCCTTAATTATGCACTTAGCGAAGTCTTCAGGCGCCGCGCCCAATAATACGGCGCCCCTATCTTTAATGAATCGTTCAATGGTCTCCACTATCACGTCCTCATTGAGGAGGCAGCCTAAAAGGGCTTTTTCAAGCTCGTCGATAAGATCTTCTGGATGCATGAAGAAGTCGCCGGTTATCTTTATCGAATCTATTTTATTCCCCCTCTTAGTCATTTGAACCTTAATTAGCTTGCCGCCTTCCGCCTTATACTCAGCCTTAAGCATCTTAACCAGCTCCATCAAATAATTTTTAGAGATTAAGAGCATAGAGTATTTATGCATTATCTTTGATGGATTTTAAAGAAAAACTTTTTAAGAAGATCCCTTTATCTTAGAAGGATTATTTGGGAGTAAGCCTGATAATGAGAGAGGGATGACGATGCTGAGTATATCTGAGAGGACGAGGAACCTTGGAACCGAGACGGCTTTCGACGTTTTAAGAGAAGTTAATGAAATGGTTCGGAAGGGTAAAAGCATAATGAACTTCTGCATCGGCCAGCCGGATTTCGACACCCCGAATTACATTAAGGAGGGGGCGATAGAGGCTATTAAGAGCGGGAAGACCGGGTATACGCCTTCAGCCGGGATACCGGAGCTCAGGGAAGCTGTCGCCGAATTTTTCTCTGAGACTAGGGGAATTGACATTAAGCCGGAATGGGTTGTGGTTGCGTGCGGCGCTAAGCCATTTATAGGGTATACGATTCTCTCAGTCACCGACCATGGTAGGGGGCACGAAGTGATTTACCCTAACCCCGGCTTCCCAATATATGAGTCTCTGATAAGGGCGTATGGCGCTGTGCCGGTTCCGCTCCCAATACTTGAGAAGAACGGTTTTAAAATAGATGTGGAATACTTGGAGAAAATAGTTAATGAGAGGACTAGGCTGCTTATACTGAATTCGCCCCATAATCCTACAGGGGGAGTTCTGGATAGAGAAACCCTTGAGCAGATAGCTGACATAGTGAAGCGCTATGACAATTTATGGGTTTTCTCCGATGAAGTCTACTCTCAAATGGTGTATGATGGCGAATTCGTCAGCATAGCTTCGATAGATGGAATGATGGAGAGAACCGTGATAGTGGATGGAGTTTCAAAGACATACGCTATGACCGGTTGGAGGATAGGCTTTGCGGCAAACCCGAGGCTCGCCCAATATTTAGCCCGATGGGTGACAAACACGGAGTCATGTGCACCTCACCCGAACCAGTATGCGGCGTTAACCGCGCTGAAAGGACCACAAGACGATTCGAAGAGGATGATTGAGAGCTTTAGGAGGAGGAGGGAAATAATAGTGGACGGCTTAAACTCGATTAAAGGGATTAGGTGCATAAAGCCTAAGGGAGCCTTCTACGCTTGGCCAAACGTTACAGAGGCTTGTAGGATTGTTGGTGCGAAGGATTCTGAGGAGTTTAGGGCGCGCCTGCTTTATGAGGCTGGTGTGGCGGTTCTATCAGACATTCACTTCGGGCATAAAAATGAGGGTGATGGAGAGCACTTAAGAATCTCTTACGCCGCCTCGGAGGAGAACATAAGAGAAGGCTTAAGAAGAATAAAAGCCTTCATAGAGGAAAACAGTCTCTACTGAGAATCTTTAATTGCAAATATCGTTCGCATGTTTTTTATTCTCCACTTATCCTTTCCTTAAGAACCTGAGGACCAACCCCGAGAAGCCAGCCTAATAAGACGATTATCGTTGCTGGAAAAACGCTGTACTCTATGAGTGAGTTGAGGACCAGTACTTCGAAGATGAGTAGGGATATGCTTATCGCAGCGGCGGTGATTAGACCCGTTTTAAGACCGTATTTGGCAGCTGTCTGCGTAGATAGGAGCCCGGATAGGAAAACGTCTCCTAAACCCAGCCTCGCGAGGTGCGAAGATATTGTTACCGGTAATCGGAGAGCTTCCATTTTATATGCGGCTTCAACCATGTGCCCTGTCCAAAAGACTTGGATGAAATCTATAGCCGTTAAAAAGGCTGCGAAGATCAATGTAATCCTCCATGAGAAGAGGGAATTCATATAAGCGATAACCATTATAGCGAAGAACGCCGCGAAAAGGTTCATGGAGATAAAGGCGGCGAGAGAGTTTTCAGGCGTTAGAAAAATCGTTGAGAGGTAAGCAGCTATGAAAATTATGGGCGGAAAGACCGCTAAAAGCCATCTGCCTAGAATTATGTATGAAAATATTAGCAGCATGTAAAAGTAGGCGAATAAGAAGAGTGTTTGGATTAAGTGGCTTGGCATTAAAGCGACCAGCGTAACGAACACGCCTATGGATGCAACCATCAAGATTGCTTCATGGGCTTTAAGCTTTCTATCCTCTAAGATGCTCCTCATTTTTCTCTCAACCCTCCTATAAACTAATAGAGAAGCCGCGATTATCGAGAAAAGGGTTAGGGGCAGGAGGAAATCTACCCTCATAATTATCCCCTAGTCTGCTTTCTAATCTTCATGTGGCTTATTGGGTCCTCCATAACCTTCGGTATCCAGTCGATTAAATCGCTGGCAACCATGTGATAGCCCTTCTCAGCCACCACAAAGTCTCCGGCAGCACCATTAATGAAAGCTCCAGCGACAGCAGCCTCAAATGGATCCGCCCCTTGAGAGAGGAAAGCGGCAACTATACCGGAGAGCACATCGCCTGTGCCGCCAACGGTCATGCCGGGGTTTCCGGTGAAATTAAATTTAACCCTGAAGCCGTCTGAGATTATGTCGATGTGAGATTTTAAGAGTATGACCGCATTAAGGCTTTCAGCTGTCTTCTTTACGTGCTCCGCCCGCCCTTCCAGATCCTCGGGTGGCTTCTCGCCAACCAGAAGGGCGTATTCACCTAAATGTGGGGTTAAAACCGCCGGTGTCTCCAGTTTACGCTTAAAGTTGGCGAAAGCCTTCAAGCCATCAGCATCGAGTAGTATCGGAATCCTCCGCTTCTCAGCAGCCCCTATTATCTCATTAACAGCCTCCTCGGTCTCCTTATGTAAGCCTAAGCCCGGACCTATAACTACGGCTGTCGCCCTCTCCATATAACTCCTTATTGTCGGCATGTTCCGCATGCCTAAATGGTCTCCTTCGAGCTTAAGGGTTATAAGGTCTGGCGATATTGAGGAGATGGCGTAAGCTGTTTCGCGGGGCGACGCGATGTAAACCAGGTCTACGCCGGTCCTTAAAGCCGCTAAAGCCGCTAGAGTGGGCGCGCCACTGAAGGTTTCGCTCCCCCCAACTATAAGCAGCCTGCCGAAATCGCCTTTATGGGCTTCCGGAGGTCTAGGCTTTAATATGGTTAAAACGTCGCCCGGTCCAGCGAATTCCTCAATTTCTTCAGGTATACCTATCTGCTTCACGACTAGCTCGCCAACATACTCTTTAGCCTTTAGGAGACCTGGCTTAGGCTTATGGAACGTGACTGTTAAGTGCGCCTTTACAGCCTCGCCTAGGACCGCTCCTGTATCCGAATCTATCCCGCTTGGGATGTCGACCGCAACCTTGAAGGCTTCCAGTTCATTAATCTTTCTAATCATTTGTGAGATGGGCGGGCGAGGGGGGCTTTTCAAACCTATCCCGAGAAGAGCGTCCACAATAACTTCGGCTTCAACATCCGGTATGAGCGATGAATCATGAACCTCACGTAAAGTTAATGACTTACGCAGCGATTTTAGGGCTTCCCAGTTTCTTCTAGCTTCCTCATTAACTATGTCTGATGATCTTCCAGCGAGCAGGACGCTAACTTTAAAACCCGCGCACACTAGGTGCCTCGCCGCGACAAAGCCGTCTCCGCCGTTTCCACCTAAACCGCAGAAAACAG
Source organism: Bathyarchaeia archaeon (assembly GCA_038866525.1). Taxonomy (GTDB): domain Archaea; phylum Thermoproteota; class Bathyarchaeia; order Bathyarchaeales; family DTEX01; genus DTEX01. The sequence goes on from JAWBZG010000012.1 coordinate 4,846, forward strand.
AAACCCTAGTGTTCAACGGGTTAAAGCGCGACGCGATCTCGGCGGCAACGCTCCTTCCCGCATTCTCCATCAACTGCAGCCTAGATATCCCAAAATACTCGGCGTTTAAGTCTAGGGCGCGCATCTCCTTCGTCGTTATTATCCTATCGGGCATGATGCACACCAAGCGCCTCTTTCTAACAAAAATTAAGAAGATTTTTAAGCATTTAAGCAATATTATTGTTTGAGGTGTCTTAATGCCAATAGCGTTCGTCTTAATAAATGCTGAAATAGGGTCTGAGGGGGAAGTTTTAAACGAGCTTAAGAAGGTTGAAGGTGTTGAGGAGGCATACAGCGTCTACGGGGTTTACGATATAGTGGCTAAGGTTAAAGCCGAGTCTATGGAGAAACTTAAAGACATAGTGACTTGGAAGATACGTAGAATAAATAAGGTTAGATCCACGCTAACAATGATAGTTATTGAGGAGATGAAGAGGGAATAGATGCAACATCGGCGGAAACGAATAGATGCGTGAAAGTATAGGTGCCATAGAAAATAATAGCCGAGAGGAAATATTTGCCGTCAGCTTAACTCTGATCTATCATCTCCTCAATTAAATGCCTTCTCTTCATCCGGCAAATTAATTTTTGTAAGAAACGAATATTAACTTTGCTTTCCCACATCTCCATGAGCTGATCGTGAAGCGCGCCGCATATTTGGGAAAGTGCCGGGTAAATGAAGCTGCATATAGGGTTTGATGACACCGATTCACCTAGGGGCGGATGTACAACTTATGTTGCAGCATTGATGATTGAGAAGTTTTGTGAGATGGGGGTTCAATTCATAGATTACCCAAACCTCATCAGGTTGAATCCAAATGTTCCCTGGAAAACCCGCGGTAACGGAGCGCTCTGCTTAAGGATCATGTGTGAAGACAGACTATATGAGGATGTGAAGGAACAGGCTATTAGGGTTATTGAGGAGAACTCGGATCTCACCTATAAGGGAACAGACCCCGGAATAGTTTTTCTCATAGGCGAAATCCCCGAGGAGATCAAGGAGTTTTCCAGGGAAACTATTCAAGGGATTGTAAGCATGAGACTCGCCCTAAAGATGATAAGAAAGTTTAGGGCTGAGGCTGTTGGCTATAACAGTAGGCGTGGAATTATTGGGGGTTTAGCCGCTATTGGCGAAACTCTCAGCGGAGATCATACATTTGAGCTAATAGCTTACAGGAGGAGGGAGAACTGGGGAACCCCTAGAAAAATCGACGAAAAATCAGTGATAGAGATGGATAAAAGAATGGCTAACTTGACGTTCAACAATATTGATCCTGAAACTGGCAGGATCCTGATAACGCCGAGGGGGCCTGACCCGGTGCTCTACGGTATTAGGGGTGAAACGCCTGAGGCGGTTAAGTTTGCGCATAGCATTGTTCGCTCCTATGAACCCGTGGAGCGTTGGGTTATATTTAGAACGAATCATGGAACAGACGCCCATTTAAGGAGGGTTCCTTCGATAAAAGATGTGAAACCATATTATCCCATAATATTGCAGGGAAAGGTTGTGGGCAGCCCTAAAACTATTCCCGGAGGACACGTAATATTTAAGATTCAAGACGATACTGGCGTCATAGACTGCGCGGTTTATGAGCAGGGCGGCAGCTTACGTAATGTTGCAAAAGACCTCATTGAAGGCGACATTGTGGAGGTTTACGGCGGCGTCCGCCCGCCTTCAAAGAGCAACCCTATGACAATAAATGTTGAGAAGATAAGAGTTATAAGCCTAGCTGAAAAGATAATTTACCAAAACCCGCTCTGCCCTGTCTGCGGCAAAAGAATGAAGTCTATGGGCAAGAATAAGGGGTTTGAATGCTACAAGTGCGGTTTTCATGGGCAGGATCTAAAAAAGATGGCGGTTAAGGTTAGCAGAGCGTTAAAGCCGGGGCTTTATATTGCTCCGCCGAGGTCGGAGAGGCATTTAACTAAGCCGCTGTCGAGATATGGTTTAGAGAAGAAAAGCTCCCTACAAACGTTTTCTGAAGCTATTCCCTACAGTGCCTTTTGGGGTAAATCCGCCTGACCTTGCAGCCTTAAAGTTAGGTTTTACTTGCTTGGAAATTCTTTAATTACAGCAATCCTTATCAATTGATATAAATGAAAAATGTCTTATTTAATAATGATTGATGGTGATGAGGTGTGAGTGAGGAAATTAGGCTTCCACCAGCAGTTCAGGAAAGGCTTCTAAGATTACAGCAGCTACAGGAGACGCTTCAAACAGTTTTAGCGCAGAAACAGCAGCTCGACTTAGAGATCCTTGAGATCGATAGGGCTTTAAGCGAGATTGAAAAAACGCCCGATGACGCGGTAATCTATAAGTCTATAGGCTCCCTGCTTATAAGGACGAGTAAGGCTAAAGTCACAAGCGAGCTCGCCGAGAGGAAGGAGATTGCCACGATGAGGGTTTCAGTCCTCACAAAACAGGAGGAGAGGCTTAGAAGCCAGATAAAAGAGCTGCAGGAGAAGCTTCAAAAAGATTTGCAGCCAATATCGTCCTCATGAAGGCAGAGGGGAGCTGTTGGTGGCGTAAGGTTTGAGCAAACGCCCGGTAAGCTCGCTGTCATATGAGGAGCTGGAGAAAATATGTAAGTTAGCTGAGGGGGCTGCGAGAAGATACGTTATGTCTAAGGTTCCTAAGGAGTATGTTTCGGACATTTACATATCGGTTGACTTAGAGAGCTCTGATTCCCTGAATATTGATGTCGAGGTTGAACTAACTCTTTCGCCGCTCTGCAAAAATGTGAATGTGGATGAGATCGCTAAAGGCTCTGTGAAAGCCGCTTTTGACGCTGTTGAAAAGTATCTTGGAGATCAATTTTAAGCCTATTGAAGCCTGAGATAAATGGTTTAAGGTTGAAGAGCGATGCGCTGCTCCTTCCACGAGATAATTAATCTCGTAGAGAAGAGGGGAGTTAAATCAGCGCTAATTCTATGCCATCAGAACGCCGATCCCGACGCAGTCTGCTCATCGTACGCGCTCATCAGGCTGCTGAAACATTTTAAGCCTGAAATCGAGGTTGAGGTTGCATCGCCAGAAAGCGTTAGTAGAGTGTCTAAAAACATCTTGAAGCGTCTTCAAATGGAAGTGGAGAATAAGGAGCCGGCTTTCAGTAAAGCTGACGTGATCTTCATACTAGATACGAGCACCGTGCAGCAGCTGGGCGAATGGGGGAAAAACGTGTGTGAATCCGCTTCTCCAATAATTGTTATTGATCATCACGCCCCTCATCCAGAAACCGAGAAGACCGCGTCTCTATGCGTGTGCCGGGAAGACTTCTCGTCCACCTGTGAGATAATATATAGTTTTTTTAAAGAGGCTAATGTTAAGCCATCAAAGGATGTCGCTGAAGCCCTATTTTTGGGGATCGCTTTTGACACGAGGCATTTTACCTTAGCCTCATCCTCAACATTTAAGGCAATAGCGGAGCTTATAGATCTTGGGGTTGACGCCCAAGAGATACTACAGCTCTTACTAGTGCCGATGGACGTCTCTGAACGTATAGCTCGACTTAAAGCCTGTAGAAGAATGAGGCTTATGCGCATATACGGCTGGGTTGTAGTCTTCTCGCATGTCAGCTCCTTTCAAGCATCGGCCGCAAGGGCACTTATAGATGTTGGAGCAAGCCTAGCGGTGGTTGGTTCTCAAGAGAAGGATAAAGTATCGATTAGCTTAAGGTCTAGCAGCGAATTCTACGATAAGACTGGAATACATTTAGGTAGGGATATAGCGAAGATGCTGGGGGAGTATCTTCACGGTATGGGCGGGGGTCATTCGACCTCCGCGGGTGTTAATGGATTTGGGGATCTGGAGAAAGCCTTTAAGTATACGGCTAAGATTCTCAGGGAGAAGCTTAAACATAGCCCATACCAGTAGACTGAAAAAGGTTTCCGGCTACATTAGATTTAGCGAGCTTAACCATTCAATTGTCTTATTCAGTACCTCTAAGGTATGCTCCCTTTTAGAAAACGTGTGATCCCCGCCTTTAACTATGTAAAGCTCATTCTTTTCATTTAAGCCCTTAATCCGCTCATAGGCTTTCATAGATTCCTCTACCGGTATGATTTCGTCTCTATCGCCATGTATTATTAAGACTGGAACCCTAATATTGCTCATCACTTCAACTGGAACAATGTAGTCAACGGTCTCGAAAAAAGCCTTCTTTAAGTACCATCCGCTGGAGACCTCTATTGGCTCACCGCAGTTAAGCCTCCTTAAAGCCTCTTCACCCATTAATGAAAGAAACCTCTCCTTTAAGCGGCCTAAAGCCGGCGAATATAGGACTGCGAACTTTATCCTCTCGTCCCTTGAGGCGAGGATCGCCGCAACCCTACCGCCCATACTTAAGCCTATCACGCCAATCTTTTCCCTATCAACGTTCCTCTGCCTAAGCACGAATGTTATCGCTCTTTCAGCGTCGCTAACCTCCTCCGGCAGCGTCATATCCTCGAAGTCACCATCACTATCCCCTGAACCCCTAAAATCAAAGCGGAGAACCATGAAACCGCGGCTTGATAATCCCCTAGCTATATGAACGAAGAGCCTATGGGCTTCGCTCTTGTTTCCAGTAAAGCCGTGAAACATAACTATTCCCGGAACTTTCTCGTGAGGCTTAATTTTGTCTGGCTTATGGAGAACACCTATTATCTGCTGGCCTTTATTCATGAAGGATACTAGTTTAATCAACTTAAACACCTCGTTTAATTCTAATTCAGACATTATTTAAGTTCTTTCATATTATCCGCCCTGGTTAAGGTTTAGCATCCTCATTTTAGAGGATCTGTTTGGCGAATCCTTCCCCGCTCGTTTCCATTTCATAGTCAATAGCGCTATTATCCAGAGAGCCGCGCTAGTGTAGACTAAATTCATTCTCCACCTATAAAGTTCACGTTCAATGCTCGAAAATATCTGAAAGCCCTCATGCCCGGGAGCCGGCTTAAATGGGTAGCAAACATCCTCAATCTTTTCGCCTTTAATCTCAATTTCATGCAAATTGTTTGTTCCAAGCCCAACCTGGTTAGCGAGGCGTAGGGTTGGCACCTTATCTGGGTCAAAACCCATTATTGCGGAGGCTACTGTATCAACTGCAACCGGGTCTACTCCAACTATTAGCAGATCGAGTCTCACAGGGTCTCCTTCATGGGGCCCTCTGCCCTCCATGGCTATTCTACCATCTATTATCGCTAAATCAATTCTTCTAGCCTTACATAGGTCAACTATTACGCCCGCCATGTACATATCACCTTTCTCCTCCGCCTTCTCATGAAGGACCCATTTCGGGTATCCATACACCGAGCCGGGGGCTATCCCTATAAGATTCTTCATGGCTAATGTTACAACGGCTTGAGAGTGGGTCTTCATGCATGCCAGAGATATGAAGACGTCAGCCTCAACGACTATGCGGTTAAATAAGAAGCTGTTGAAAACAATACCCCCGGCCGAAACATTAACCATGTCGCCATGATTTAAGTCGACAAGCACGGCTCCGGTTCTCTCGGCAACCGGCATATAGCCTAAAGTCTCAAAGTTTTCAAGAGTGTTGCCTTCACCGCTCCCATCAGCTACCCAAATTATAGATGGATCCGCGCGTTTTATAATGTTGATTAATGCTTCAACTATGGCTGGATCCGTCGTGTCCGGCGGACCCTGATTCCTAACTATGTTTGGTTTAATGAGAACCTTTGATCGCGGCGGTACATAATGCTCTATTCCACCTATAAGATCGATGGCTTCCATCAGCGCTTCTTCGAGTGGTCTCCCTTTAACGCGTATTAATGAAACCGTGGTCTTCCCCTCAATTAATGTTGCCCTTACACTTAGCGCCCTTTTAGGATCGACAACTGTGTTAGCGTAAACTGCTAGGACAGTAACTACTACCGATAGGGATAATAGAAAAATGGATAGAATTTTTCTGTCGGAAACTCTCTGCGTGAGAGACGATACCCCTAGGAGTTTCTTAATAAGGATAAATGTTGGCGCAAGGAGCGGATAAATGAGGAGATGGAAACTTATAGCCGCGGACGCCCTTTGACATGGATAGATTATGCGGGAAGGTTTTGTTCCAGACCTGAAAAGAAGCCATAATAGGCTTATAAGCCCCAGAAAACATGGATTCCTTATTAAGTTTTTCAGGAATCTTACAGTTTTATTCAAGGCTACCTACATCCTTTCTTAAAAGAGAGAAAACGCGTTTATAAGGGAAGTGGGGCTAGCCGCCTATAACCGACATACAACGCTTTCATACTTCGCCTACCTCCTACATGCTTAAGATACTATCGGCGGAAATTAGTTGTGATTAAGTCGATTGGATAAGCCCCTATCTTAAGTTTCTTCTCAATATATTTCGCTAGGACGCTGTTGAATCTCCCCCCATGATATGTTAGGACTAGCTTAGGGCTGCAGTCACCAATAAACCTTATTAGACTTGGAAAGTCCGCGTGATCACTTAAGGGGAAGGAATTACGCCTAAATCTTAGGGCCCACCCGGAGACCAGGGCTGGAACACATTCTACCTCTTCTAATTCTAATTTATGTGATAAGTTGGAGTGTTTAGGCGCAACTATCACAGCGTTCCGGTTTGAGATTAAGTCGGCGGCATCCCTCGACCCTATGTCGACGTACTCCATTTTATAGCCATAATCCTCATACACTCTATTAATCTTCGTTACCTTGCAGTGCGAGACAACGGGCAGATCCGTGTTCTCATTAAATATTCTTATCACCTCCTGCGCGTTGCCGAGGGAATCCGCTTGAAAGACCGGAATCCTACCATCCCTCAAAATTCTGTCAGCCCACTCCACCATACTTTTAGCGACCGCGTCGTCCGGTGGAAACACGAAGTCCGGAGAGCCGAACGTTGACTCAATAACCAGCACATCGCATTTAACCGGTTCAGCAGGTTTAATGATCCTAGATTCTCTGGTATTAATGTCCCCAGTGAACAGTATCGTGCCGTCGGGCGTAGCTATCTCAAACTCGTATGAGCCTAAGACATGCCCGGAGGGATGAGGCGTTACCTCAATGTTATCCAAGATGATTCTCTCATTTAAGGGTAGAGGCTGCCAGTTACTTGCTTTAGCGCCGTCTATCGCCGCGAGACGCATCGTTTCTTCGGATGAGAATTTAGGTATATGTTCGATTTTAAAGGCATGGGAGTGGTCTACATGGGCATGCGTTATGAAGGAGGCGTTACATTTTAGCCTCTTGCTCTGCGGGTCGAAAATTATTCTCGTCTCATCGTACTCTATTACCACGCCGTTTTCCCATCTTATCTTCAAGGGAGACAACCATCTATCCTTGATTCAAGCGGACTAAAAATCTTTTGCTCAACACCTCATATAAACAATTCTAATTATTCAAACGTTTAGTTTAATTGCTACGCTACTTTTAAGTATACCTCATCGCTGAAACTAGTTAAGGTGTAACTAGACTTTGGCGATAATTGAGGCTAAAAACCTATCGTACACGTATCCGGCGGCTAATAGCCCTGCCTTCAAAAACGTAAACCTTAAAGTGGAGAGAGGCGAGTTTATCCTCTTAACCGGCCCAAGCGGCTGCGGTAAAACAACCCTATGCAGATGTTTTAATGGGCTTATACCGCACTTCTATGGCGGTAAGCTTGAGGGAGAATTGATTGTCGCCGGCTTAAGAGCCGTTGAGCACCCAATCTACGAGCTGGCAAAGCATGTTGGATTAGTGTTCCAGAACCCGGAAAACCAGCTCTTCGCCCTAAACGTCGAGAAGGACGTGGCGTTCGGGCTGGAGAACCTAGGTTATCCTAGGGATGAAATCCGCAGGAGGGTGGATTGGGCGCTAAAGGTTACCGGCATATATAATTTGAAGGATAAGCCTCCCTTCGAGCTCTCAGGCGGCCAGCAGCAGCGCGTCGCCATAGCCTCTGTGCTGGCAATGCAGCCTGAAGTCATCGTTCTCGACGAGCCAACATCTTTTCTCGACCCCTTGAGCGCTAAAAACATTCTGGAGGTTATACATCGAATGAATAAGGATTTAGGTATGACGGTCATCCTTGTCGAGCATAGGTTGGATTTAGCAGCAAGATTCGCCGATCGTGTAATCATCATGAATAACGGTGAAATAATTATAGATGATGAGCCCCGAAAGGTCTTCCTAGATGAGAGGGTTAGGCTAATAGGCATCGGGCTGCCAAAAGTCGTTAAACTCTACCTTCTATTGAAGGAGTCGGGTATTAATTTGGGCAGAACCCCGCTGAGCCCTGAGGAAATGTACGAGTCTTTAGTGGAGGTGCTCTTCCATGATAGAGGTTGAAGACGTATACTTCACTTATCCAAACGGTGTTGAGGCTTTAAAAGGGGTTTCACTGAAGATCTATGACGGCGAGTTCGTAGCGATCATGGGTCAGAATGGCGCCGGCAAGACAACCCTTGTTAAACACTTTAACGGTTTACTCAAGCCGACGAGGGGCAGGGTTCTAGTTGACGGCGTCGACACAAGGCATACAACTGTGGCGTCCCTAGCTAGGAAAGTTGGATTCGTTTTCCAGAACCCAGACCATCAGCTATTCAGCGAAACAGTGGAGGAGGAGATCTCTTTCGCGCTCAGAAACTTCGGTTTCGACGAGAATGTTATTAGGGAGAGGGTTGAGTGGGCGCTTAACCTATTAGACCTAGCCCAATATAGGAAGGCGTCACCCTTCATGCTTAGCGGTGGGGAGAGGAAGAGGGTTGCTTTGGCATCGGTTCTAGCGTGGGATCCGGATATTTTAGTGCTTGATGAGCCGACCATAGGTCAGGATAGCTACCAGAAGGAGAAGCTTAGACAATTCATACTCCAGTTAAATCAGCAGGGTAAAACGGTGATAATGGTGACGCATGATATCGAATTCGTAGCTGAATGTGAGCCTAAAGTTATTTTAATGGCTAATGGAAGGATAGTTGCTGAGGGTGATGCGAAGGACGTGTTAACTGATCCGGAGGCTATAAGCGCAGCCTCACTAATATTCCCGGAGATAGCCCAAGTCTTCTTAAGGCTAAATGATCTCGGTTTTCCGAGAAAAGTTATAAGCGTTTATGAGGCTAAACGCCTAATACTGGAGAGGCTGAGGCCGGTGATGCGGCTATGAGCATGTTTGACGGTCTAAAGTATAGAAGCGTCTCCTCACCGATACATAGTATTGACCCCAGAGCCAAATTCATATATGTATGCATTCTATTCGTTATAGCGATACTTTTCAGCCAGCTTATCCCGCTCCTAATAATACTGGTATTACAGGTACCGCTCGTCATATTGGCTAAGGTTAAAAGGGAGTGGATCCGGCTCCTAAGGGGCTCAGCGTTCTTCGCACTACTAATATTCGTCATGAATGTTATCTCGCTCTACTTTTATGGTGGCGGCCAATCGTTAGAAGCCATAATAGAGCGCGCTTTAGCTATGAGCGTTAGATTCATGGTTCTAGTGGAATCCTTCTCCATATTCTTCCTCACAACTTCACCCGACATGCTTAGTTTATCCATGGAGCAGATGGGTATACCCTACGAGTTCTGCTTCGCATTCACAACAGCCATACGCTTCGTACCAGTTTTAGCTGAAGAGGCGCAAACAATAATAGATGCGCAGAGATCTCGCGGACTGGATTTAGAGGGCGGGAACTTCATGAGGAGGGTGAAAAACTATATTCCAATACTGATACCGCTGATAGTTAACGCTATACGTAGGAGCCTTGAGTTGGCGGAAGCCATGGAGTCTAGGGCTTGGGGGGCTTCAAAGAAGCGCACAAACCTATATGTGCTAAAGATGGGGAAGAAAGATTACATATTCATTCTAATTTCAATAGTTATGCTCATTTCATCCATCTACGTTTGGTTAACCGTTAAAATTCCATCCATAACCCAAATTCTCCAAAGCCTTATGTAGGCGAAATATGGGTGAAAGTTGGTTCTCGCGGACTAAAAACAAAAGCGAGAGTCTTCGGCTCCTACTTTAGATTTAAGATTCTCGCTATATTTGCATCAGCGCTGATTCTAGGAACTATTTTCCCGCTCCTAGAAGTTAATAGTGTTGTTACACCTGGACCATACCCCGAAATCACGCAGTTAGAGTGCACAACTATCCCTATGGTTACGGCTCCTTTCAAATATACTCGCCCATAGGAGCTATCCGCGTCCTGAATCGCCACTAAGTCGCCCAGCCTTAAATCTTCTAAACCATACTCCTTAACTACGGATTCATCGAACATCTGTATGTCATAGTCTCCGGAATAAGTTTGATCGGCTCCAAGCCCGGAACCCATTATTGATGCCACGAAAACGTACACGTTGTAAAATAGGCTGGCTATGAATGCTAGAATCATGAGGAGTACTGCGCCAGCCATCATCGCCGGATAAATTAGCATCTCCTTATCCTTTCTAACAATAAGAAAACATGCTTTAGCTAGATTCCAGCTCTCTTCAAGCACCAAACTATTCACTGCAAAGCTCATGGATCCTAACCGGAATATAAATTCAGCGGCTGAAATAAAAATCGCTGCAGGTAATGCATGTACGCTCAGGCGGCTTCAACATCTCTCGTCGCTATCACGTCAACGCCTAAACCGAGGAGGTTCTTAATTATCACGTCCCCAATCTTAACTGGCGCCCTAACAGACACCTTGGAGACAGCCTTCATAGCCTCAGGGATCAAATCTTTAGGTATAGGCTTGGATATCTTAACCGACACGACCGGGAGCGCGCCGCCATAAACTTTAACTACAGTTATAAGGGTGCGTTTAGGTTTAACCTCGTCCTTAGCGTACATTACCCCTCTTTGACACCTGTTCCCCTCTACTGAAACAACCTCACCGTTCTTCAGCAGCACCTTAAGAGCGCATCCCAGCGGACATATGATGCAAGTTATCCTGCGGAGATTCGGGGCTTCACCAGAAGGCTCCGCCATTACGCCCCACCCTCACAATATTAACCGTCAGTTTTTCACCGCTCAGTTTTGAGAGGTCGCCAGCCGGGATCCTCACCCTAAACATTTCCGGCGGCCTGACCGCCGGCAGCCTGAAGACTTTTCCAACCTCCTCAAATCGTACTTCGACGTCCTCCTCCGGCGTTCTAACCCGCCCATAAAACATAACGTCTTGAGGGTAGCTGATTAACTGGGGAATAATAAGCCTTACATTTCGCCCCCGAATTAAACGCTTAGCCCAAAATCTTGGAAGACCTCCCTCACTTATGAACTTGAAGGCTGACTCAGCAGCCCTCTCACCTTGCTCAGCGGCATAATCAACTAGATCGTTAACGACGAGCACGTTGCCGGCGGCGAAAACCCCCGGTAAACTCGTTTCCAGCCAATCGTTTACCACGGGCCCCCCAGTAGCATCATCTATCTGTGCGCCAGCTCTGACGAGCAGCTCAACCCTGGGTTTAAGTCCAACGGCCAGTATCACGGCGTCGCACTTCACCTCGAAGCCGGACCCCTCTACGGGGTTGAGATCCTCATCGACTTTCATGATTTTAACCGATTCAACCCTCCCCGAGCCTTTTACCTCAGATACAATGTGGCTTAAGTAAAGCGGTATTCCGAAATCCTCTAGGCATTGAACTACGTTACGCATTAATCCGCCTGGGTATGGCATTATCTCAACGACGCCCTTAACCCTCGCGCCCTCTAAAGCGAATCTCCTAGCCATTATTAGCCCGATGTCGCCTGAACCAACTATCACTATCTCCCTGCCCGGTAAAACGCCGTAAACGTCCATCAATGCTTGGGCTTCGCCAGCCGTATATACGCCTGAGGATCTATCGCCCAAGATGTTTGCCTCAAAGCGGGTTCTCTCCCTGCATCCGGCTGCGTAAATAATGGCTTTAGACTCGATTTTAAATGCTTCCCCATACCTATACCCGTAAACCTCCTTTAAACCGTTGGGCTTAACCTCAAGGTGGGCCGCATATGCTCCGCTCAAAACCTCAACCCCCGTCTTTTCAAGCTCCCCTACAAGTCTAGCGGCGAATTCCGGGCCAGTTAAATCCTCCCTAAAGTAATGCAGCCCAAACCCCGTATGTATGCATTGCGGTAGAACGCCGCCTAATCTTTCAGACTCATCTATTAGAGTTATGTTTTCGACGCCGAGCTTCCAGGCTTTCACGGCTGCCGCGAGCCCAGCTGGCCCGCCGCCTATTATCACGAGGTCTCTTTGCTCTTCCCGCAAGGGGTTTTCATCTCCTCAAATAATGCTTTAACATCTCCTATACCTATCTCTGTTCCCGGTCCTTTAACAGAAACCTTCCAGAGCGGTATGCCCAGCTCCTTGGATAATATTAGTGCGATTTTATACATGCACGATGAACCTTGGCATTTACCCATGCAGGCTCTTGTCCTAAATTTAACACCGTCTATCGTTGTTGCACCTCTCTTAATCGCTTCAATTATTTCCATCTCAGTCACCATCTCGTCAACGCATATTATTCGGCCGTATCGGGGCTCCTTACTTATCAACGCGCTCCTCTCGCCATGCGTCAGTTCAGAAAACCTTAATATACGCTTCCTATATGGGCTCCAGCCGCTTTTCCGCTCAGGCTCATAGTCTAGCTCGGATTTAAGCATGCTTAGAACCATGTAGGCTACCGCTGGAGCCGAAGTTAATCCAGGTGAGCGCATACCTGCAGCATCAATGAACCCGCGGACATCACTATACTTTCTCACTATGAAGTCTCCGCCGGTTGGTTCAGGCCTTAAACCGGCGAAGAACCTTATAACCATGCTTCTGGGCGGAAGCCTTTTCACGAGCTTGGAGGCCGAGCTCCAAACCTGCTCTAAACCTCTGCGAGTATTGCCCTTTTCATCCCTCTGATCTTCGGCTAAATCCTCAGCGCTCGGGCCAATCATGAGGTTTCCTTCAACTGTCGTCGTGACAACGACTCCTTTAGATATCGGCGTCGGCGTAGGGAACAGTATTCTGGACACCTTGGGCTCAGCCTCCCTATCAAAAACAAAGTATTCTCCCCTCCTAGGCTTTATCCTGTAGCCTCCCACACCAGCCATGGAAGATATCTTATCCGCGTAAAGGCCGGATGCATTGATAACCCAGTCTGCCTCCAGGAAGCCCCTGCTAGTTTCTAAGCCGAGAACACAGCCATCCTTAACCTTCACGCCTCTAACCTCAGTGGATAAATGCAGCTTTACACCGTTTGCAACGCTATTCTCCACGAGCGCGATCACAGCCTCCCATGGAGATATTTGGCCGGCTGTTGGAGCGAAGAGGGCTGCTATAGCGTTCTCCGAAGCATTTAGTTCCAGAAGCCTGATTTCCTCAGCGCCAATTATCTCTAGGTTTTTAACGCCGTTTTTTAAGCCCCTATGAAAAAGGTCCTTGAGAACGTTTACTTCATCGTCGTTGAAGGCTAAAACCAGGGAGCCGCACCATTTAACAGGTATATCGAGCTCTCTAACCCACTCACGCCATATTCTATTTCCTTCAACACATAGCTTAGCCCTTAATAGATATAGCTCCGGCTCATCATCGTAACCCGCGTGAATTATGCCAGTATTGGCTTTACTCACACCCCAACCCACATCCGCCTCCTTCTCAACTAGAATGACTTCAAAGTCCTCAAACATGGAAAGAACCCTCGATATGCTTGCGCCTATTATCCCGGCGCCGATTACGGCGACGCGTATGGGTCTCCGCATATACGTCACACTCCCTTTAACGCTACTCTAAGCCTCTAAGCCAGCCTCTTTAAGCACCCTAGCCCACCCTAAAGACCTCTTCACGGCTTCTCTCCAGACTTTATACAGCCTATCTCTCTCATACTCGTTAATTGCTGGCTCAAAGATTTTTTCAGCCCTCCACATGGACGATATTTCCGATAAATTGCTCCAATAACCCACTGCTAAACCAGCCATGTAAGCCGCCCCCAAACTCGTGGTCTCAAGTATACGCGGTCTAACAATCCTTAAGCCTAAGATATCCGCCTGAATCTGCATTAAAAGGTTATTTTTTGAGGCTCCTCCATCCACCCTAAGCTCGCTGATCTTTACGCCAGCTTCTTTCACGGCTTCAACGACGTCGCGCGTTAAATAGGCTATTGATTCAAGCACCGCTCTAGCTATATGCGCTCGATCAGTGCCTCTAGTTAACCCTATAATTAATCCTCTAGCGTACTGATCCCAGTGCGGAGCTCCAAGCCCGACGAAGGCTGGTACGAAAAATACGCCCTCGCTGCCCTTAACAGACGACGATAAAACCTCTATTTCAGATATGTCGCCTATAAGCCCCAGAGACTCTCTAAGCCACTGTATGGCTGCGCCGGATATGAAGATGCTCCCTTCTAAAGCATACGTCACTTTCCCCCCTATACACCATGCCACAGTTGATAGCAGATTTCTGGATTTACGAGGAGCGCAACCGGTATTAACCAGCAGGAAGCTTCCTGTCCCATAAGTGCATTTAGCCATGCCTTCCTCGAAAGCCGCCTGCCCAAACAACGCTGCCTGCTGGTCGCCTAAGTCGCCCGCTATTGGGATGCTGGCGCCGAGCACTCCTGGATCACTATAGCCGTAGATTTGGCTTGAAGGTTTAGGCTCCGGCAGTATGCTTTCAGGCACATCTAAAATCTCCAGCAACTCATGATCCCAGCGCATTTCATGAATATTGAAGAGCATTGTTCTGGAAGCATTACTATAATCTATGACGTGCGCTCTCCCGCCAGTGAGCCTCCAAATAAGAAAGGAGTCAACTGTACCGAATAATATTTCGCCTCTAAGCGCCCTATACCTTAATTCTGGAACGTTGTCCAGAAGCCACTTAATCTTAGGTCCTGAGAAATATGAGTCTGGAATTAAGCCAGTTTTATCCTTAAACATGTCCCCGTAGTTGCGTTTAATCTCGTCAACGATCCCAGCGGTTCTCCTACACTGCCAAACTATAGCGTTATGCACCGGTTTACCAGTCGACTTATCCCAAAGTATAGTGGTCTCCCTCTGATTCGTCACCCCTATAGCCGCGATCCTTTCGGGTTCTATGCGCGCGGATCTTAGAGCATCCTTTATGGCTGCTAGCTGGGCAACCCATATATCATCCGGGTTGTGTTCAACCCAACCTGGGCGCGGATATATCTGCAAGAAGCTATGCTGACCTAAACCCACAATATTAGAGGACCAATCAAATACGATTGCCCTAGCGCTAGTGGTTCCCTCATCTAGGGCTAAAATATAGCGATTATTTTCGCAGGATAGCATTTTTCCACCTAACCACGCCATTAAAGAATATTTCTAGGTAATGATAAGCGTCAACAGTATAAGAGCGTATTCTTTCCCTCTAATGCGCTCAATATTTTATCGGCTAAGAAGACGCATTAGGGGAAAGGCGGCATATAGTTAAGTGTTTATCCGCCGACCCCTCATTTATCTTCACATGAATGGATATATACATCCCTCATCGGCTTGCGTGCAGAAGTTGAACCAGAGGACGTGAGGGGGTCGGCGGGTCCCTTATGATGAAGTAATCTGCGATCTATCGAGGCGGAATGCTTGATGACGCCCCCCTAGGAGCCAGATTTCCCTTAAGTATCGCTATACCGCCCTCGGGTAAAAGCGGCTGGTTTAACGGCCTAATTATGTTAGCGTCCCTGACCCGAACATTCGCCTTTAAGCGTCCTACCGGTAACAGTTAAGACATCAAGGTTAAGCATCATCTCCATCTGCTTCATTAAAGCTGGAACACCGCCAGCTGCGTGGAAATCTACAGCGGTATAACGGCCGCTGGGTTTGACGTCGACCAGGAGGGGAGTATTTCTACTTATTTCATCAAATTTTTCCAGCGGTAGCTTTATGTCTAATTCATGCGCTATAGCTATGAGGTGGATTATAGCGTTGGTTGACCCTCCAACAGCCATAAGAACTTTTATGGCGTTCTCCAGGGATTTCTCAGTCATTACGTCTCGCGGCCTAATATCCTCCTTAAGCAGCTCCATAACCTTACGCCCGCTCTCCTCAGCCCTCCTATATGTTTCAGCCAAAATAGCTGGCGAACAAGCTGAACCCGGCAACGCCCATGCCTAGGGCTTCAGCCATACACTGCATGGTGTTCGCGGTTTCCCATATTCATAATCATATCCTCCCGCCCTAATTAAACCTCTAAGAGTCCAGCCCATCTTCTCGCTTCTTAGCTTCAATTCCTAGACCTCCTAGATCACATAAATCTAACTTAGCATTATATTGCCTTTAAGACTTACCACATCGCTTATCTAAGCATCCAATGGCTTTCGCTAGAAACATCTGCGAGTAAGTTGAAGGGGCGAGTTGTTAAAAGAATTGTTTTGTGGGTTAGAATGAGGTGGCAAAACTTTTAAACAACTAAGTTTTAGGATAATTAAAGTGATTTTGCTGGTGGTGTGCGAAGATGAGCGTGGAGAAAATTATTTTGTGCTCACGTCCAGACCCCTTGGATTTCCCGGCGCCCAGCTCAGACCATGTAGATCACGTCGTCTACTTAGCAGTAAAGGGTTATACTAAGCTGGCTGCGGATCACCTATTAAACAGGGAGATGGTTGGCTACTTGGAGAGGGTTGTCGCCGGGGTGAATCGGCGATTCAGCCTTATATTTAATAGGGTTTTAGCCGAAGGTTTAAGGCTAGATTCAGCGAGAGATGAGGGAAAGATTCTTGTATGTGCGCGGATATATGATGCTTTAATCCAAACAGCTCTAAACATCATCGGGCTAGAAAAAGAGGTCGTTGGTTTCTCGGACGCTGAGGTCGCTAAAGCCTACGCTAATATAATTGAGACTGCTAAAGAGATGGAGACTTTGGAGCGCAGAAATCTGGGCGAAGCCGAAATAGCTCAGTCAGCCATTAAACTATTTCTCGCGGACATGAAGAAAGTTATGAGGGGCTTTTATCGCCCACCAGGCGCCATGGTAGCCCACGTAGCCGAAGACTTAGAGAGGAGGATCGACCAAGACAATATTATGGGGTCCTTCCTGGACTCCGCTAAAGAGAGCATTCAGAGCAACGTATACTACCGGCTGAGTAAAGAAGGCTTATGTAAGTTCGGAAACGACTACGCTTTAGGTCTGAGGTGGCTCAGACACCTAGGTTTCGTTCAAGTCTCAACCAACCCTGTTCTGGCAGCTGCAGCCTACGATGATGACCCAAGCCTATGGGAGGGTTATAGGGGTGAGGATTTATGCCCAGACTTTAAGGCTGTTGTGGAGAGCCTTGAGGGATCATTAAGGGAGAATCCTAGTCTTTATGGCGATGAGATCGCTGCTAAGGGCACTGAGGTTAGCATTTGGCCGAACCTTGTTGTCTTCAGACCTATAGCTATCGCTTCAAATATGCGTCACGGCATGGTTAGCCTGCAGCTTAACCCGCTGATAGCGGATGACTACGATAAGAGCTTTAGGGAAGCCCTGAAAATATACGCTGATGCTGAAGAGTTTCTCAAAAAGTATGATCACTATCTTCTCTGGGGGTATTCGGCAAGCGTTGAGCGCGGCAGACCAAACATCGTTTTTAAGGTTGCTGGGAGCTCACTCGCATCCATTGAGCTGACGAGAAAGCTTGAGAGTTTAGGGATCGGCACAAACAACACTGTAACATTCACAGTCTCCCAAGAGGTTGAGTTAATCCTCGCAAAGATAAGGGGGCGTGCTGAGGCCGTTAAGAAGGGCATACAGTTAACAACCGTTTATGAAACGAACATGATTGGTAGGCATGATGACCATTTAAGGGAGGTTCATGCTGAAGAGCTGCTGAGAGAAGCTCTTGAAAGATCTAAAGATAAAGAGGCGGCTTTAAGGGAGCTTGCGGAAGCCATGGGCATATGGGACAAAGTGAAGGAGAAGAAATCCATTGATGAGAAAATAAGGTTAATCTGCAGTAGACGTTTTCTCAGACCAATTAATAGGGAGCCGTTTAAAGCCTTTCTTGCTTCACGTGGAGTACCATACGATTCGAAGGAGAAAGTTGACGAATACCTAGAGAAGATTGAGGAGGCTATAGGGCTCTGCGGCATACTTATAACAAAAAGGGTCTACGAGATCTTCTTCAGCCCGCAGAACATGAGTAAATGGTTACTTTACATCCAGTCAGAGTATGGTCTTAGTAGAGAGCAAGCTGAGGCGGTTATTCAGGGAATAGATATTCTTCCGGCTTCGAAGAGGAAGCCTGAAGAAACGCTTCTCCTACTTTCAGGCTCACATATGACACATACGGAGTTTCCCAACCATCAGATGAGCGTTCTGCTCAGAAGCCTAGAAAGAGACTTTAACATCGAAAGATTTAGGGAATCGGTTTTCGAAAGCATTAACCCGGAGATACCATTACGGATAATTTGCTCAGGATGGAAGCATATTACTGAAGATTTCATTAAAGCCTATGAGCTAACACCCGAGCAGGTCGATCTCCTCAGGAAGGTGGGCATAACAGCTCCGGAGAAATACGGCTGTAGGGGTCTAAAGCCATCCGAATGGGGAAGTTACGGCGCAACTGTGAAGACTATGAACGAATTTTCAGAAAGCTACGAAGAATTCAAGAGAAAATGCATTGAGCACGCCAAAAAATTCCTTAAGATAGCGGATTAAACTCATTAAAAATGTTTCCTCATTTTCTCTGAACGAAAAATCCCTGAGAAGAATCCACCACCCCTACTCTACTAGTATCAAGTCTATAGCATGCATGTATTCCCACAATCATGCGGCTAAAAGTAAAACCCTTAACCCGAGGGCAGACGCCGGAAAAAAGAGGGCTTAAAAAGTTGCTTAAGCCCGGCTACGAGTTTATTATCGTCAGGAAAGAGGTTAAGGAGTTATTGGAGAAGGTCTCCGCTGAATTAGGCTTTAGGATTACCAACCAGCTCCTCGAAGCCATCCTAAGAGAACAATTCTTAGCCCCAAGACTCGGGGTATATTCTGCATGGCAAAATGTTCCCCCGCAAACAGAGCCCGTTTTAAGCTCCGTTTCAAAAATAGAGCAAGATTTTTGGTGCTCCGGGCGGGATTTGAACCCGCGTCTCCGGCTCGAAAGGCCGGAATACTTGGCCGGGCTATACTACCGGAGCTTTTTGTGGTCGTTGTACTATTGTTTGTAAGTCTTGCTTTTTAGTTTTCCGCTATGCTTCCCCCATGAGGAAACGCATCTGCGCCAGCCTATCCATTACCTCAACTATCGCCCTCTCGATCTCATGTCTCTTAGCCTTATAGGTCTCCTCATTTATCTTGCCCTTCTTGTAGTTTTCCTCTAGGCTTTTAAGCTCCTTAAGCAGCTGATCCCGCTGCTTCTCTAAACTTTTCGCCATTGCACCTATTTCATCATACAATTTACATCACATGCTCTCAATAACCTTAAGAGATAATTAAAGCTTACTTACTTATATATCTGGTTGCCGAGATTTTATTGATAGGTTATGGCTGTATCTAAGATACCTGTAAAGATAATTGTTGAGGGGTTGGAGGAGTCTGAGGGGGTCTTAGCACGAATTCTCTCCCCGAGGACAGTGGATGCAATCGTTAGGCTTCTGCCGCTGGAGGGGCGTGCTGGAGTGTGGCAAGGCGGGGTATACTTTGCGGTCCCACTGAAGATGGGGGCGGAGAAACCGCGGGAAACCGTGAAAATGGGGGATTTAGCCTACTGGCCGCTTGGAAGCGCATTCTGCATCTTTTTCGAAGATATGCGCCCCCATACCCCGGTGAACTTAATTGGGCAGATCACAGGGAGTATTGAGGTCTTCAGGAGAGTGAGGAGTGGAATGAGAATAAGGGTTGAGAGGCGGATTGATTGAGCTTGGGTCTCTTAGGGTGTTTAAGGTGGAGGTGATATGGGGGTGGAGTGATCTTGACGCAAAGCATAATTCTAGGCGTAGATGTTGGGACATCTGCATGTAAAGCTGTTGCCGTTAATTCTGAAGGCAATGTGCTGGCTCTATCCCACGCCTACTATAGCCCTCTGTCTCCCAAACCCGGATGGTTTGAGCTAAATCCTAACGCGATTATTAGCGCTTTCACAACAGCTGTCCGCAGCATTCTCAGAGAAGTTCCAGCTAGATGTGTGGAGGGCGTCGGGTTGGACGGCATTTCTAATAGCCCTATTCTTGTGGACAGGGAACATAGGTTTCTTAGACCATGTATAATGTGGATGGATGGTAGGGGAAGCGAGTACATCCTCGCAATCATTAGGTCTCTAGATGAGGAAGGCATAACCCCCACGCTACCCATAACCCCACTTATCACCCTAGTTAAACTCATATGGGTTAAGGAGAATGAGCCTAACTTATGGAGGAATACTTACTCCGTGCTGCAGCCGAAAGATTACGTGAGGATGTGGCTTACGGGCAGCATAGCAACAGACCCCTCAGACGCCTCGGTAACTATGATGTTTGATGGAGAAACATTCAGATGGGCAGATTACGCGGAGGGAGTGTTCGGCATAGAGATTGAGAAGCTCCCGGAAATAATCCCATCCTATAGGATTGCTGGTCACCTTACTAAAGAGGCTGCGGAGCAGACTGAGCTAAGGGAAGGAACACCGGTCGTCGCCGGCTGCGCAGATGGCGTCGCGGACGTGCTAGCTGCCGGGCTCACAGAGAGGTTTGACAGCTTAATTAGGTTAGGGACCGCTGGGGTCTTCTCAACGGTCTTCGACAAATATCTCCCTGATAAAGAGAAGTACTATATTTTTGCGCATGCTGTGCCGGAAAAATGGGTAATTCAAAGAATGTTCCCTTTCGGTTTACCTCACAAATGGTTTTTAGAGACATTCTGCGGTGAGGAGCTGAAGTACGCGGAGTCGATGAGGCTCGACCCCTACGTATATGTGGAGGACTCCTTATTGAGCGATGTTAAAAAGATAGATGAGGGGGAGATGGAGGGGCTCATATTTATCCCAAACATAAGGGTTTTTGAAGACCCTTCACGTTTCCTCGGCGCCTTCATAGGCGTTAAGAGCCTACATACAAGGAAGCATCTCATGCTAGCTCTTCTTAGGGGGCTGGCATGCGCCGCTGGAGAAGCCGCCAATATAGTTTCCCAAAATCTCGGCTTCACTATAGGCAGAGTGAGGTTGGTTGGGGGTCGAGAAACGCATTAATAAGGGAGATGATCACGGCGCTCCTAAACGTAAAGGGGGAGGTAGTAAAACATCATGATGCATCTATAGGCGCAGCAATTTTGGCAGGGTTAGCACCAAGGTCTATAGATCGTTTGAAGAAGCCATTGATAAAGTTGCTGAATCATGTTGTAGAGCCAGATAAAAATTTGCAAACCAGCCTCCTAAGAACATATGAAACATATTTAAGGGTT
>JAWBZG010000013.1:0-26024 GCA_038866525.1 Bathyarchaeia archaeon
CGCTCTTCAGGAACCTTTAAGTCAACGAACTCCGGCTCCTTAGGAATCGCCTTCTTAAGCAGTTTTATCCAGTCTTCAGGATAGCCTTTAAGAAGGCAGTAGTTTAAGAAAGCCCTTAAAGCCCTATCAAGCTGATGAATCTGCCCACCGCTCAAGCCGCTGAAAACCTCTATAATATCCTCAGGGCCCCTCAGAAGCTTATCGCCAAGAAACCTATCAAGATAACTCAGCATCTCCTTAACAGTCAAAGGATTATACCTGCCGGAAGCATATCTTAGAAAATCATCCCTAAAACGGCTGAAACAAACCCCATTTGAGCCTTCCAAGCCTGCGATCCCGGGTTCAAATCCCAGCGGCCGCACCAAAAAATCTTGCTTATTTTTATTTTCTGAAATGGTTGAAATATTAGATGGATCTGCCCATTATTTGGAGAGTAGTTTAGTGAAGAGTAGGTGTTACTAATCTCAGCGGATAGTAAAGCTTAAATTTTGGTTTCTCCGTCATCTTTGCGGTGAGATTGCTTGGCGAGCGGTGAAGAGCATGTTCTCTTGTATCAATGTGTTAGATGTGGCGCTATTGTTAAATCAACTGAGCTCGAACTGGGTATAAGATGTCCGTACTGCCGATATAGGGTTTTAAAGAAAGTGAGACCTCCAGTTATCAAACGCGTCTTAGCGAGATAAGGAAATACTTTTTTAAGCGTTCCTTCTTGATTAGCGTTAAAGGATGGTGTAGGAGGATTATATGGATTTTAAGGTTAAGGATTTAAGGCTGTCTGAAAAAGGGGAACTGCTTATTAAATGGGCTTCTAGACATATGCCGGTCTTAAATCAGATTGCGAGGCGCTTTGAGAGCGAAAGGGTTCTTGAAGGCTTGAAGATAGGTGCCTGCCTGCATGTAACTAAAGAAACAGCCGTTCTAGTTAAGACTTTAATGGCTGGCGGGGCTGAGGTTGCATTGTGCGGGTCCAATCCGTTGTCAACCCAGGATGAGGTTGCAGCAGCCTTAGCAAGCATGGGTGTTAAGATTTACGCTTGGCGAGGGGAGTCAACTGAAGAATATTACTGGTGTATAAATCGCGTGATAGATCATCAGCCCAATATAACTCTGGATGACGGCGCAGATCTGGTGACCACGATACATTCGTCTAGGAGAGAGGCTCTCCGAAGCATTATTGGCGGAACCGAGGAAACGACAACCGGTGTTATGCGCCTGAAAGCTATGGCTAAAAGGGGCATTCTTCAATATCCGATTATAGCGGTGAACAACGCCTACACGAAATATCTGTTTGATAACCGTTATGGAACCGGGCAGAGCACGATAGATGGCATATTAAGAGCGACGAACATTCTTCTGGCCGGAAAAAAGTTTGTTGTATGCGGCTATGGATGGTGCGGCAGAGGATTAGCTTTGAGGGCTAGAGGGATGGGTGCAAACGTCATAGTAACGGAGATCAACCCTATAAGGGCTCTTGAAGCTGTTATGGATGGTTTTCAAGTTATGCCTATGAATGAAGCCGCGTCAATAGGTGACATATTTGTAACTGTGACGGGCAATATAAACGTTATACGAATGGAGCATATGCTTAAAATGAAAGATGGCGTAATACTGGCGAATAGCGGGCACTTTAACGTTGAGATAAGCATACCTGATTTAGAGAAAATATCTGTTTCAAAGAGGACTATTAGACCTAACCTTGAAGAATACACTCTTAAGAACGGTAGGAAAATATATTTGCTGGCTGAGGGGAGGCTTGTAAATCTGGCTGCGGCTGAGGGGCATCCGTCAGAGGTCATGGACATGTCGTTCTCCAACCAAGCCTTATGCGTCGAGTATTTAGCTAAAAATCCAGGGTTGGAGCCCAAAATATATGATGTGCCAAAGGAGATAGATGAAACCGTCGCCAGACTTAAACTTAAGTCCATGGGAATAGAAATTGACGAGATAACAGAGGAGCAGAAGATGTACCTTGAGAGCTGGGAGTCCGGAACAGTTTAAGACAGTTTAAATGAATGACGTGGATGCTAAGGTTATGGGCAACTATTATCTGCCTAAAGGTATGCGCCCCTCAACCCTAGAGGAGCGGAAGCAGTTTTACAGTTCTGAATTCAGTCTCGATATGGTTAAGAAATGGTTTAGTGGATGGCGCGGAAAAATAGTTTTTGCAGTAATAATTGGGAGGCATACGAGGATCTTCCCACCAGAGTATGAGGAGGACGCGTCAACAACAATACTAATAGATAACTATGTAGACCTAAAAGATGTAAAAGGGTGGATCCTAGAGTTTCTTCCAGAATCAGTCTACTATGATAGAAGTGTTTACGATGAGCAGGGGCGCGCTATAGGTCAAGAGATGGCTTTCGATCTAGACCCGGAGAATTTAACATGCCCAATTCACGGCTCGCTCGAGGATAAAATGCGCAGGCATGAAGGGTTGAGTTTTTGTGAAGTAGAGCTCGAGATAGTTAAAAATGAAACGATAAAATTATACGAGGAGCTCTCTAAACGGTTCTCGAATTTAAGAGTGGTTTACTCGGGTAGAGGCTTCCATATACATGTCTTGGATGAAGAAGCGTTCGGTTGGAGCGCTGAGAAGCGCGGCGAGCTTGCCAAAGAGATGAAGAACAAGGGTTTCATGATAGATGAGTGGGTTACGTCTGGCAGTATGAGACTTATTAGGCTGCCATATAGCCTGCATGGTATGGTTTCTAGAATCGTGACCCCGATAGATATATCGGAGCTCGACCACTTCAATCCAATAGAGGATGAGAGGTGCATACCGAGTTTTCTAAAGCATAAATCTCTCCTAAGAGGCTGAAGTCTTCTTCCTCGCTCCGCACTTCCTCTTTTTCACTTCCTCAGCCTTCTTCTCCTTCTCACCATAATAATAGTACTTCTTTTTCTTCTCTGCTTCAGACAAATCTAATTCCTCCAAAAAATGTTTGTATTAACAAAAATATAAGGCTTTCAAGAAAATAATATGTTGATGGTGGATAAATGGGCGATAGTCTCAACCTGCTGATTGAGATAGCCAAAGAGATCTTTTCACATGTTCACCCAATGCTTGGAAAGCCTAAGGCGGGCGAAATAGTAGGGCTGGGTTTTGGAGGGGACAAAACCAGATTAATCGATGAGGTTGCGGAAAAAGCCGCGATCAATTATCTGGAAAGAAATGGTTTCTCATGCATATTTATCGGTGAAGAGTGCGGTGTCAAAAGAATCGGCTCCTCACCAGAATTTTATCTTATAGTGGATGGCGTCGACGGCACTAATAATGCCATCAGGGGAATCAAGTTTGCCTCATCGTCAATAGCAATATCATCTACTGGGAGGTTAAGCGATCTGGAGGCTGCTGTAGTAATAGACCTGTACGACGGTGGGATCTTCTCGGCTGAGAGAGGCTGCGGTGCCAAGTATAATGGGCAGCAGATTAAACCGTCAAATGTGGTAAGCCTAAGAGACGCAATTGTGTCGGTTGACGTGTCCAGGAGCGCTGAATCGATAAGTAGAACTATACCGATAATGGGGAAAGTTAAAGGCTTGAGGGCGTTTGGATCAGCATCCCTCGAAATATGCCACGTTGCATCTGGACTCTTAGACGCCTACATCGATTTACGCGGTTTGCTCAGAACAATGGACTTCGCAGCTGGGATGCTGATAGTCACCGAGGCTGGAGGTGTTTTTCTGCAGCCTAATGGGGATGGCGTGCCGGACATCCCGCTAACTGAAGTTAAACGTTTCTCAGTCATAGCATCTGCTAACAAAAGCCTATTTGATGAAATAGTGTCGCTTATAGAGAGATGTAGCGAAAAGCCTTAACCGAGTGGGCTATTTATGGGCGTGGAGCAAGAAAATACTATAATTAGGCTGGTAAGCCCATACGCGGCGCTCATAATAGATGAGGGTTCGGAGAAAACCCTGGTGATATCAGATGTGCATTTGGGCTGGGAGGCGGCGCTCTCCGAAGAAGGTATTCACGTACCGTCCCAGACAAGTAAGCTCATAAGGAGACTTGAACGCATAATATCGCTTGAGAAACCAGATTGCCTAATAGTGCTCGGCGACGTTAAGCATACGATTGAGAAAATAGAGATTGAGGAATGGCGCGACGTCCCTTTCTTCTTTGAGAAAATCCGCGGAAAAGTTTCCAGCGTGAAAGTTGTGCCCGGAAACCATGATGGTAATATAGAGGTTCTATTGCCAGAAGGAATCGAAATTGCGCCTCAGCAGGGCGTTATAGTAGGGTCGGCTGGACTATTCCATGGACATGCATGGCCGGACATAAAGATGCTTGGATGCGAAACCCTCGTGATAGGGCATATCCATCCAACGGTGACTTTTAGAGACCCGATGGGTTTCCGCATAACGAATCAGGTTTGGGTTAAAGCTCCTTGTGACAGAGATATGATTGTTAGATCAATGCTGAAACATTATGGCGTCAAGTTTAAAAGAGAGGAGGATCCTAAAAACCTGCTCAAAGCAAAGTTCTCCATTGAGCCGAAAGTTAAGAACCTGCTGATAATGCCTTCCTTTAACGATATCCTCGGCGGAAGAGCCATAAATAGGGCTTCGATTGCGGGTGAAGCGGTCTTCAAGGATTTCGTTGGTCCGATTCTTAGGTCTAGGAGCGTGATTCTTGAGAAATCTGAAATCTATCTCTTGGACGGAACTTTTCTCGGCTCGCTGGATATGTTAAGCTTACTAGAATAGTTTCTCGGGGGATCTTAGCCACACCGTCATTGGTCCTTCCTCCCTATTAGCCCACGCATAGTACGGTATTGCCGTGAAATCCACCCTGTAAGTCTCATATTTAACGTCTGTCTTGGGGGCATATAGTCTATCCCCGAAACTCTCAGCGTTTATAGCCAGAGCCTCACCGCGTATAACGACAACGCCGCCAAGAACATCTGGCGCATACTGCGCAGTTAATGGGGAGTTATCCGGCAATATTATGTCCCATACATCGAAAGCTTTGTTATCGGCTTTTTCAAGGCAATATACTATTGGCCCCCTCTTCAGAGCAACCCTATCATTATTCTCCATCACATGGGGATGGGAAACAACCCTTTCAACAGGCATAGACAAAGACAAATGGACCTTTTCTCCACCTTTCCATAGGCGGTGAATCTTTAAGTATCCTTGCCTGAAAACCTTTTCTATGTGCTCCCCATTAACCTTCACGTGCGCCTCTCTGCACCAGCTTGGGACGCGGATGAATAGGCTGAATTCGATGGGCTCTTCAGGGTTTACAATTATCTCTATATCGCCGCTCCATGGGTAACCGGTGCTCTGAATCAGCGCAATAGATGTCTCCTTATATTTTATTTCCGCAGAGCTTTTAGCGTATAGGTGAATCCATACACCTTCTTCTGAGGTGCTGTAGAAGTATCCTGGTAATGATGCTATTAGGCGGGCTATGTTTGGAGGGCAGCATGCGCATTCGAACCATTCTTGACGCCTATGGCGACCCCTATCCGCAAGGGGATTAACATAAAAGTAATATTTTCCATCAAGCGATATACCCGACAGTATGCCATTGTAAAGGGCTAGCTCCATTATGTCCGCAAACATGCCGTCACCAGTCACCATTAACATGCGCCAATTCCACATGAAATTGGCTATGGCGGCGCATGTTTCAGCATATGCTCGGAAATTCGGCAACTCGTAGTCGTCGCCAAAGGCTTCGCCTTCATGCCGTGAGCCAACACCGCCAGTTATATACATTTTCCGCTTAGTCATGTTATGCCAGAGGCGAATAAGAGCGTCAAATAGGGATTTATCGCCGATCTCGGCGTAAACATCCGTTGCACCACAATTTAAATAGAGGGCTCGGACTGCGTGCCCAACGATCTCATCCAGCTCCCTGAAAGGTTTATGGTCGATGTGATATGGGCTTCCACCAATAGTCCCCTTACCTCTAGTGTCAATAAAGAAGCATGCCAAATCTAGGTAATCTTTTTTGCCAACCGTCCTATAAAGCTCCACAAGAGCCATCTCGATCTCCGGATGACCGCATACGCCAACCAGCTTATTGGGTCCGAATGTATCTGCTATATGGTCTGCAAATCTACATGCAGAGTCTAAAAGCTTCCTGCCGCCAGTGGCTCGGTAAAACGCTATTGCAGCCTGTATAAGATGGCCAGCACAGTAAAGCTCATGCATATCTCTCAGATTCTTCCATCTATCGCTTTTCCTCTCAAATGTGAAGTAGGTGTTAATGTAGCCGTCCTCATCTTGGGCTGCGGTGACTTCGTTAATAACGCTTATCGCCATATCCAGTATCCTTTCATCTTTATTGTAAGCGTAAGAGAAAGCCGACGCCTCAATCCACTTGTAGACGTCCGAGTCATTAAAGTATAAGCCGCGGAAAGCGCCTTTCTCTTTTCCTGAAGCTCTACGGAAATTAAATATGCGTCCAGTTTCCTCAAGTAAACGGTATTGTGTCGGTAAGGTTACTTCCTGGACTAGCCTTAGCCTTGGAGCCCAGAACGTATCTTCTAAACGGACCTTTTCTATAGGCACTGGACGCAGCAAAGCATATGGGCTGCGAGTGGTATCTACCACATTGGTAAGTTCGCTTTTACTCAAATATTTCACCACCTGTAAATAAGTTGACCTGCTTAAAATTACTATGGATGCGATTATAAATGTGACTATGTTTGCAGCGTTTTCTTCTAAAAGTATAAAGCATATTATGGTTTTATGAAAAAGATAGATGCTGGATTGAATATTTAGCTAATCGGTTCATTCTCACGGTATGCAGACAGCTGTCTGCGTATGCTGAACCCCTTCTATTGCTTGTATCCTCTTTATAACATTTTTAAGGTTTTCTAAACCATCTAGCTCAGCGTAAACTATTATATCGTATTGTCCGGTTACCGCGTGCGCTGTTTTAACTCCATCTATCTTAGATATCTCTGATGCTATTTGCCATGGCTCCCCTCTTTCAACTTCAACTAGAATATATACGCTTATTTGCATAAATTACACCAATTTTAACATTATTGGGGTGGAATTAAAAAATATATCGTAGTTTTACTCAAATAATATTTGACGTCAATAACGACAATAATTGTTTTGGGAAGACTAAATATGGAGGAAGAAAGGTTAAAAAAGATTGCGGAGTTAAGGGAGTTTCTCGAAGAGAGGATACGAAGCCTCGAGATGGAGATTGAAGGTTTAAGGCTAGTATTAGAGTTCGTTAACACGCTCCTATTGGAGAAAAGCTTCAAGAGGGCTGAAGAGATCGTTCCGCCAAAAGCAGCTGAGACTGCACCAGTTACAGCTCCCCCTATTAGGGAGGGAGCTAGAGTTATACCATTGAAAACGAGTACTGGTGAGATTTTGGCAAACATATATATTGAGAATAGAAACCTGCACGTTATCCCGGAAGCTGATAAGAAATTTTATACAGATACTCCTCCTTTTGAGGCTTTTTTAATCGATAAAGTTTTAAGTAGAATGCGAGATGTTGATCAGGAAGCCGTTAAAAGGGGAGAACTTATACCCGAAGAAGCCCTATCCTTTGAAGTGAAAACCGAAGGAAACTTGATTCGAGAAATAATTATTCGGAATATAACGCCGCAGAGAGAGCGCGAATTAAGGTCTGCAATAAGGTGGACTCTAGAGAAAATGTATGAGAAAACTAAAGGAACATAAGCATGTGCGTAGTGGTTAAAAGGCATCTTTATACGCGAAACACTCATATTCTTCCATGATATCCTATATTATTGGACGATGAGGAGATCGAGGTACGTGGACCTCTGCCCGCGGTGGAATGACGATCTTTTCCCGCTCCCGAGTCCACGTTCTCTGTAAAATATTGGAGCATATGATTTGGTAAAATAATCCTTAAATCCTCCTTAAATTCTAATGTGTAGCATAACATATAATTGACTTAATGCTGTATTGTTGATCTTGGAGGGAAATGTTTGCGCCCGGATTTCCGGCAACCAGTGCGCGGTATGAGAGATCTATTGCCTGACGAAGCTTGGACGCTAAGGTTTGTTGAGAAAAATGCTAGGCGGCTGGCTGAACTGTATGGTTACGAGGAAGTTATAACGCCGATCATCGAATACTATGATCTGTTAGCCGCTAAAATTGGGGAAGAAAACAGGAAGCGTATGTATGTCTTTGAAGATCTCGGTGGAAGAAAAGTTGCCCTAAGACCCGAGTTTACGGCATCAATAGCTAGGCTTGTAGCCACAAGAATGATAAGTTCACCTAAACCACTCAGGCTCTTTTCGATTGGAAGCTTATATCGATACGATGAGCCCCAGCTTGGTAGATATAGAGAGTTCTGGCAGGCAAACTACGAGCTTATAGGTTCAAGTAAACCTGAAGCGGACGCCGAAATTATAAACCTAACGATCGACTTTTTAGAGAGCGTAGGATT
Organism: Bathyarchaeia archaeon; assembly: GCA_038866525.1. Taxonomy (GTDB): domain Archaea; phylum Thermoproteota; class Bathyarchaeia; order Bathyarchaeales; family DTEX01; genus DTEX01. The sequence goes on from JAWBZG010000013.1 coordinate 8,396, forward strand.
AAAAGATCATGTGTTAAAGGTCAATCACATGGGCATCCTACGTAACATTCTTGAAAAGGGTGGCGTGCCTGAGGAAAAACAGAACATAATTATGCAATATCTAGATAAGAAGGATTTAGATGGGGCTTTGAAGGCTGCCGAAGAGTATGGTGCGTCAGATGAATGTTTAAAATCTCTCAAGAGCCTCTTTAACATAAAAGGTGGCAATAAGGATGAAGTTGTTAAGAAGATCTCTGAGGTTATTTATAAGTATCCGGAGGCTGAAGAATCCTTGGGAAACCTTAGCGATATCATCGATTTGATTGAGGCTAGCGGCATCAATACAAAACTTTATTTTGAAGCCAGCTTCGCTAGAGGGTTGGAGTATTATACTGGCATAATTTTTGAGGCTTATGTGCCGGAACTAAATATAGCTTTGGGTGGCGGGGGGAGATATGATAGGCTTATAGGAATTTTCGGCGGCGGAGAAATGCCCGCTGTAGGTGTTGCCCTAGGCGTCGACAGAATAATGATTGCTATGGAGAGACAAGGGGTTAATCCGACTAAAACATTAAGAGAGCGGGTTCTAGTTATTCCTGCCGGCGAAAATAATGTGGCTGAAGCCTTCAGAATATCAGTTATGCTTAGAAGGCAAAATATTTCTGCTGAAATGGAGGTTATGGGAAGGAGCCTTTCACGCTCTCTCTCAGACGCGAGTAGGAGGAACATAACGCATACGGTTATCGTTGGATCGAGAGAGCTCAGCGAGGGAAAAGTTATATTGAGAGATATGCGGAGTGGGGCTCAGGAGGCTGTCAAAATAGAGGATTTGTCAAATAAAATATTGAAAAGCTGCAGAGTGAATGAATTTTATAAGGAGCCTTATTTTTAGGCTCTTTCGAGGCTTCTCTCTAACGCCTTTATAACGTTCTCTCTCCCCATAGCAACTATGTATGGTCCTAACCTTGGACCTGACGTAGTGCCTAAAAGGATCATGTAGAGCGTCCTGAAGAAGCCCTTTGGATCCAAATTATTCTCCCTGGCTGCCTCAAATATTGCACTTTGGATCTTTTCAGTCTCATTCTCTACACGGATTCTCTGAATCAACTGCCTTATAGCGTTCTTCTCATCCTGAGATAGGCTGATAGCCGTTTCAGTTATCTCTTCGAAGTCTTTAACCCAGTTAAAGGCATATTCGATACGCCGCTTTAACTCTTCATCCGCGTCTCTCCTATCCTTTATATAGCCGTAGTCCCGTAGCTTGCCAAGTATAAAGTCGAGCTCTGAGCCTTTAGGCGCAATTTTTGCAAGGTATGTTAACACATTATATGGTACATGTATGCTTGCCTTACTTGGAACTTTCAGAAGCCAGCAATACTCATATAAGCCTTTAAGCTTAGCCTCCTCCCTCTTGTCACTTATCTTAATTTTACCGAAATATACTTCCTCAAGATAGTCAAACTCGTTCATGTAGCGCGGCACATCTGAAATAGAAACGTTTCTTGTCCCAACGAACCGCTTCAACATTAGTAAGAGTAGGGATTGAGGGGAACCATATTTAAGCCATAGCTGAGGTGTAAGAACGTTTCCCGTCGACTTAGAGATTTTTTTCCCGCTTTTGTCTAAGAACAATTCGTAGCGTGCGTGGAGTGGCGGTTCATATCCCAGTATCTCACGTGATATTCTATCGTTCACTTTAACAGAATCTATTAAGTCTTTTCCATAAGCCTCAAACCCTATTTTAAGTGCGCGCCATCTAGCCGCAAACTCACCAGCCTTCCAACTTAGCTTTCCTTCACCCTTAGTGTAGTCCGCTTCACCTTCATATCCACATCCCTCAAGCCACTTACCCTTAACCTCCATCCCCTCACATATATAAAGCACCTTGTTCTCGTCTGGGAGAAACCTATACGCTTTAGTGGTATATATTCTTCCACATGAAGCGCAAACCGGGAAATATGGGAGCACCTTTAAATATTTTTCTTGACCGGTCTCTTCATACACTATTTCGCCCACACGCGCCGCATTCAGTAAAATATCTCGGATTTCACTGTTAAGTAAGCCCTGCCTGTAAACCTCAATAGCTGACATAAACCTATATTCTATGCCGAGCCTGTCTAAAGTGTCGAGCAGCAGATAAACCATGTGATCCCCATAGCTGCCGTGGCATCCGAATGGATCTGGAATATCCGTTACAGGTTTACCTAAATGTTCCTCCAGAGACTTCGGCAACCCGGCTGGAACGCTTCTTAACCCATCCTTATTATCGGAGAAAACTATAAACTCGGACTTATAGCCATGCTCCCTGATCGCTAAAGAAATCACATAGTTTCTTGTAACTTCAGATAGGCTTCCTATGTGCGGTATGCCTGATGCTCCAACACCGCTCTCAACTCTAATGACATCTAGGCTTCTACCTAGCTTATGCTCCCTCTCTATTATTTTAAGCGCCATTTTATCGTACCATGTTCCATGACCAATTATCTTTCCATTCTGCCCTGGCTTTAATACGCGGCTCATCATCCTTACCTATCTGCTTGACGCTACAAATATTATGAAGGTCTAGAGTAGGAATAAAAGCTTATTGATTCTTACTTCGTTTATCTCCGCCTATTGATGCGAATTTGTGGTGAGTTAGCAGATAAGTTTAAATCTATTAGCTGCATTGTTTCTTTAAAAATTCAGAACGCCAGCTAAGATATGGTGTGATATGCTTTGGGCGAGGCGCTCACTGGAACTAAAGAGTCTGAATGGGTTCCACGAACCAGGCTGGGTAGAATGGTGCTTGAGGGCAAAATATCCTCCCTAGAGGAGATTTTCGCTAACGGGTTTAAGATAAGCGAGCCGGAAATAGTGAATGTACTCGTCCCAAACCTTGAGGAGGAGATTATAAACATAGGTCTTGTTCAAAAACAGACAGATGCTGGAGAAAAGTCTAGGTTCAAAGCTATTGTCGCCGTCGGTAACAGGGACGGATACCTAGGTATAGGTTCCGGAAAAGCAACCCAAGTGCGCACGGCTATAGAAAAAGCTGCTAGGGAAGCCCGCTTAAACATCACGATTGTTCGTAGAGGCTGCGGGAGCTGGGAGTGCGGTTGCGGTCAGCCCCACTCATTACCGTTTGAGGTTTCTGGGAAATGTGGTGCGGTAAGGGTTAAGATTCTTCCCGGACCAAGAGGTTTAGGTTTAGTTGCTGGTGAAGTTGCTAAGGTTATCCTTAGGCTTGCCGGGATAAAAGATTGCTGGATGAGGAGTTATGGTCCAACAGGAACGATACCTTCATTTGCATACGCAATATTTGATGCCTTAAAAAACACATATAAAGTTGTTACACCGATGGACTGGGCGAGGTAGAAAAGATGGAGAAGGGAGACAAGTGTTTGGCTGTCGTTAGGGTTAGAGGAACAGTCAATGTTAGGAAAGATGTCGAAGATACTTTGAGAATGCTTAATTTGACCCATAATTGCCACGCGACGCTGATAGATAATCGCCCCTCATATTTAGGCATGCTCCAGAAGGTTCAGAATCAAGTGACCTGGGGGGAGGTTTCGAAGGAAGTTATCGCGATGCTCCTTAAAAAGAGGGGAAGAATTATTGGAAACAAGAGGCTTACAGATGAATATGCTCAGAAGCTTGGCTTCCAGTCCCTTGGCGATTTAGCTGACGCAATATACAGCCTGAAAGTTGAATTTAATAAGCTTCCTGGAATTAAACCCGTTTTCCGTCTTAAGCCGCCAAGCGGGGGTTATAAGGGGAGCATAAAGAAGAGCTGGGTGAGCGGTGGAGTGACGGGATATAGGGGCGAGGCAATAAACGATTTATTGAAGAGAATGATATAAGTTAGGTTGATGATGTATGCCACACAGCCTTAGAAAGATCCGTAAGAAGCGCGGTTCCAGAACATGTGGGTATGGAAGGGTTGGGCAGCATAGGAAGAGTGGGTCTAAGGGTGAGAGGAGGGCTGGTAGACATAAGCATTTATGGTCTTGGGTTCTTAGATATGAACCGGACTACTTCGGCTATAAAGGCTTCACCTCCCCAAAACAAAAGAAACTAAGGAGTCTAAGATGCATAAACCTAAAGGACCTTGAGGAAATAGCTCTAAAAATGGCTCAAAATGTTAAAAAAGACGAGAAAATATTTATAGATCTTGAGGGAATGGGGTATAGTAAGCTTCTCGGCGAAGGAAAGATAACCATACCGGTCACCGTTAAAATTCCACTATGTACCGAGACTGCCTTAAGAAAAATTAAGGATGCTGGTGGAGAAGTAATAGTAACTAAGAAGGCTGGAGAGGTGGAAGCAGCCTAAAACATGATTTAAACCTAATATAGAGATTTAAACAAAATACTATTTGATTTGAACGATTGAGGGATAAAATGTGGCTGGAAGATTTCTGAGAGCTTTTCAGCCGATAATACGATTCATTCCAGAGATTAAAGCCCCAGAACGCAGAGTTAGCTTCACTGAGAAGATTCTCTGGACGTCTCTCGCTCTACTCATCTATTTTATTATGAGCGAGATACCGCTCTATGGACTAAGTAAAACCGAAGACATAATGTTCTATAGGGTGATATTCGCCTCAACTAGGGGCACGTTAATGGAGCTGGGCATAGGACCGATAGTTACCGCAGGCCTAATATTACAGCTGCTTGCGGCTTCTGGCTTCATAGGTGTCGATTTCTCAGATCCGGAAGATAGAGCATTGTTCTCAGGCGCAAGCAAGGTCTTATCGGTTATAATGACAATCGTCCAAGCATCAGCCTATCTGCTGGGCGGCTTCTTCGGAAGACTGGAGGCTCTGCAGGCTGCGATAATATTTATGCAGCTAATAGTTGCTGGAATAATAGTTATGCTTCTAGACGAGATGATTCAGAAGGGTTGGGGGATAGGTAGCGGCATAAGCCTCTTTATACTGGCAGGCGTCGCCCAACGCATAATGCTGGATTGCTTCTCAATATGGCCCTCCCTAAGCGAGCCAAGAAAGGCTAGGGGGATAATATCAGCCATGATCCAGACTCTTGCTGCAGGCGAATCTCTGAGTAGCCTTTTTATTAGGCCGGCTGATGACCCAAGTATTCTTGGCCTAATACTAACTGTAGGCATTTTTCTATTCTGCATTTACGCTCAAAGTGTTAGGGTTGAGATACCTGTCGCCCACGCTCGGTTCAGAGGGTTTAAGGGTAAATATCCGATAAGTCTCCTTTACGTCTCTAACTTGCCAGTTATATTTGCATCAGCGTTATTTGGAAACATTTACGTTATAGGTCAAATACTGTGGACTAATTATCGAAATAATCCAACCTTATACCCGTGGATAAAGTTAATTGGCGATTTTGAGTATACGGGAGAATACCTTCATCCTATAGGTGGGTTAGCGTACTATGTTACGTCCCCGAGGGGTTTTCTCGACGTACTAAATGATCCAGTCAGATACACTGTTTACGCGGTGCTATTAATAATTCTCTGCGTTATCTTCTCATGGGTTTGGCTCCAAGTTGGAGGTCTAGACCCGAGAACGGTTGCCAAGCAGCTTGTCGACGCCGGCATGCAGGTTCCAGGTTTCAGGAGGTCTGAGAAACCTATAGAGGTTATTTTGAAAAGATATATTCCAGTGGTGACCTTACTTGGAGGATTCATTGTTGGTTTAATGGCAGCTATAGCCGATCTTTTTGGGGCTTTCGGTACTGGAACTGGGATACTGTTATCTGTGGGAATAATTTATCAATACTATCAGCAGATTATGAGCGAACGTATCGAGGAAATTTATCCTGGGATAAGGAAGTTCCTTGGAAGGTGATAGGTGTGCAGATGGATCTTTTAAGCCCTCCCCTCTCAACTTTTTTCATAATGTTTATAGCGTTCGTTTCCTCTCTAATGACCGCGTTAATTAACCGCAAGTTTATTGATAGGAGGATGCTTGCGGAATGGCAGAGGGAAATATCCGTATGGAACGCTGAGAGGGAGCTCGCTAAAAAAACAGGCGACAAGAAGCTTATGGCTAAAGTTAAGAAGCAGGAGGTTAAAATAATGCAGATCAGGGCAAGGATATCTGCGCAGCAAATGAAGGTTTGGCTTATCACTTTTATCCCATTCTTAATCATATGGTGGCTACTAATATTTTTCTATGGGAGTAGACCTGTGGCGTTCATACCCCTACTTGGTGAAAAAATCGATATACCGTTCTTCTTCTGGTATATTATATGCCAATTCTTCTTCAACTTCCTTATATCGAGGGTGCTTAACGTTGAAATGGGTTTTGGAACAAGGATCTAGCTCAGCTAAACATCACGTTATGCTAAGGAGGGTAATAGATGCTCTCCCAGCCTCCAGAAGGAAAGAAAATAATCATATGCGTCTCTGGGTTAGCCGGGTCTGGTAAAAGCACCGTCGCTAAGAGGATTGCTGAACACTACAGTTTAAAGTACTATTCTGGTGGGGACGCTTTAAGAGCGGTCGCTGTGGAGATGGGTTACAGCGTTTCTGATAAAGGTTGGTGGGAGACAGAAGAAGGGATGAGGTTTTTGGAAGAACGCCTAAGAAATCCTAGTATTGATAGGCTTGTAGATGAAAAGATGATTGGATGGGCTGAGGAAGGAAACGTTGTACTCGATAGCTGGACGATGCCTTGGCTCTTGGAGAAAGCTGACCTAAAAATATGGCTTGACGCATCAGAGGAGGTTAGAGCTAGGAGGATATCTAATCGGGATGGAATAAGCTTTGAGGAGGCGCTTAAACGTATGAGGGAGAGAGAGAAGCAAACCAAAGAGATCTACAGGGCCCTTTATGGCTTTAAGTTAGGCGAAGACTTTGAACCATTCAATGTAATATTAGATGTAAATAGCCTTAATCAGGACGAGGTTTTTAAGGCCCTTTGCATGATAATTGACAATATGCTCCTGAGGAGAAAGGAAGGACAAAAATAGAGTTCCAAAACGCCTTCAATAATTCATCAACTGCTTTTTAAGCTATTAAGCTGTTGACATCGATTTCATAAAAATAAATGTTGAACAAAATATTACATCTCCCAAGAATACAGTCATTATTAAGCCAGCTTCCATGAAGAGTAGAAAAGGTAATGCTGGGGTAACCCAAATTTTTCCGCAAATATCCTCTGGTACTTTGCCCTCCACATCGTTTTCGGCGCCTAGTAACCGAAGCCCCTTTAATTGCCTCTTAAAGGAACCATTGCTCCCCACGCTGAATTCTTCTATAACTATATAATGGTGCCTTTTAGAGCGTAGTTTTTCAGCATCCACCCTATATCCCGTCATAAAAGCTAAAGTTTTCTTAATGAGGCCCTCCCCCTCTAACCCTTCAAATATTTTTCCACCGCTCCTCGCTAGGTCTATAAGGTTTCTTAGAGCTATAGCTGCGGTCAATAATGCGGCGGCTAAGACAGAGTTATTTAGGGTTGATATTGATATCGGGAGTGAGAAGGAGTTTTGCAGGCACTGTTCAAGCATAGGTCTAATAGCCTCAATATTTAAACGCGTTGGCATAGATGCCGCTAAGCATATTAGAGCTTTCGCGTCAGCTCCGCCCCACAAGCCTAAATAGAATAGCGCCAATGATAGGCCGGAGACTATGATCAGCGTCACTGTCCATATAAGTGCGTCCAAGGGGCGGCTTGAGATGTTCAAGGCAAGTGATATTGCTGAGAGCGTTAAACCTATTGGCGCGGAGATGATCCAAACAGTGTTTGGAACCTCCCTAAACTTTAGGTCATAGATTGACGCTACGGTGAGGAAAGATAAGCATAGACCCAGCCTCAATAAGTCAAGCAAGGCATTAACCATTTTAATCTATCCCTCACCGGCAGCCTATGAGGAAATAGCTCTGCCTTAACATAATCTTTCCTAATCCCGCATTAACCAGAGATATTTTAGGATGGATAGCATGCTATAAATATATGTCTTCCTTACCTTTAATAATACCTACTGAGCCTAAATGACTGTGATCATCGCAATAGGTTGGAGATGATGAAGGTTAAGGTCAAAGCTATAATAAAGCTCTCGGGAATAATTGCAACAATGGCTTTATCCATGTTAACCCTCTATAGAATGCCTATAAGTGACGCGCTGCTCGACAAATATGAAATCATAGGTGTCCTGCTCTCAGCGTTCTTCAGCCACCTAACAATAATCGCGAGAGGTTTCTTTGTACCGCTCTTCCTATCGCTAACCGAAAAATACAGTCCACTACTTTTAGGCTTATCTGCCGGGTTTGGCGGCGGTTTAGGGGAAATAATCGCGTACTGCTGGGGGTCTAGTATAAAGGAGACGTTGTCGGCTGATAAGGGTGGGGATGATCCTCTACCTAAATGGATTGAGCGATATGGTTTGCTCGCAATCCTACTATTTGCCTCCTCGCCGCTACCCGATACGCCGATAATGATTCTAGCTGGAGCCTTCCGCTTCCCGTTGTGGAAGCTAACCATTATTCAGGTTATTGGGAAAACAACTCTGTACACCGTTGGAGCCGTATTTGGGGGTTTCGTTTTTATGGAGCTTAAATCTTTAGCCGAAGAGATATTCATCTCAACAATAATTTTAGCGCTCTCTGTGATCTTATGCATCCTTGTTTCTTGGGGTAAAAGCAGAAGGAAAATCTTGAGTTTTCTCGACAGGAGCATGAGGAGAATCATGCATCAATGAGCCTAAATCAATCTATTTATATGTTGGTGTGTTAGCAGATAATGGTTGAATCCTTATGGCGCTGAGGATCCTTAACACTTTAGGCATGCGGAAAGAGGAGTTTATACCGCTACGTGAAGGCGAGGTTAGAATATATGTTTGCGGTCCGACAGTTTACGACTTCATCCACATTGGAAATGCGCGTGCATTCGTTGTGGCCGATGTTGTGCGCCGATACTTAGAATATAAAGGCTTTAAGGTCACTTTAGTGAGCAATATAACCGACATAGACGATAAAATAATTAGGCGCGCGCAGGAAATGGGGTTAAGCATACAGCAGATCGGCGAGATATATAGCGACGCGTACTTTGAAGATATAGCTGCGCTGAACATTAAGAAGCCTGACATTAATCCGCGCGCAACCCAACATATACCTGACATGATAGTAGCCATTCAAAAACTTATCGAAAAGGGATACGCCTACGAAGCCGGCGGAGACGTTTACTTTGATGTATTAAAATTTAACGATTACGGCAAATTATCTGGAAATAAAATGGAGGCTTTAGAGGCTGGCGCGAGAATTGAAGTTAACCCTAAAAAGAAAAATCCCGCGGACTTCGCATTATGGAAGGCGAGGAAAGAGGGTGAGCCAGGCTGGCATAGCCCTTGGGGTTGGGGTAGACCAGGCTGGCATATTGAGTGTTCGACGATGGCTATGAAGTATCTAGGTGAAACATTCGACATTCATATGGGGGGTAAAGACCTAATTTTCCCACATCACGAGAACGAGATAGCGCAAGCCGAAGCCCTCACCGGTAAACCTTTCGCCCGGTATTGGATACACAACGAGTGGCTTACAGTTAATGGTCAAAAGATGTCTAAGTCTCTGGGAAACTTCATAACTGTTAGGGATGCTTTAAAAACGTATAGCCCGCAGGTTTTAAGATTCTTTTTGATATCCGCCCACTACAGGAGCCCAATAGACTTCAACGAGGAAAGCATGAAAGCTGCTAAAGCAAACGTTGAGAGAATATTTGGGGCTTTAGAGAGGCTTCTCTCCCTAAAGGAGAGGGACAGAGGTTGGGAAGAGGAAGAAAAACTGGTCTTACAGGTACGTGAGGCGAAAAAGAAGTTCGAGGAGTCTATGGATGATGATTTCAATACGCCTTTAGCGATAGCCGCTGTATTTGAGATCGTGAAGGCAGTGAACTCTTACGCGGACAGGAACAGCGAGATCGAAGCTGCGGCGAAAAAAGAGGTTTATGAAATCTTTAAAACGCTTGTCGAAGATGTTCTTGGAATAAAAATAGAGATAAAGAGAGAGCAAGATGTTGGGAGGCACGAGACTGTACTAAAGAGTTTAATGGAGATAATACTTGAAGTGAGACAGGAGATGAGAAGAAGAAAGGAATGGAAGATATCTGACGAGATTAGAGATAAACTCCAAAAAATCGGCTTCATTATCGAAGACACACCTAAAGAGACAAAGTGGAGACTTAAAGAAGAACTACATTGAATTACAGACGCATCTACTAGCCTTTAATCTATTCACATTACATAAAATGACGCCGGGAAAAATCCGAGCTAAGATTATTGAGTCCTAATATTTTTATGGTGCAAGGAAAAACATTAATAACAATTAGGGAAAAATAAATAAATTGAGCAATAAATTAAAGATTTTAGACGATTTAGTAGAGTATAATGAATGAAGTGTAATCGCAAAAAACCGACAGAAGGTTAGGAAAATGAAATCAAGGTTTAAGATTTCATGTGGTTTCATGCTTATTTTCTTCACTACAGTTATTATTGCTAAGAGTTTTTGCTATCATCAAGAAAATGCTTTATTTAGCGATCTATGTTACAATCAAGTCTCTGAGTTGAGGAATATTCTTCAGAATCTAAACTTAGAAAACATTAAGAGTCATGTTAGGGTATTTTCACAGATGAAATCGAGAGTTACTGGTTACCCAGGTTTTTACGATGCAGCAGATTATATAAAGTCTAAGCTTGTGGAGTATAATATTAATGTGGAGATTCATCGATACGTGGTGGCTGTACCATTAGATGCGGAGTCGTACATAGAGTTCGGCGGAAAAATTATCAAAGCTGGTGCGCTTTGGCCAAACGGTATTCAAACCTCCGCTACACCAACTCACGGAATTAAAGGTAGAGCTGTTTACGTAGGAAGGGGTCGACTGGAAGATTTTAATGGATACAATGTGAATGGTTCAATTGTGATCATGGATTTCAATAGTGGCGATAATTGGCTTAATGCGGCGCGTTTAGGCATAATTCCATACGAGCCAGGAATGGAATTCTACGTTTATGGCGGGGCGCCAGGAGGTTGGGAACCCTTCTCTTACATGATAATGGGCACGGTGGGGGTTCCATTCTTCATAGGTGTAATTACATGGTGGAAAGGGAGAGAAAGGATCCGTAGAGTTTGGAATGCAATTAGAGGGAAAGAGACGTATGTTGAGGCAGGGTTACCATTAAAGCCGGTAGGAATACTTAGTATTATAAGCACGCTCGCGTTCATCGTCTTGGGATTAGCATCAGGAGCAGCTATACTGCCATTCCTATTCTATGTCTTTTGGCTTTACTTCATTTTCTGGCCTTCAGCGGCAAGAGGCTGGGCAGAGGTTTGCGAAGCTGGCGAGGGTGACTTTGACGTGACTCGTGCTTGGGTTTACCCATATAGTGTTGGAATAGCTACGGGTAGCTGGAGCTCAGAGCTTCCGAACAATAATCCATCTTGGTTTGTACAGTTGAATATAATGTATCACGCAAACGCCGGAGGGCCTTGGCAATCCTACTACTGGCCTTTAAATGCTTCACAGCTGATTTCTTGGTATAAAATCGCGTATGACAATAAAGTTAACATGAAGCACATATTTATAGGAATGATTATCGCGGTCATCGTAACCACTATAACTGGTTTTTACGTATCGATGTACCTGATAACCCATGGTGGAGGAATCGTTAATACAAGCGCTGAAACTTGGCGCCCTTGGATGATATATGGAGGAGGATGGCAAGATGCATGGCTATGGAGAGGTGGAACAATAACTACAGCATGGCAGTGGTTAATAGCAGGTTTCTTCGTAGGTCTTCTAATATATGGAGCTAAAATATATATACCCGCTTTACCGCTCAATGTTGCAGCCTTCTATGTAGCTTGCTACTGTGCTAATCTCTTCTGGTTTGATGCATTGGTGGCCTTAATAGTTAAAACTATTGCCGTGAGGGCTCTAGGAGTTAAGCAATGGGTGAGAATAGCTGTACCAGTAGTTGCTGGAATATGTGCTGGATTAGGCGCAAGCTATATCTTTGCTATGCCAATAGAATTCTTTACAAGAAGCTGGCCTAAATTCGCTTCTCTCTACACTCCCTAAACCTTTTTTCCTTTAAGATAGAAATAAAAAAAAGTTTGTTTGTTCTTTAGGTTGCAGGCGATATTTTGCGCATCAAGGTTTTCAGCAAATAAAATGCAATGAGGGCTTTTAGTGAAAATCGAAAGTGAAGTTTGCGGAGAATAAAAATCAAAGGTAAGGCTGTTGGGGGAAACTTATAGATGCGCATATTGAGAAATAGGATAAGGGATTTCTGTCTCGGTTAGATCTCCAAACTTATAAAAAGATATTGAAGATGCAGAGTAAAATTTGCTCTCAACTTCAGTCTCTAAACTCACCAAACCTGACTTATTCATCCTCTCACCCTAGAAATGTTAAACTTTAACTTTGCGCTCTCGTAAAAATTGAACTTAGCCTTACACTCTCACACTTAAAACACTTATAAGACGAGCACAATATTTCTCCAAGTTATTCTTTAAAGCCGCGGTATTACGGCAAGTCCGGGGAAATTTTTAAGAATAGAACGTGAATAAATATGCTGGGAAAGTCTTAAGTAATTATTTAACTTACTTGTTGTTATCCAGAATTTGAAATGTGGGCAAATTATGGCGCTGTATAGGGGAAAATTCGCTGAGGAAAAGCCGGGCTTTATAATGACTTCTGAGCCTGGATCCTTTGCCCAGAAGACTATACTGTATCGGAAACCAAAGATTATAGATTCTGTTATCGCTGAAAACAATTATCCATCACATATAACGTCTAGGCTGATTGATTTTAAGAGGGAGATTTTAAATGGAAGGATTCAGCCTTTAACTGAAGACGCTCCGGACGTGAAAGAGTGGAACGCTCTATGGATGAAATTTAATGGGAGAGGGTGGTTGGAGCTCCCCTGGTATTTCGCGGAATCATACTTTTACCGCCGCTTACTTGAGATTGTTGAGTACTTTAAGCTTGGGCCGCTGGAAGGCTTAGATCCATTCCGCGCTTCGAAGGAAAGGCAGATTGCTGAAAGTATAAATGTCTTGAGCGCTGCACTTGAGAACGTAAGCAAGGTTGATGATCTTGAGCTCTGTTTTGAGAATCTCTTACATGCTAGTCTCTGGGGTAATCGAATCGATTTAAGTAACTTAACGGTTCCAGATGATGTTAGGCGGAGGCAGGCGATGATTGAAAGAGAGAACCTTTTAATCAATGATTTCTCAAGGGTTGCAGAGGTCTTTATGGAAGGCTCTCTGTCGCATGTAGCTTTCATAAATGATAATGTTGGGGCTGAACTAGGTTTCGACATTATATTAGCTGACTTCATATTGAGGAATGGGTGGGCAGATAAGGCAACCTTTTATCTCAAGCCATACCCGTTCTTTGTCTCAGACGCTATGTTGCAAGATTTCATGAGGACGCTCCAAGCCTTTATCAGTTCCCCATATCCAAATCTAATCCGCTTAGGGAAAAGCGTCCTGAGGGAATTAGTTAACGGAACCATAGAGCTTTCAGCCGACTGGTTTTGGGCATCACCCTACCATTTCTCCCAGATGCCTGAAGCCTTACGGGATGAGATTTCCCTTTCAGACATCGTTATACTTAAGGGGGATGTTAATTATAGGAGGCTGCTTGAGGACAGACATTGGCCCTATATCACTCCAATAACTAGAATAGTTGACTATTTTCCAACATCTATATTGATTCTGAGAACTTTAAAGGGGGGATCATTGTAGGGCTTAGAGAGGGTCAGGCGGAGAAGATGCAAATGCTGGATCCGGAGTGGCTAATAAATGGTAAACGTGGGATCATTCAGTATGTGGAGAAAAGGAGAAGCGTTCTCTAAAATCATTTAATTGTGGACCCAAAAGTAGGATGAAAAGGATTCAGTTCTTTCTATCTTTCTAAGATCCCGCCCAAGTTTCTTAGTCGGCAACTGATTATTGAATGTGGCTGGGCATGCGAGAAATGAATTAAGAATTTTAAGCTAAAGGATAGAAACTTATAGAAATGGGGTATAAGTGTTCGTTGTGTGGAGAGGTTTAAGATTGAGATACGAGGTTAAGCTGATTTCTATCGGAGAGAAGGATATTTTGATGGAGAAGTACAGCGACCGTTTTCTTTACGAGGAAAGGGCTGACATATATGGGTGCTGCATTAAGCTCCTAACGGACATAAAATATGTGAAGGAGCGCTGGGAAGAGAGCTTTTACCCTATGTCGGCGAACATCCGTTCCCATGGAAGATTGGTTGTCACAAACGAAGCCGGTGGGGGGCAGCAGTTTCTCTATGATCCGCTCTCCAAGACAGCTTTCCTAATTAATGTAGACTATTATGGCTGGATTAAATCCATAGCCTTAAGCGTTGCGGGAGACATATTGGAGGATGAGCATGGCATAAACTCTGTTCACGGCGCCTGCGTGGACATAGATGGGCGGGGTGTATGTTTAATCGCGCCCTCCGGGACCGGCAAGACTACACATACGTATGGGCTCCTTAGGCTTGAAGGCGTAAGGGTTGTCTCAGACGACTGGTTCTTTGTTCGCCTGATGGGTAATAGGGCCGTGGCATTCGCCTCAGAGAAGAACTTCTATATTCAGGCCGACATAGCTGATGTTTGGGGTGAATATCAGAGGCTTATAGATAAGGTGGAGTTCGATTCTATGGGTAGGGCTGTCGTAAACATAAGATGGATTGTGGGTAAGGGAAGGGTTCTGCCGATGACAACGCTGAAGAAGGCTATACTGCTTAAGCGGGATCCAGAGGACAGGTCGGTGATCAATGGGATTTCACCCAGTGAAGCATTAAGATACGTGGAGTCCTCTGGCTTTTGCAATCCGCATCTGCTTGTAAAAGACAAGCGTAAAACGGACATAAGGAGAAAATTCTTCGGAGAATTCTTCCGCTCAGTAGAGGAAATCTACATTGTGAACACAGCCGCGCCAATAATGGAAAGCCATAGAGCCATTAGAGAAGCGATTCTAAAATAAAGCGAATTTACAGTTAATTCACGTATAGCATATCCATGTGACTTAATCAGCGGCACTGTCAACTTCAACCTTACATGTTTCTCTCAGATCCTCTTTAAGGTAGCCTTTCAAAGCCTATGAGTCTGATGGAGATAATACCCTAAAATATCTTAACTCTCAACCAATAGTTGGGGTAGGGAGGAAAAATTTTAGGGATTGGAACAAAATATTTTTCCATAAGTGTGGGAGCGCTTTGAGCTGCTTAAGGAGCAGCATGGTCTCGAGAATAACCTTATCTCCCAGCGCTTAAATTGGACTTTACTATAGAAGAGCTATTATTATAGCGTGTCCTCAACAACCATGAAGTCTGATGGTTTAGCGCCTAAAACCATCCGATAATATTCGCTTCCGTCCTTCTCAACAACCTTTTCAACCTTGCCCTGCGCAATAATGTGTTCACCCCTTCTAGCATGGTCGCAGAATCTCCCCCTAAAGGAAACTATCTCCCTCAGTAGTCGCGTATCGCATTCGCCTTCAAGCAGCTTAACCTCAGAGACCCTATAGAGGCATGGCGTAAATATCGCGTCTGAGTCATCCTCTATGAGCGCTTTAATCTTAGCGTAGCCAACATTCCTATAAACTCTGTCGCCATATTTTTCACCGATCTCGTTCCAATCGAGCACAAACCTAACAAAGAAGTCTCTGCCAAGGAATTTTCCTTGAAAAGCTTTCCTCGACTCAACCCTGCAGAACTCGTTGAACGAAATCCAAGTATCTGTAGACCTGAAATCGTATAGCTTTTTGAGGTCGCTGAGGTCATAAGGCGAGAAGCCGTTTCTTTTCTCGCTTAAAAGCACTTTTAAACTGTCATACACGGCTATGGACGCCCTCCTACCATAAACTACAACATCAATATCTGAGCTGGAGGCATAGAGCCCCACTAGGATTGAGCCTGAAATACCAACGTTATTTATAGGGATGCTTGCGTGATCACAGATCTCCTGAATAAACCTGACTGCTTGCGTCTCAATAGCGCTTAGATCCCGCCTCCCAATTAGGCTTAAAGCCTTATGTATTGGCTGATAATGCTCTATAATTAGGCTGTTAGGTACACCCTCAAGCCACTCGCCGAAAATATTATCATAGTAAATGTAGTGCGGATACTTCCGCCTTAAAATAGCATCCCTATCGCTTAGCGAGTAAACCTTCATATATCTTTTAGAGCCCCTAACCCTATCACCCTCAGGGCTCTCAAAATATCTTAGGTAGGCTATCGTCTTATCAGGTGGGTGAACAAGCCCCTTAACATCAAAGATTAAACCCTCGAAAGTTTCTATGAAGTCGCCCTCACGAGCCCTAATAGATCGACTAAATCCCAACATCAAGCACCGTTGACGCTAAAACTTCAGGCCAGTTAATAGGGCAATCATCGTAGATGAAGCTGTCAGATCCGCCGTTGTTCCGGGACTGAAATCCTTGCCGAGCGTCTGGAGTTTTTCATCTAGCTCCCATAAGGCAGCTCTACCATCATTGGTCATCAATCCGCCTAGCTTAAGGACTCTCCCTGCGGCTTCAGATATCCACCTAATCTCCTTAACGCCCAGGTCAACAGCCCTTCTAATGTCGCGTTCTCTCTTGAGACCTATTTTTCTAGCTATGAAGGTGTCCGGAAACTCTGATAGTATTCTCAGGAAGGTGTGAACTATGGCTGCATTTATATCCCTAGTGATGCTAAAGGTCTCTGTTAGCTCCCTAAAACCTATGTTGAAGGAGATCTCCATACCCGTTACAAGCTCCCTCGCAACCGTATCGTAGGATGAAGCCTCCATCATAGCGTCGAAGAGAGTTATCCCCGAACCTAGAATCTTCCTCTTGAAGTTAGTCTCATATATGTCTGGAGCCTTCCCCCCGCTAACGTTACCTAACTCGTTTGGGGAGCTTGCCATGGCTATAGCCTCATAAACCCTAACCGCATCCATTGGGGTTGTTGAACGCATAACTGCATCAAAATTTCTTCTTAAAGGCTCCAGCAAAAAACCGTTTTCCTCAATATAGGTTTTCGCGGCGGCAATTGAGAGAGGAACAAATAGTAGGCAGACGCCCAGATGAGTGTTCCCACCATTATGTGAAGACAGCATGCCGCGCACAGCCGACTTTATAAGCTGGCCCACGCCAACCTTTGACAGACTTATTTTACCCTTAGCCGCCATAATCCCCCTTAAAGCCGCGGCCGCGGTGGAAGGTCCCAGAGCTATCGAGCCAGCTAAAAAATGTTCAAACCTAGCGTCAGCATGATCTCTAGTCCTGTGAACATTGCCAGGCTTAGGCCAACCGCTAACCTCCAAAGCCGCCGCGAGCTCGGCTCTCTGCCTAATATACTCGGTTATCTCCCTTGACTTCATTTTTCATCACTTAACTGTTGGTGCTCTACCCCATATAGGAGACCGGCTTTCCTAAGTCTCTGGTAGATTGGAGCGGCTATAATTGCGGCTATTATCATCGCTATGATTCTCTCTATCGGATAAATTGGCATCGCCGAATACCATATTGCGGGGGGTAGATTGAAGTACCATATGGCTATTGCGCTTCCAGCGATATGATCTGACATAACACCTACAAAAGACGCTATGATTACGCCAAATAAAGTTCTAGAGAAACTTAAAGAAGCGAAAGATGAGCTAGCTATGATGGCTAGTGGCGAGAAAGCTAATAT
>JAWBZG010000014.1:0-25942 GCA_038866525.1 Bathyarchaeia archaeon
AAAGCGGCGCCTCTTTTAAGCGCTTTCTCGGCTTCATCAAAATTCTCAGAATCTCACAAAGAGAATTGAAAGTGTTCTATACAAGCTTATCAGAATCTTCTTTTCCCTTGAATTTGTTGGGATAGGGGGGAAGGGGTAGGTCTGAAAAAAGGCTTGAAAAATAAATTTAAATAGGTTAAAATGCCTATTAAATATAAGATTTGAATAACTATTTTAACCCATATTTAAATGCGTTTTCAAAAAAAGGTTGATCCAACAAGTCTTTTGCAGCCTAGCAAATGAAGTAATGGCACTAATAAATGGAAGTGGAGTATGGAAAAATAAGCCTAAACATTAAAAACAAGTGATGAGACCCTTAATCCACTATTTTTCCAATGATTAGTTCTACGTTCTTCTCCTCAGATATTCTTCTCATCTCTTCAGCAGAATCGCTGTTGGCTGATAGTATAACAAGGATCTTTCTGGGCTCCCTAGAGTACTTCGCCCTTGCGACTTCGGCTTTTCTAAGAAGTTTAGTTATTTCTTCGGCTGATTTGGCATAGCCCGTTGCCTCTCCAACGATTAGCGGTTCCTCAAGGAAGAGGTTTACCTCCTCGCCATCAATAACGCGCTTAGTTAGCTCAGCGTCTTCCGGTATCTCACCGGACCTCCTCATGTACTCCGATAGAAACTTCCTAACAAACTCCTCAAAAGATAGTCCAGCAAACTTGCTCAGCTCACCAAATCCCGCTATCATAGCATTCCTAAGGGAGTCAACACTCCTCTCCAGCCTAACCTGACCTCTCCTTAGCGCGGCAATCTCACTCCATATCTTTGTCTGTTCCTCCCTAAGTCTAATCTGTTCTTCCCTTAGCCCGATCTGCTCCTCCCTTAACCCCTTAATTTCCTCCCATATCTTTGTCTGCTCTTCTCTAAGCGCTTTAATCTCCTCCCAAATCTTAGAGATCTCACTCCATATCTTTGTCTGTTCCTCCCTAAGTCTAATCTGTTCTTCCCTTAGCCCGATCTGCTCCTCCCTTAACCCCTTAATTTCCATCCATATCTTTGTCTGCTCTGTTGCTAGCCTAGTCTGCTCCTCTGATAAGCTATCCAGCCTTTTCAGAATCTCCGATAACCCGAGATAACCCGCCACAGCATAACGAAACTCCAAATCCCTATCTAAAAGCTCCAGAATCTCCCTCTTCAAAGACTCCAATACTACCAGCCACTAGACCTTTACACCAAAAATATACTTCTAGAGAGATAGTAAAAGCTTTCGCCCCCCTAAAGGATCATAAATCAGCTCAAACTCTCCGCTACTTTTGTATCTTCTAACACATTCATAGCGGAACTCTATCCACAACACCGGAGAACTCACTCAATGATATTTAAGAGACGCGATGATGCCTTCTCTAATCAGCTCTAGTCCCAGAACCGCCAACGCCTGGAAGAACAATCGCGTCTATACCGCTAAGGCTCCGCTTATCTGAACCTATTGTCACGTTAAAACTAGATCTTTCCAGAAAACAGATTATTTTGGCAGGAGATTAAACAACTCCATCTTCCACCTAGATAGGCCAATGGCGCTTGGTAATCTCCTCCTCCGCTCAAAGCTATGTATATCGAGCCCAGCTAAACTTACTTTCACCAGACTTAAAAGGATAAAAGGAGGGGTATAGAAAGGGATTTGAACCCGGAGAACTGGGGCCTCGAGGAGCCTCAAACCCCTATTCTGGCGCCCTTCATCTCACAAGGGGATTTATTTCTCATTGGTTATTGGTCGAGGCTAGCTATAATGTTTATAAGGCAAAAATTGAGTCGCTTATTTGGCTCACGGTGAATGGCAGGCGATCCATCTGTTACCAATCAACCGGAGTTCTGGTTTTATTTTCTCGCACTCTTTAGTGGCATATGGGCATCTTGTTTGAAATTTGCAGCCTGAAATTGGTTTTAATAGGCTTGGCACATCAATGCTTTTTAATGGAATGCTTTTTCTTTCTCTGGCAATCTTGGGATCTGGCACTGGGATAGCTGCAAGTAACGTTTTAGTGTACGGATGCATTGGATTGCGTATCGTCTCCTCCGCTTCCCCTACCTCAACAATATCTCCCAGATACATTATAGCAATTTTTCCATTTTTAGCAAAGTATCTCGCCACCCCTAAATCATGAGTTATAAGCAGGAATGTTGTTTTCAATTCCTCTCCGATTTTATGCAGCATGTCGAGTATCTCTACTCTCAGCGATGCGTCGAGCATAGATACTGCTTCATCAGCAACTATGAATTGAGGTTTAACCGATATTGCTCTGGCTATAACAACCCTTTGCATTTGACCCCCGCTTAATCTGCTTGGATGCCTCTCTATAAAATCTTCTGGGGGTGATAAGCCAACCATTTCTAAAAGATCCAGCGCTATTTTTCTTGCCTCGTCCCTTCCCTTCGCCATCTTATGGCGCAAGATCTGTGGTATTAATGCAGCCGACAACTTCTTCGCAGGATTAAGCGCATCGTAAGGATTCTGAGGTATTATCTGAGCGTTCCTGCGGAATTCTTCGAATTCCTTTCTGGAGAGGCGCCATATGTCTTTTCCCCTATATAATACTTGACCAGAGCTTGGTTTTATGAGGCCGAGTAAAAGTCTTCCAAGGGTACTTTTACCGCAGCCTGATTCTCCTACCAGCGCTATTCGCTCGCCTTCCTTTATGCCAAACGACACCTCATCCACAGCTCTAATTTTTACTCTAGACTTAAACATCCCTACGCTTACTTCAAATTCTTTTGCTAGTTTTCTGGCCTCCATCATGTATTCGTAGATGATTTCACCCCCAGTGATTTCACCTTTTCACTCCATATTCACTTTGAAAATAACTTGAAATGGGCTTATTGCGGCGAGAAATCATGTTCAACGTCACCACTTATTTGTGGTTTTAGCCTGAACGAAGACGTGGATTGAACACTTCCTCCAAGGATCCAGATAGAAAGACTAGTCCAACTTGCAGTAGTATAATACATATTGCGGGAGCTAGAAGGGAAGCTTGTCTTATTGAGAATACTGCTCCCGCATAGTTTACAGCTAGGTTCAGCATTACGCCCCAGTTTTGGCTTTTATAAGGTGCTAATCCAAGCATGAAAAGGCCTACTTGAGCGTAAATTGCTCCTGTGAAAGCGAATATTCCATTTATGATTATGTAAGGCATTATGTTTGGCAGTATTTCGCTGAGTATAATGTGAATTGACGGCATACCGAGGCATTTCGCCATCTCTATGAATCCCCTCTCCCTTAAAGAAAGGGTTTGAGCTCGAATTGCCCTTGAAAGAGGAGCCCATGCGGTTACACTTAATATTGCAGCCAGCAACACCGGATTTGAAGTTCTTAAAACAGAGGCTATAACAATTAACAGTGGGAATCCTGGGATTGTAAGAACTATATCCGTAACAGCCACTAACGCGGAGTCCATTTTACCGCCCATATACCCTGAAAGGATACCCATAAAAGTAGCTACCAATGTAGTTATTAAGGCAGCTACAAAACCGACGAATAAAACATCTTGAGAGCCAATTATGAGCATTGCTAGTATATCTCTGCCAAACCAGTCTGTGCCAAGAGGATGTTTAAGGGAGGGGGGTTGCAACGCTTCACTTAAGCTTACGGTTGATGGGTCATATCTCACTATTAATGGGCCGACCGTGGCCATTAACACGAAGAATAAGACTATAATGAGTCCAATGGTTCCTCTTTTACTCTTCAATATTATTTTTAGTGGATCATATACTAGTTTTTTCAGAGTTTTTATCAATGTTTCTTTGATCTGAACCATGTTTTACACCTACCTTTCAATTCTAACTCTTGGGTCGAGGAATCCATAGAGAAGATCAGCGATGAAATTGGATAGTATTATTGCAAGTGTTGTTATGAGGAAGCAACCTTGCATTAAAGGATAATCTCTCGCTGTAACGCTATAAGTTAAATAGTAGCCTATTCCGGTGTAAGTGAAAATATTTTCTATTAATACTGACCCTGAAAACATGTAGCCTATAGCTATAGCTAGCCTAGTGAATAATGGTATTATCGCGTTTCTTCCAACATAAGAAAACATTATTCTTCTTCCCTTTAATCCTCTCGCCTCCGCCACCTTTATATAATCTTCTCCTAAAACGCTTATGGTGGCGCCTCTCATCTGTAGAATCCAGCTGCCCACAGTTGTAATAAAGAAAGAAAATATTGGTAATGCTGCATGATAAAATACGTTAGATATAAACTCAAAGGTGAAACCGGGAGGAATTCTAGGGTCACGAGTCCCTCTCATTGGGAAAATCTTCCACACACAAGCGAAGAAAAATAGAAAGATAAGTGCTAAAACGTAGTTTGGTATAGCGTTAGTTATTGTTGAAAGTATTGTGATTGTATGATCAGACTTTGTGTTTCTTCTATATGCTGCGAACATTCCTAAAATCATACCTAGCATAAAGCTTAAAGTTATACTAATGGATAATAGAAAGACGGTCCACGGAAGGGCATAAGAAATAATTCTTGCTACCGGCACCCCAGTATAAATATAGGAGACGCCTAAATTGCCCCTGAAAATTAACTGTAGATACTCAATATATTGTTCCCATGCTGGTTTTGAAAAATCTATCTGATAAAGTGAGGAGACCAATATTTTAGCCTGCTCCATAGACATGCCCTGCTGCATATATTGATTAATCATAACATCGATAGGGTTCCCGGGCATTAAACGTATTAAAAAGAAGGTTAAGGTGATAGCTATATAAAAGGT
Source organism: Bathyarchaeia archaeon (assembly GCA_038866525.1). Taxonomy (GTDB): domain Archaea; phylum Thermoproteota; class Bathyarchaeia; order Bathyarchaeales; family DTEX01; genus DTEX01. The sequence goes on from JAWBZG010000014.1 coordinate 4,758, forward strand.
TGTTAAAAGTGTTATTGCTCTCTTAACAATCCACCTCAAGGTCCAACACACCACTAAAAAATAAAAAAGGAGGATTTAAAAATTTTCTATTTTCACCTCCGCCTTAGCGCCATTACCACGGCGGCTATCACTGCTATGACCGCTACACCAATGACACCGTAAACCCATGCTGGTATAACTTCAACCTCTACTGGTTTCTCTACTGGTTTCTCGACCACGACTTGCTCTGGCGGTACTGGTTTCAATGTTCCGGACGCTATTATCCAGCCAAGAGCTTGATATTCATCCTTATCATGCCAAAGATAGAAGGGGTCTCCTTTAGGAGGCCACTGCCACCTACCAAGATAGTATACGTAAGTGCATGGCTTTTCTCTAAGGGTTATCCAAGGCAGATAATGATTTGTTATCCAAGCGAGCATCTTCATCACCTCTTTCTGATTTGCCATATCTACAGCTGATCCAAGCGCCACGGTTAAGTCCCTAACGCTTACCACCGTCCCATTTGGAAGCGTGGCGTACTCAAAGCCCTCACCAACTTGCTCAGGTAGCTCAGGTATCCTTCCAAACTGCACAAAATGCCTATTCCAAGTCTCCCATGGATGTATCTGGAAGAAGAAGAACTCCAGCCCCATCACGAACTCTCCTCTTCTGAAGACTTCGCCAAACTTTGCTTCATCAATAGTTATTGGGTTCACTATAATGCCTACTCTCGCAAGCTGAGCTTTAAGGTTTTCAGCACAGAGTACCCAGTCAGCCCAGGGCGGATTATAGAGGTCAAACTCAAATCTTGTTTTCCCGTCAGGAGCTATCCATACACCGTCCTGACCCTTAGTGCAACCGACCTTTGTGAGTAGCTCTTCTGTCTTCTTGGGATCGTAATCGTAGTTGTTAAGGTTGTTTTTAGCCCAGTCTTCCCCTAGGAATAGGGAAATGTGATCTGCGGTCATTCCGCATGGATACTTAGCCGGGAATGCTAGGTTGGGGTGCGGGGACGCAGCTATAGCTATTTCTGTGCGGTTAATTGCGTAGGCTATAGCCTGCCTAACTTCAGTGATATTAAGAGGATAAACCCTACAGTTGAACAGCAATAAGTTTCCCTGAGTCCATCTAAGTATTGGAACGTATAACATTGGCTTCATTAAAACCTCTTGGTAAACCGCTGCGGGCAGATCTGGCGAGTTGAAGTCGAAGGCATATGTGAGCATTGGTGCTAATTGCGCTGTCCCTCCAATGTTAACTTGCATAAACTCGTCAACATAAACGCTCTCAATACCTCTCCAATATTCGGATCGTTTAACAAGCCATATATCGGCCTCCGTATATTCCTTTATTTCGAACGCCCCTGTTCCAATAGCTTTCGGCGGCCTGTAGTTTCTTAGTGCTTCTCTTAGTGGAGCCATCTCTTCTTCTGGAGCCCCCTTCTTAATGAGTTCAATCGCCTTATCGCTGAAGTTGCCGAAGACCGAATCTGACCATATTGTTGTCCTCATTATGTAGAACTCGGTCAGTATAAACGGCTTCTTTAAGCGGAAGACTACCGTATAGTCGTCTTGGGCTTCAACGCTTTCGATGTAATCCCAAAGCCACGACTTAACGAGATACCAGCAGTAAAATGTGCATACAACATCCTTACTCGTGAAGTCTGTGCCATCACTAAACTTAATACCTCTTCTAAGATTAACGGTTAAGGTTAAGCCGTCTTCGCTTATAGACCAACTCTCGGCTAGCCAAGGTATCCATGTCCAGTTAGCCAAATTTATGAAGGCCAATGGTTCAACGACAAGGCCATCAGGACCAAAGTAAGAGCCCGTGGTGAACGGGTTCCAGTGGACAGGCGGTTTTATTGCAGGTTGACCATAAGTGAACACTCTTGCCTTCTGCTCTTGTCCTCCTATTTTTGCGATGGAGAAGCTGCTGAAGAGTAAAGTCCCCAGAAGTATTGCGACAACAGCCAACCCGCGTATTTCGCCATTTTTTCTCTTCAATAATATTCCCCCTTTCATAAAAATATAGTAGTATCCTTTAAAAGTTTTTTCTCAATTTCTTTAATTTCAGATTAATTTTTAAAGGTGTTAAGGAAATATTAGTTGTATGGATCCATCAACTGGTAGAGTTGCCTTCAATATAGGAGTTCTTCTAGTTTTTCTAGCATTATTCCCTTTACCATTCTTAGATTTTAATTCGGCGGAGTTTATCGTCGATGTCGTAGCATTAGCTATCTCGCTCGCCTTCACATTATTTGTATCTTACGATGTCAGAAAACAGGTAAAGCAAGCAGGCATATTAAAAGAAGATAAATGAAAAATAAATAATAGCCGTCTAATCTTTAAGCGAGAATCAAGATTTAACGGCAACCCAAGACCCAAAACAATCACTTACCGTAAAGGTGACAGGCAACTAAATGCCCGCTTCCTAAATTCAGGAGAGGCGGCACCACCCTCTTACATATATCCATTGCATATTGGCATCGAGTATGGAATTTGCATCCCGGCGGTGGGTTCATTGGATCAGGAATCCCCTTAGATAGAGGTCTAAGACCCTCTAGGCTTCCAGTTACTGAAGGTATAGATTTTAAAAGGCCTTGCGTATATGGATGCTTAGGCTCATAAAATATTTTCCATACGTCTGCTATTTCAACTATCTTGCCTAAATACATTACTGCGATTCTATCTGCTATCTCAGCTAAAACAGGCAAATCATGAGTTATAAACAGCATTGTCAAGCCAGTCTCCTTATGAAGATCCCTAAGTATGTCGAGAATGTAAGCTTGCGTTAAAACGTCAAGGGCTGAGGTGGGCTCATCCAGTATTATAAGTTCAGGGTCAAGTATTAGGCTTAAAGCGATTAGCGACCTCTGCTTCATACCACCACTCATCTCGTGTTGAAATAACCTAAGAACTCGGCTCGGGTCTAAGAGAACGTTTTTCAGTAAACCTGAAGCCTTAGAAAGCAATTCTTCCCTGTCCACCTTTTCCTCATGGTCAAGCACCGTGTCGAGGAAATGCTCCTTTATTCTCATCACTGGATTAAAGGATGAGATCGCTCCTTGAAAAACTATTGATATATTCTTCCACCTAAAATTGCGTAATTCTTCTTCTGAAAGAGACATTATATCTATTATGCTTCCATCTTTTCTCCTGAAAAACACCTTCCCGCTTTTAATATATCCATTTGGATCGACTTGCCTTATTATTGCACGAGAGAAAACCGACTTACCGCACCCGCTCTCTCCAGCTAGCCCTAAAACTTCACAGCGATATACGTCAAGACTCACATCGTCTACAGCTCTAAGTATTCCTCGCGGAAGCTTAAATTCAACGATTAGATTTCGAACTTCAAGTATAATTTCACTTCTATCTTTCTCCATAGATATCCACATAATTATACTTATTGTTTAAAAATTTTTGGTTTTTGGTTTCGATTAATCTTCGCTAAGATGAACTGCCTTTTCCTTGCGAGCTAGATCATTTTCATCATCCTTGTCCATCTTCCTAATAGTTATAGTTTCAATAAATCCTCTTTTACTATAGAATCCTTTCTGCAGAGATACTCTTAACTCCAAACCATAAGCCCATCAGATTTATACCCTTTCTTCTCGCATAGTTAGTTGCTTCTTCAATCAGCATGCCTTCCTATTCCCTGCTCCCTGATATCAGTGCCCTATCACGCTCATTCTCAGCAGCGTTAATAATAGCTCTGACATCCTCAGGTGTGAGCAGGGCTTCTGGCTTAACACTGCTGTCCCCCTCATCAACCCTCATAAGTATCCAGGAGACCTCTAGTGGCATTGGTGTCTTCTTATCGCAGCTGCCATGCTTAGCGTACTAGACCAGCTTCCTAATGGCTACCTTAAGGCCGTGCTTAGTCCACTCCCTATATGGTTGCCTATTAATCCACGCAACTACGCGCTCAACGTCGCGCTTAGTGGCGGCCGAGGGGTCGAATGAAACATACCTAAATATTTCGCATAGACTCGTAGCATACTTTAGAACCAGAGAGGCCTAGGCTCTCCAAGTGGTCTATGAAGGAAATGTTTCACTATAGGGCAATTGACCCAGCCTAGACCTGGCAGCCCCAAGTCCCCTCAACATCATGTATATCCGCATTCACACTAAACTCTGTACCCGAAGACTTAAAAGGAGAGGCTATGTGTAGGAATCTCACAAAGAGAATTGAAAGTTCGCTTTTGGCGTTTCACTTCAACTGCAAGAGGGGCTCATTGGAATCTCTTTTCCATTTGAATGAGCTGGGGATAGGGGGGAGGGGTAGGTCTGAAAAAAGGCGGAAAAATAAATTTAAAATTGGATTAAAATGCCTACTAAAATAAGAGTTTGAATACATATTTAAATGCGATTTCAAAAGGCTAATTCACCAAATTTTTTCGTAGCTTAAAAGCTGCAGTAACGGCCCTAATAAGAGGGGGATGTGTTACATATTTCCCCACGGGGCCTCTTCAATTTCCTCTACTCATTCATGGGATGCTCTACCGAAAATAGGATGGTTGCTAAGCCAATAAACGAAAATGTTTACATCTATGTAGCCTTCCGAGTCCACCATTTCCCCATGACCTCGATTATAAATTCGTCAAGGTTTTCCGGCCACCTCGCTACCTTAAAGGCTCCAAAGTATTTGTCAGCTATAGGCTCAAGAGGCTCTATTATAATGAACCTTCTCACCCGCCTTTATTTTAACGCAGTAAGTTTTCTACTGGAAGGATTAAGCGGCAAATGGCGGCTTCTCCCCAAAACCCTCCTCTTTATTTCTGAAGATTATCCTTGTCTTCGTTTATCTGCAACTAAAAGAAAATCTTTGCGTACTTTAATGAGTCTATTTTTCACGGTCATAGTGAAGTTTTTTAGTTACTTTTACAAGTATATCTTTTTGGTGCTGTTATGCCCAGATATAAGGCTACAGCTAAATGGATTGAAAATGTCCGCTCAATAGTTGACAATTCGCGAACGCATAGTGTGGTTTGCGATCTTCCCGCAGCGGCTGGAGGATCTGATAGTGGTCCAACGGCCCTTGAATTGGCAATAATGGCCTTAGCAGACTGCGCATTGACTATATTTGCAGACATTTGTAGGAAAAGCAATATAAGGCTTAATGGAATGGAGGTTGTGGTAGAAGCTGAAAAACCTGCAGACTCGCCCAGATTAAGCGAGGCAACAGTAAAAGTTAAGGTGTCCGCAAATGCAAGGAAAGAACTGATTGAGGCAGCTTGGAGGAGAACAGAAGCAAACTGCCCGGTCCTGTCAATTTTTAAAGATCCAATACCATTAAAAGTGGAATTAGAGATAGTCTAAAATAAGTCAGAAATAACCATTAACCCCCTCTTTTTTCCACATGATTGCCAGATGCGAATGGTGTTTCCTTTCTTGACAGTTCTCTAGAGCGCTAGTTTACAAGAGGCTACTAAATTCGAATTCTTAGTTAGCTGCAATTAGGCTACTGAAACTCAAAATTCAAGTGACTTAAGAAGCCACTTGAAAAAGAACTTCAAAGCAACCTTATATTTTGTTTTGTCCAGGGACTTATCTTTTTATTACGCTCAAGACTGGCGACGAACCACTCAATATCCTTACGAGTAACCTTCATGAAGTCCTTCCGCATGAGCCTGCTTATCTTCGCAACGGTGCTAGCATACTTGTAAACCCTAGGCGCGCTTAAACCCAAACTGAAACAGTAATCCACAAAGCGCCTAACATAATCCACATTAACAAAACCACACCTCTCATCAGGGATTTCATGAGAGACTCGAAGCGGCTCCCAAAACTGTTAATATCCACCTCATGATTAAAAATTAAGGTTAATCGGCTCTTAAACCTTAAGTGTGGAGCCGGGGACGGGATTTGAACCCATGTTAGCGGGTCTGCAGCCCGCCGCCTAACCACTCGGCCACCCCGGCAATCTAGGTTTTTCAAGAATTATTTTCTCATCTTCCCCTTAATAATTATTTTTCCTCTAAAATTTTTATGGTAGCCCGGCTATTGAGGCTTCGAAAACTTTTTTGATGAAATCTATTAAGTAATTTATTTGGTTAGTTGTGATTCCGGCTGCTAGTAGCGTTAATCCAAGTAGCAGTATTAGCAGGGCGATTATTCTCTTCGCGCTTACATCCATCTTCAAGATTCTCCCCTAATTAGTGGGCATCTTTAGGTTTTTAGTTTATATTATTTTCATTATTTGCGCGTGGAGGACTCCGCATATCTCGAATATGGCTTCCGGATGAACGTAGCCTCTCTCAACTGCCCTTTCAACTACGTTTCGGCCGCATAGGTTGACTATTGTTGACCTCTCAATTAAGGATAAAGCCTCCTCAATATCAGCCTTATAACCATTGTAGAATTCCTCCTTAACCTCAAAGACTATTCCGTTTTTTCTGAATGTTTTTCCAAGTATGTCAGTATCGCAGATAGCTAGAAGGGTGTGCCGCCCCCACTTCGTAATTTTAACGTATACCTCCAATCTTCCTTCCTTCTCAGATTTTTGTTATATGCGCCTAACAGGTGATTTAGCACCACAAGCCTCACACACCAGAAAATTAAGCCTCTTTTCCTTAATAATTTTTGTATCAGGTCTTTTGCATATTGGGCATATAACGAACTCATCCATATAGCGTCTAACAAGCCTATCCATCGCCTCGCTCTCAAACTTTCCCTGAAAAACAGCTCTTGAACCCTCTATTGCTCCTGATGTAGCCATCTCCCTCGATAAATACCTTAAAACATGGTTTGGATCCCTATTTAAAACATCACATATCTCCCTGAAGTTGTTTAGGAAGGTTCTAGAGCCAAAGGTTGTACATGAAGCCCTAGGAACCTCAAGTCTTTCACGCTTAAAAACCTCCTGTGGAAGCTGTTCATACGCACCCTCCAGCATATCCTCATATTTAAGTTCAACCAACCCTTAAACTCACCCTCACTAATTCTTACTATTAATTTTTTTTGAAACCTAAAAACCTACCGAAAATCGCTTGCTTCTAATGAAAAATTTATTAGGCATAGTATTAGTATGGTGATGGAAGAAGACCTATGAAGAAGTTTGAGAACTTCAGTGAATGGTTTGATGAAATACTCTTTAACGCCGATATACTAGATAACAGGTATCCAGTTAAGGGCTTCGCAGTGTACAAAGCTTGGGGCTCAAGAATAATAAGAAATATACTAGCGATACTTGAGCAGAAGCTTGATGAAACTAGGCATACTCCCATGCTTTTTCCAGTAGTTATACCTGAGGACGCGTTTGCAAGAGAGTCCGAGCATATTAAAGGCTTCAGTTCAGAAGTTTTTTGGGTTACTCATGCTGGCGACAGAGAACTAGAGAAAAGACTCCTTCTAAGACCGACATCTGAAACAGCAATGTACCCCATGTTTGCACTGTGGATTAGATCCCACGCTGACCTACCGCTTAAGGTGTATCAGAGCGTCGCAGTATACAGGTATGAGACTAAAGCAACAAGACCCCTCCTGAGGATGCGCGAGTTTCTCTGGAACGAAGCCCACACAGCGCATAAAAGTTGGGATGAAGCCGAGAAGCAGGTAAGGGAGGCTGTGGAAATCTACAACCATGTCTTTAAGCGTTTATGTCTAGGCTACCTAATACTCAAGCGACCGGACTTCGATAAGTTTGCTGGAGCAGTTTACTCAATAGCATTCGATGCATGGAATCCCGATGGAAGAGTTAATCAGATAGGTACGGTGCATAATCTTGGCGAAAACTTTGCCAAAGCCTTCGAGATAACATACGAAGATGTTGATGGCGTGCACAAAAACGTTTTTCAAACATGCTACGGGTTCGGTGTAAGCCGTGTTGTGGCTGCCATAATAGCTCAGCATAGCGATGATCACGGACTAATTCTGCCACCGGATGTTGCTCCAATCCAGGTAGTTATAATCCCAATCATCTACAAGGAGACTGAGCATGAGGTTAACGAATACGCTATGGAAGTCTATGAGATGATTAAAGATGGAGGCATAAGAGTGCATCTGGACGACGCTGAGGATAAAACGGCTGGCGAAAAATTCTATTATTGGGAGATGTTCGGTGTACCCGTTAGGGTTGAGGTTGGCCCAAGAGATCAGAGAGAGCGGAAAATAACTATTGTTGATAGGGTTCTCTTAAAGAGAAGGGTTGTTAACCTTGCGAATGCGGTTGAATCAATAAGAGAACTATTTAAGGAAGTTATGAGAAATCTCGAGGAGAGGAGCCTCGCAACACTTAAAGAATTTATTGTTGATGCATCTGACACCTCATCACTGAGCGAAATAATAAGAGAAAGAAAGATTGCTAAGATTTGCTGGTGTGAGAGCATAGAATGCGCTGAAAAGATTAGAGAGCTTTCTGGCGGTGAGATAAGAGGCCATAGAGTTGACGTTGAGGAGAAGCCAGAAAAACCATGCTTAATCTGCGGCCGGGAAGCTAAAAGAGTTGTTTACGTGGCGAGGGCATACTGACAAAAATCATGTTTATTCCATTTTTATAAATGTTCTTGTAATGGCTTGGCGTGAAACCTTGGACTTAATAGTTCTAATCAAACAGGTTCCTGAGATCGAAAAGGTTCGTTTTGATTATGAAAAGGGGCGTTTAGATAGAAGCTCAGCCGGCGCCGTAACGAATCCATTTGACTTAAACGCCCTAGAAGCAGCCATACAAATAAAGGAGAAACTCGGCGGTTCAGTAACCGCGATAAGTATGGGTCCAATGCAAGCTCAAGATGCGCTAAGAGATGCCCTTGCGAGGGGCGCTGACAGAGCCATATTGTTATCAGATGAGAGGTTCGCTGGAGCAGATACGCTGGCAACAGCCTACACGCTTGCTGCAGCCATAAGGAAGATCGGGTTCTTTGATTTAATAGTATGCGGCGAGAAAACCGTGGACGGCGACACAGCACAGGTTGGCCCTGAAGTTGCAGAGTTCCTAGGCATACCACACGCTGCGTATGTTGACGAGATTCAGCACGTGAACAGGAATGAGATTATCGTTAAAGCGAAGATGGAGCGAAACTATTACGTTATTAAGCTTACTCTTCCAGCCCTAATAACAGTAACAAAAGACATTAACAACCCACGCCTACCAACATTAAGGGATAAGTTAAGAGCCATGCGTGCGCCCATAACCGTTTGGAACTACGAGAGCTTATCTGAGGTTGCTGATCCAAGATATTTTGGCTTTGAAGGCTCGCCAACGCGGGTAGTTAGAGTCTATACGCCAACATCTGAAGGGCGAAGAGGCCAGATGATTGATGGGAGTCCTGATGAAATTGCCCGGAAAATCGCGTTGATCCTTAGGGATAACAAGATTCTGGAGTGAAATAACTCTATGCATGAGGAATGCGGTATCCTAATATTTGCTGAGCAGGAGGATGGTATAATACATAACGTGGTATATGAGTTGCTCGGTAAGGGTAGGGAACTTGCGGATAAACTTAATAAAAGTCTTTGCGCGGTTCTCCTGGGCTATGATCTTGAGGAGAAAGCCAGAGAACTAATTTATTATGGAGCGGATAAGGTTTATCTCCTCGATCACCCCTCGCTCAAAAATTTCGACGTGATAAGGTACAAACGTAATATTGCCAAGATTGTAAGAGAGGTTAAGCCAGATATTTTTCTTATAGGCGCAACCAAAGCTGGCAGAAGCCTAGCTCCGAGAATAGCGGCAGCCTTAAGAACGGGCTTAACCGCTGATTGCATTGACCTAGACCTTGATGAAGAAGGAAACTTATTACAGATTAGGCCTGCATTTAGCGGAAACATTATGGCTCAGATAAAAACTAGAACAAGGCCTCAGATGGCAACTGTAAGGTATAGGGTGATGAAACCCTTAGGTAGGGACCCAAGTAGGCAGGGCAAAATAATAAAGAAGGAAGTTGATGTTTTAGAGAATACTGGAATAGAAATTTTAGGCAAGGTTGATGCCGGTGGAATAAATATTTCTGAAGCAGATGTAATTGTTGCTGCTGGTAGAGGATTAAAAAATCCAGAAGACTTCAAGCTTCTCGAGGAGTTAGCTAACCTTTTAGGTGGGGTTGTTGGGTCAAGTAGACCGCTTGTTGACGCTGGATGGATAGGTAGGGAGCATCAAGTTGGCTTCAGCGGTAACACAGTTAAACCTAAAGTCTATATGGCCTTCGGCATCTCTGGCTCACCGCAGCATCTTTTTGGCATGAGAGACTCGGATTTAATAATTGCCATAAATAGAGATCCATCTGCACCAATTATAAACGTCTCAGATTATTACGCGATAGGAGATATATACGATATATTGCCTAAGTTAATCTATGAGGTTAAAAAATTGAAGGGTGTGAAGTAAATTATGCTCAACCACCTAGATGCGACTTTAAGCACTGTAGCCGAGGAGTTAAGAGATATAGTTGGAGATAAATGGGTTATTACACAGCGTGAGCTAATGGAAGGCTACTTGAGGGATGAAACCCCTGATCCAGTAAGGCCTAAACCTGCTGAAAACTTAATACTTGTTAAGCCATCATCTACAAATGAGGTTTCAGCTACTCTAAAGGTTGCAAACGAAAAGAAGATTCCAGTTTTCCCCGTAGGCGGGAGAACAGGGTTAGTAGGCGGCTGCATCCCAACAGAACCAGGTATAATACTTTCGCTGGAACGCATGAATAAGATTGAGGTGGATAAAGAGAACCTTATGGCTGTTGCTGAGGCCGGTGCAACTTTAGGCGACCTAATTAAAGCTGCAGAGAACGCAGACCTATTCTTTCCGCCACATCCAGGCGACGAGGGCGCACAGATTGGTGGGTTAATAGCTACAAATGCTGGTGGAGCTAGGGCAATAAAATATGGTGTTATGAGAAATTACGTTAAAGGTTTAGAGATTGTTCTCCCGACCGGTGAGGTTTTACAGCTGGGCGGCAAGCTCCTCAAGAATAACACTGGCTATGATCTAATCCAGCTTATCATTGGAAGTGAGGGAACCCTCTGCGTTATAACGAAGGCTGTGATCAGGCTTTTTCCAAAGAGCAAACATATGGTTACGCTTATAGTTCCATTCAATACCCGCTCGGACGCTTTGAGAGCGGTTCCAGAAATACTGAGGTCTGGTGTAATCCCATTAGCGATCGAATACGTTCAGTTAAGGGAGATATTGGAGGCCGCTAAACACCTCAATGAGAACTGGCCTGTTCAGAAGGGCTTTGCTCAATTAATCATTATACTAGATGGAATAAGCCAAGAGGAAGTTCTACTAGCATGCGAGGAATTATCACAGGTATGCGAACGAAATAATGCCCTAGATATCATGCTTGCCGAAACACCTGAGGAGCAGAATAGAATCCTGAAAATAAGAAGTAATATTTACGTCGCCCTTAAACCGAACATGATAGACATTCTGGACGTAACCGTTCCACCTGGAAGCCTAGAAAAGCTGATGAATTACGTTGATGTGGTAGCCGCCAAATATCAGGTTTACCTGCCAGTTTACGGCCACGCTGGAGACGGAAACCTGCATGTACACGTAATGAGGGAGGGGTTGGAAAACATAGGGATGGCGAATAAAATAAAAAACGAGATTTACGAAGTTGCAATAAATCTGGGCGGAGTGATAACCGGTGAACATGGAATTGGAAGATTGAGAGTTGAAAATGCGAGTCTCGTCTTAAACTGGAAGCACAGAAGCATTATGAAAGGTATAAAAGCGATTTTTGATCCAAATAATATACTCAATCCACATAAAGTTTTACCCTAGTATTCTAATCGTCTTCCACAACTTCTCGAAATACTCCTCCCAATCTCTCAATTTCAGCGAGGGAAGATATATCTCCACCAGTAAGGAAACCTCTTATACCATATTTTTCATGAAACTCCCTAAAGGCATCCATAGCTGGCAAAACAATCCCATTCTGATCAAAAAGCGCTGTTGCCCCTGAATTCCAAACAGCTAGTCCCCTCACAGGAATGGACTCAGGAAACCACCAAAGCACCCCCAACCCATGACCGTTAGGTGTTTCAGCAACAGTTTCTAGAAGATCAATTAAAAATTGTTTTTGTCCCTCAAGTGTTTGCGGCCAGGTCATGTAAGCGGGGTTCGCCTCTTCTAAATGCTTTATATCGAGCTCACGGTATGGATAGGCTGTTTCCACGATGAGAATGCTTTTATTAAAGTATGAGGCTGCGTTTACTAGTGTTCTCCTTAAATCTTCTAGGGAGCCATGCCACCATGGGTAGTAGCTTAAACCAATAATGTCATAGGGTACGCCCCGTTTTTCAAGGTTCTCGAAAAACCATTTTGTTGCTTCCCATCTCCCACCTGTATTCGTGTGTATAATGATCTTTATGTCGCCACCTTCAGCTGCATCCTTTACTCCTTGAATTGCTGATGTTAGTAAACGTGTAAATTTCTCCCACTGCTCCTCTGGATCGCCCACACCATAGAGTTTTCCGTCAGGCCAAAGCATGCCGCCTGTAATCTCATTACCGGGCTGAACCATGTCGGGCAAAACGCCCTCTAATCTCATCGCGGAGATACACTCCCAGGTATAATTGTAAACTGCCTTAACTAAATCCTCAAAACCTAGAGCGCTCCAGATCTCGGGCTTACTTTGGTGGCCTGGATCAGCCCAAGTGTCGGAGTAATGGAAGTCGATTATCAACTTGGCGCCTAAAGCTTTGATTCGCTTAGCAAGCGCTATCGTATAAGATAAGTTGTTTCCAGTAAACCCGCCCCACTCATCATACTGACGCGGGTTCACGAATAATCGTAGGCGAAAACAGTTAAATCCATGGTTAATCATGATTTGAATAGCATCCATCTCCTTAACTCTCTCCTTAAAGTTATTTGTAAAGTATCTTGGCATAATATTTATGTAAAGAAAGATAAATATGCTGGCGAGCAATAAGGACGTAAAAACCGCGAAATTTACGGCCTTCCTCATTTTCACGTATCTTACCATTATCGCATGGTTTATTTATTATACTCGGTCAAACGCTTACTAAAATTCGTTTATAAGATTATCATACAGCAAAACTTAAGGTTAAAGCGATGTTATGAATGGATTCCACCTTCGCTCCCTGCCTATAGTCGTATCCTCGCCATGTCCCGGGTACACTATTGTTTCATCCGGTAAACTAAGCAATTTTCCTCTAATAGATTGTATGAGCATCTCATGCGAGGCACCCGGTAGATCAGTTCTGCCCACTGAACCTTCAAAGAGTGTATCACCTGTGAAAAGAACCTTCTCTTTTTTGCAGTGTAGCACTATGCTTCCAGGGGTATGACCAGGCGTATGAATAACCTCGAACTCTAGGGATCCAACGCTTATTTTATCTCCATCTTGAACTAGTATGTCTGGCGGAGGAGAAGTAATAATTAAACCCATCATTACAGATAGGTTCTTTAAGGGATCATTCAGCATTTCAGCATCTTTATAGTGTATTATTATCTTGGCTCCCGTAGTCTCCTTGACCATAAAATTACCACTAATGTGATCCGCATGACCATGCGTGTTAACCACATATTTAACATGAAAACCGCTCTTCTTAATCTCTTCAAGAATATTTTTTCCTTCATATTCACTGAAACCCGGATCTACAACTAAGGCCTCCAAAGTTTCTTGGCATACCACAATGTAGCATTTCGTAGATAGAAAGCCGACAGTTAAAGGAATAATCAGCATTGTAATACCTCTTATATTGCTATTTTTATAGTCATAATACATCTCAAGAGGAAAGTTTAAAAGTCTCTTTTGTTAAAAAGGATTGAGAACGAAGAGTAACGTGAGGAAAAAGCCTTGATAGAGTTCTGTCCGAAATGTGGAACCAGACTAGTGTTGAGGCGCAAGAAAGAATCTAAGGAGTCGTATCTCGCGTGCCCAAAATGCGGGTACGAACGCCAGGTAGAAGCCCCAATCTTATCCCCAAACAGGAGGGTTACGGAGATTAAGCCTGAAGATAACATCGTTATTATAGGCGAGAAAGAACAGAAACTAAAGACCCTCCCAGTAGTTACAGTCGAGTGCCCAAAATGCGGAAACAACCTCGCATATGTTTGGCAAGTGCAGACTAGGGGTGCAGATGAGTCATCAACGCAATTCTTTAGGTGCACCAAGTGCAGCTACACATTTAGAGAATACTCGTAAACTCTTAGAATGTTTGAAAGAATTAAGTTAGTTTAGAATTTACATGATAAGAGTAAAATTCAACTAATCGCTCATAGATATTTTATGGGAAATGATCCATTTAGCCCGATTATTAGGGGTTGAAATATTCCTCTAGTAATCATAGAGGTGGTAGTAAAGTTATAAATGAGGTGTGAGATATTTAGAGGATAAAAGAGTGACATCGGTGATGCATGGGGGTTTATCTCCTTGTTTAGAATGAAGATTTCAGATACAAAAACTTTCAAAAGCGTCTTAAGCGCGATATCTACAATAGTTGATGAAGCAACTTTTACCGTAGATCCCGAGGGAATTAAGCTTAGAGCCATGGATCCCTCACGTGTAGCAATGGTTGATTTTGAAATGCGCAAAACAAGCTTCGATGAATATGAGGCCACGGAGGAATTTAAAGTATGCGTAAATCTAAGCGAGCTTCTAAAACTGCTCAGGAGAGCGGGCAAGGACGATGTTATCGAGTTATCTTTAGATGAGAACTCTGGGCAATTTCTCGTTAGTATGAAGGGCCGGTATACACGGACCTTCACATTGCCAACGTTAGAAGCTGGTGAAGAAGAGGTTCCGGAGCCGAAGATAGCGTTTAATGCTAAGGTAACTCTCACAGCCGATGACTTTTATGAGACGCTTAAAGATGCAGAGCTTGTAAGCGATAATGTTAGAATAGAAACTGATGGCGATAACCTCATAATGAATGCTAAGGGCGATGTCGCCGGAGCTAAAATAGAGGTCAAGAAGGGAAGCGATGCGTTAATATCCTTAGAGGCAAAGGAGCCTTCAAAGGCAACATTTAGCCTAAGCTATCTAACAGATATCGTTAAAGTAGCCTCTGAAACATCAGATATTGTGACGCTTGAGTTCTCAACTGATATGCCCATACGCCTGGACTTTAGACAGCGATACGACGGGAAGCTAGTTTACCTACTGGCGCCGAGAATCGAGGTTGAGTGAAAAATGCTTTAGTATACACTATCCCTTCGTTAGTGGAGGGGAAACCGTATATTAACGATAAACGATATGGCAAAATATCCATTTATTCCCGAAGCCGCTGAAGAGGTTAAAAGACTAGATTTCAGGGTAGAGAACCTTCTGGAACCAGATTACATGCCAATAATTAGTAGAGCTGAGAAAAGGATAGCAGAGGCTTTAACCACGAATCCGCCTGAAGTTAGCTACAACCCGCGTGAATATAAAGAGAATATAGAGGTTCTCTCATTTCCTGTTGCAATAGTTTTAGTGTCAGCTCTCGCTAACGATTATGTTAGAAGGAGGTATGCGCTGGCTGAGGCAAGAAGAGCCTACGAACTCCTTAGAATCGAAAGCGAAGAGAAAATCATTGAAGTAGCACGAAAATTCGGTTGGAGAATAAGAATCTCTAATGAGAAATTAGGGCTCATAAAGTTTGATTTTGCCCTCTACTTCATAGATTACCTACGAAATGCATCAGTTTTTCATGAGAGAGATTGGAAGCTAGTTAATAGGCCTGTCTTTTATGGTGAGGTATACCTTTCAAAGCAAGATGTTGCCCGCCTACTTCAGGAGGAGGTTAGACGTTACATTGAAGCCAAGATAGATCCTAAGGTTCGCTCAATCCTACCAGATGGGGTTCTTAAGCGCGTAGAAGCTCTTAGGCAATTATACGCTGACAGAATTAAAGAGACTTCGCTTGAACCTCTCTCTTCATATGGTGTTATAAGCGATGCTTTTCCACCCTGCATAAGGCAGCTTTATGAGGCTGCTCAATCAGGGCGCCATATGTCACATGTTGGACGCTTCACGTTAACGTCTTTTCTATTGAATATAGGTATGGATCAAAACATGATTATTGATTTATTTCGTAAATCATCTGATTTTAATGAGAGGATGACCCGCTACCAAATTGAGCATATAGCGGGTGAGAGGGGTTCTGGAACAAAGTATACTCCGCCTAAATGTGATACTTTGCAAACTCACGGCGTCTGTCCGGGAATGGACAATTTATGTAAGAGGGTTAAGCATCCATTAACCTACTATCTTAGAAAGACGAGAAGTATGGGAAAATTGAGAGTGCGCGAGACTAATGGTGGAAATAGATAACTTAGCATTCATCCGAGAGAGGTTCTCGGAATTTTATGATAAAAATATTGATAGAGTTGAGGTTCCAAAGTCGATTGAGAGTAGGGAATTCGGCTTCACACTCTTCAAGGAGAATGTGATGGTTAGGCATAAGGGTTTTTTGAAGGCTGAGGACCTAAAAGAATTTATAAAAAGGAATGTTCCCTCAAATGTATACTACTCAGCAGCCTATTATAGTATGCCAGAGGCTAAGATGGATGAGAAGGGTTGGATTGGCTCAGACTTATTCTTTGATATAGATGCAGACCACATACCCACTGAATGCAATAAAGAGCATGATGTGTGGACATGCAAAAACTGCGGCTTAAAAGGTAGGGGCATAGCGCCGAATAAATGTCCTAAATGCGGAAACGAGAGTTTTGACGAGAGAACATGGCCCTGCGAAATATGCTTGGAAACAGCGAGGGCTGAAACAATGAAGCTCACAGACATGCTGACAAGCGACCTCGGCTTCTCAATTAAAGATGTAAAGTGTGCCTTCAGTGGGCATAGAGGCTACCATGTCCAGGTTGAGAGCGACGAGGTTCTTAGGTTAGATTCCGTAGCAAGAAAGGAGATAGTTGACTATGTGACTGGAACAGGAGTAGATGCAATCTTTCACGGACTTGAGGTAATTAGCAGCGGCAGAGTGAGAATGCTCACTGGCCCAGGTCTAGACGATTTTGGCTGGCGTGGGCGTGCCGCAAGAGGTGCATACGATTTTCTTCTAACCGCTACGGCCAGAGACTTAATAAGTCTAGGGCTAAGAAAAAATATTGTTGAAGAGATAATCGCGAACAGGGATGCTATACTTGAGAGCTGGAAAACAGTTGGACCATGGAATATCATAAAGGGCCTAGGGTTGGAGGGCTGGAGAAGAATAATACAACGTGGCATTACACTTCAATCCGCGAAGATTGACACCGTTGTCACAGTCGATGTTCACAGGCTTATACGTCTGCCGGGAACACTGCATGGAAAGACAGGTTTACTCAAAGTTTCATTCTCAGCAAGCGAGATCGAAGAGTTTGATCCACTAAAAGAAGCTGTAGCATTTAAGGGCGGAGAAGTTAAAGTATATGTTGAGGAAGCTCCAAAGTTTAGGTTAGGAGATGAAGTTTTTGGTCCATTCGAAAAACAGACGGCTAATTTACCCATTTCAGCGGCAATATTCCTCCTGTCCAAGAATGCTGGTAGGGTGATAAGTTAACATGTATGATGAACTTTTTGAGGCATGGAGAAAAGAGAGGGAGAACGTGGATTTACAGAGCCTCCCAAAAGATTTCTATGCTCGTCTAGCCGATTACGTAAGGAGAATACGCGAAGAAAGGCGTATGATGGATGAGGAGAGCCTCAGGGGCAAACTATTACAAAAGGAAGAGGAGAATGTTAAGAAAATGATTAATGATCTAGTTCACATGAGATACGAGAAAATTGCCCGCTTAACCGTTAAAAAAGAGATAGTATCCTCAACCGCTCTGACAGAGGAGGAAGAAAATTTATACAATGGTTTATCAAGCCAATTAGAGGCTTACGAAAATCTGATAAAAGATATTTTGCAAGGGCAGAGACCAAAGATTAAGTATTCAAGAATCAAGGGTTTTCTCGTCGTTCGAATACTTAAAGAGATGCCGCAGATAGTCGGCGTCGACATGAAAGTATATGGTCCATTCAAACCTGAGGATATAGCCACTCTTCCAGAGGAGAACGCTAAAGCCCTAATAAAGCAAGGTGCCGCTGTAGAAGTGAATGTTCTATAAATAATCATGCTAACTGCGTCAAGAGTGATCAACCAATGGATTTTAATTTGAGAACCCCAATCTCTGAAAGCGATATTCGCAAACTAAGAGTTGGCGACGTAGTTTACATCACAGGAACTCTGGTTACAGCCCGTGACGCAGCACATGAAAGAATTCACCAGTACCTAGCTGAATCTAAGGATTTACCCTTCAGCCTCAATGGTTTAGCGCTATTCCACTGCGGACCATTAGCAAGGAAAGCGAACGATGAATGGGTTATATTGGCAGCCGGGCCCACAACAAGCATGCGTATGGAAGCCTATGAGCATGAGGTTATTGAGAAACTTGGCGTTAGGCTCATAATTGGTAAGGGTGGGATGGGTGAGAAAACCAAGAGGGCTATGATGAAGTATGGTGTTGCTTACGCAATGTTTACTGGCGGAGCAGCGGTTTTAGCGGCCAGATATGTTAAAAGGGTTAAGAGTGTTGTATGGCTGGATCTAGGTATGCCGGAGGCAGTTTGGGTACTAGAAGTTGAAAATTTCGGTCCATTAATAATTACAATAGATTCTTATGGCGATGATCTCTTCGAGAAAATTATTAGGGAAGCCGAGATTAAAAAATCCGGCATAATAGGATTATAATTTGGGATGTGGCTTCTCAGAGAACACCCTTAAGCCGGAGAATTAACAATATAGAGGCGAATATGAGGCTTGAGTAAGTAAGCAAAGCTATTAAGGGGGCGAAACGCGCTATAAGCAGAGCTACCAGTAAAAATAGTGCAGCTCTTTCAGCAATTATCCTTTCACCCGACATTACGCTCTTATAAATTAATTCAGCAAAATACTTAAACGGCTGCAGAAGCGGATTGGTGGAGTCAACATCATTAATGGCGGCTTTAACCTCGCTTATAAGGGGCAAATAAGCGTAGAGATCAACCGTGCCGAAACCCCATGCATTAAGCTTGTTAATAACAGACTCGCCTGCGTCACCTGCGGCGAGACCTAAATAGTAGCAGAGCGCAGCGTTATCTTCAACTTTCATTCCACCTAGAAGACTAAAGAATTTAGCATAGTAGTCTAAGCCTCCATACTCCTCAGCTAGCCTGGCAACAACATAGTATGCAGCTGCATAAAGCGTATTCAGGTCTCTTGGGGTATAAGAGGGAGTCCATTCCATGAGAAAACCGAAGTTGTCACTGATTACAGCCCTAAGTTGCTGCACTCCCTCTTCAATCTCCTGTTTAATCATGCTTGCCCCCTCATATCCTATTCTCTCAGCTACTTCTATGCTAACATACTGGGCCATGCCCTCATGGAACCATAGAAGTTTTTTAGGCGATACGCCGGCTTTCCATAGAAAGTGGTGGACAAGCTCATGGAGCGCTATAACCTCCAGGTACCCCTCCACATACCGTGTGAATATAAAGTTTATGTGTATGTCACCCATGCCCTCACCCGTAAAGGGAACATAGCCCCCAACTGACATAAGCGAGTAAAAGTCTGGGATAAAGAACCTTACCGTTACTGTTTTCTCTCCCTTTGAGTCTAGTTCCTCGAGTGTTGTATTAAATAGGTTAGCAAGAACATCGTATGTTGAGTTATAAAGGTTCAATATTTTCCACGCGTAACTCTCGTAGCGTTTAACAGTTATAAACTTGAAGGTGCCGCTCTCTAAATTTATAAAGTCAGCATTTCTGCCAGAAACTTTAAAGCCCACTTCTATACGTAAGAGATTTTCGGTTAGAGGAAGGTTCCTGAATAACACAAAACTTGAGTTTGACGCTCCCCTATCTGGAGGATACGAGTTTCTGTTTCCTAGGGCCAAGGCTTCATTTAAATTAACTTTAAATATAGATGGGAAAATAACGGTAGCCTCAAACCCGCTTCCACCCTCAAAACCTATCTGCGGTGAATAAAAGATTCCATCAGGCTCAATTATCATGGCGGCTGAAGTAAAATTATATTCAACAACCATTTCAAATTGATTCCCGCTGGATGCAAAATAGTGGAACCTTAATACCTTATAGAAATAGTATTGTAGGCCTGTGTAGCCCTCCGGTTCCTCCAGCGTCCAATTATAAACCTGACCGTGAACAGTGTAATTCGACCACTTAGAGAATCTTGGAATTAGAACCCATGAGGATCCATCTGCCAGATTGCTGCGGTAAATGATCCTTGTAATGGCAGAACCATCCTCATCGACTATAAACTCATATTTAAAGTATTTACTGTAGTCCGGGCTTGAAGACACAGACAAGACGCTCAAGCAAAAGCATAAAGGCAGCATGAACAGTGATAGAAGCATAATAGAAGAAAATCGAGTCCTAAACCGTTTAAACCCAAATTTCATCCAATACGCCTTCACAACATAAAAATCCGAGAAAAATATTAAGATTACGTTAAAGGGAAATTTACAAAACATATCAACTAGATTTATATAGGTGGAAGTAGCAAAGTTTATATCGGGAAAAGTACAATCAAAATTTTGCAGAAGATTCCCAAACATGCACCCCCTCAATACAGAAGTTGAGGGGGGAAGGGTGAAAGTGAGAGCATCACTCTCACAATGAAACACCACGCATAGGCCCAACGTCAAACAGATGCTGAACCCGAGTAGACTCGACACGCCGACGCCGTCTGGTGGATGGCTTGGCTTGAGCGCCGAGGAAGGGCGCGGCAAGCTGCGATAAGCCCCGGGGAGGCGCATGCAGCCTTCGATCCGGGGATTCCCGAATGGGACCTCCCATTGTAGGGGCCCTAAAAGCCTCTACAATGCTCCCAATCGGGAGCGGGAACCCCCCGAACGGAAACATCTTATTAGGGGGAGGAAGAGAAACCAACAGGGATCCCCTGAGTAGCGGCGAGCGAAAGGGGGAGAGTCCAAACCAAACCCTATGGGGAAACCCATGGGGGATGTGGTGTTGTTGGGGCCCAGCCGCCTCCTCCTCGGTGAAGCTGAAGTGGCCTGGAACGGCCCGCCGCAGAGGGTGAAAGCCCCGTAAGCGTAAGCCGAGTGGAGTTGGGCTGGTAGCCCAGAGTACCGTACCCCGGCTTGGGTACGGGAATCCGGGAGCCATCAACTTCCAAGACTAAACACGTCTCAAGACCGATAGCGAACAAGTACGGTGACGGAAAGCTGAAAAGCACCCCGGAAGGGGGGTGAAAAGAGCCTGAAACCAGACGGTTACACGAACGTGCGCGGCCCGGAAGGGTAGATCC
>JAWBZG010000015.1:0-25045 GCA_038866525.1 Bathyarchaeia archaeon
AAATGAGACCTCGACGCGAATTATTGGTTTGGAAAAGGAGATTGATGAGGCAACTAAAGAGAATGATGAAACCCTTAAGAGAATCAGGGAGCTTGAGGATTTAGAGAGAAACATTTCTGAGGAGATTTCCGGTTTTAGAGAAAGAATTAAAGGCTTCATGTCGGAAATAGATGCTTTAGATAATGAGCTAGCTCTCCTTGAAAGAGAATATGAAAACGGAATCAAAATTCTTAATGACCTGGAGATTAAATTGCAAACCATAAATTTGCGAATTAACCAATTAAAAGAGCGGTTAAGAGCACCGGAGTATGAAGGTATAGATCTACCTGATCTTTCACAATACGCTGATGAGGATACTGATTCTCAAATAAAATCCATGTTAGATGAGGTTAAACGAATAGGAGCTGTTAACCAGCTGGCTGAAACCCAATATATAGAGCAAGTATCGAGATATAAGGAGCTATCCATAAGGTTAAATGATCTTGAAAGGGAAAAATTGGCGATTCTAAAGTTTATTGAGGAGATTGAGCAGAAAAAGATGAAGATTTTTATGGAAGCATTTAATAGAATAAACGAACGGCTAAATAATTATTTTTCTAGGTTGACTGGCGGAGGAACAGCTTATTTAAAGCTTGAGAACCCGGATAATCCTTTCGCAGGGGGAGTTGATATGGTGGTCCAGTTTCCAAATAAGCATCCAATACTTGTTAGCGGAGCCAGCAGCGGAGAGAGGTCGGTCTCAGCGGTTGCCTTTCTATTCGCCTTACAGGAGTTTTCGCCAGCGTCTTTCTATCTCTTTGATGAAATAGACGCCCACCTCGACGCTTTCCATGTAGAGAAGCTAGGTGAACTATTGGCTGAGGAAGCTTCTAAAATGCAGCTGCAGTTCATAGTTATAACATTGAAGCCTGAAATGATCAGTAAAGCCGATAGGGTCTACGGGGTCTATGGGCAAAACGGTGTTTCCCACGTTGTTTCAATGACGTTTAAGGGGGTTGCGTAAGATGAGTAAAGCCGGTAATAAACCATTCTACCTTCAACCGCCATGGGACATATTGTTCGACTTTCAAAGACTGCAAAAAATTAATCCATGGAGCATAGATATAGCGTTCCTTCTCCTTACATTCCTTGAAGAGATGGAGCGGAGAGCAACAATAGATTTCAGAGCGTCAGGCGTTGCGTTAGATTCGTCGGCTTCAATATATCTTCTTAAGTCCAGCTCATTATTAAGGTTTGAAGAGCCGCAAGCTCCAGAACCATTAAAGCCGATCGTTGATTTTATACCGCCACCACTAACGCTCCCCCTACGCTATGAGCTTACCACTACAACGATACAGAACCTGCTCGAAGCACTTAACGAGGCTCTGCAAAGCGAGAGTCTTCTATCGATTAAAGCGGCTCAAAAACCAATACTTCCAGCGCCAGAGATAATTCCGACTATAAGCGCATATTTGATGGAGATTGAAAGTAAGATTAGGGAGGTATCCCAGAAGATTCGTTTTCTTTTAGAGAAGGGGGAAATAGTAACGTTCTCGAAGATTATACGTGGGTTAAGTAGGAGCGAAGCAATAAGGGTTTTCATAATACTCTTGTTTATGGCTCAAAGAGGTATAGTTACATTGTGGCAGCATGAGGATTTTGGCGAAATATATATAACATTTAATGGTGAGGGTGTGGGGGATGCCAACTCTAACAGCTGATCTATCTCCAGTCTCAATGCATGTTAAAGCCCAAGGGAAAGAGAGGACTAAAGCCAGAGAAGATGTTGAGGAGAAGATGAGGATTATTGAAGCGGCATTATATGTGGCCGGCAGACCATTAGACCTAAAAACCTTATGCAGCATCATAGGCTCCCGCTCTGAGAGAAAAGTTCATAGGATTGCTAGAATGCTTGTGGAGGAGTATAAGCGGCGTAACACGGCGCTAGAGGTACTTGAGCTCGAAGACCATAGGTTTGTTATGCAGCTTAAAAGCGGTTATTCTGATAGGGTTAAGCGGCTAGCTATTAGACCGCTTCTAACTATCGGACCGCTTAGAACTCTCTCCTACATAGCCTATAAGCAGCCCATAACGCAAAGGCAGGTGATTGAAGTTAGAGGTAAACATGCATATCAACACATAAAGGAACTTATTGAGCTTGGCATGGTTACACGTGAGAAGAATGGTAAGGATTTTATCCTGAGAACTACGGATTACTTTGCCGATTATTTTGGTTTAAGCCGCAATATACAGATTATGAAGCGTCAGCTTGAACGAATATTCAAGAGGCATGGTGAGGAGACGTTGCCGCTTTCCCTTAAGGAAGACGAGCGTAGGGAAATGTCTGAGATTGAAAAAGCGGCGGGCGAAAGCGGCACTAAATAAGGAAAAATTTATTTCCCGTAGCCAGAATTTTATCTTGTATGGATAGGGTTATAGCGGCTTTTGATATAGGAAAATCGAACAAGAAGTTTATAGTGTTCTCAGAGAATTTAAAGCCAATTTATTCTGAGTCAACCAGGATAGATGAGGTGAAAATAGGCGGATTCCTCTGCGACGACGTCGAATCCATCGTCTCCTGGATGAGAGATAGGCTTTTAAATGCCGCCAAGAATTGGAGGATTGAGGCATTATCAGTAGCAACTTTTGGAGCCACTATAGCTAACCTTAGTAAAGGTGCGTTGAAGCTGCCCGTAATATCCTATAATCAAGAGATTGACAAGAGCATCAGAGAGAAATTTTACAGCGAGTTTGGCAGCCCGCTTGAACTCTACTTAGCGACTGGGACGCCGCCCTATGGGCAGCTCCTGAACGCCGGCATACAGATATACTGGATAAGGGAGCGCTTTAAAGAAATATTCAGTGAGATAGACGAAATACTTTTCCTTCCGCAGTATCTTACCTACATGCTTTCAGGCTTTAAAGCAAGCGAGATTACAAGCATAGGCTGCCATACATACCTATACGATATAAGGAAAGGTAAGTGGAGCAGTGTCGCTGAAGGTTTAATGTTTAATGTTAGATCGCCGAAAATGACTGATGTTTGGGCTTCATTAGGAGAAACCTACATTAATGGACAAAAAATATCTGTGAGCCCGGGAATACATGATTCAAATGCCTGCTTGCTGCCGTATCTTATCGGAGGCAGGGACTTCTTATTAGCCTCCACTGGGACATGGTGCGTGTTTATGTATCCCGGTGAAAAATTTAGCCCGAAGAGCGATGATCTCTACAAAGACGTTTTATATTATATAGATCCCTATGGTAGACCGGTAAGATCCTCTAGGTTCAAGGGAGGCTTCGAATATGATTATTATACAGCGATTATAAGGGAAAGGTTCTCTACGAATCTTGATAACATAGGCTTTGATAAACATGTCTTAAACGATATTTTGGTTAGAAGAGAGGATTTCATAGCGCCCGGATTAGTTGAGGGTTCAGGACAGTTTCAGCGTTCAAAGGCGAGAATAATTGGGAACTCGTTTAACAGAAGCGCCAAGGAAGCTTACCATTTATTGAACCTATATCTTGCAATAGAATCTTACGTGGCGATAAACCTAATAGCGGAGAGGAAAAAGGTCGACATTGTAGTCCAGGGAGGCTTCGCGAAAAACAACGTGTACCTAAGTATTTTATCAGCCCTATTCCCTGAGAATAGGGTCTTAAAAGCCACTTTTCCAGAGGCAACCGGTTTAGGGGCAGCTATATGCGCTAAATGTTCATATAGTGGTATAAAGCCGCAGGAAGTGCATGTTGGCATGCTAGAGGAGGGTGGTGAAATAGAAATCCCTAAGCCGGATATAGACCTAGATAGGCTCATGATATATGTCGATGAATTCATCGCTAGATTCTCAACTGAAGAATGAGCCGTTAAACTTATATTGCTCCAAAACCTCCTTTAAAAACTTAATAGTGAAGGGAGCATAGGATGTCTGTTTGGCACGGAGATTTGCATAAAAGGAAACCCACTGGCGGAAAACGGAAACCCTACAGAGGAAAACGAAAATACGAGATGGGGTCTTTCCCAACTGAAACCATATTGGGTGAGCATAAAATTAGAGTGAACCGCAGAAGGGGAGGAAATATAAAGGTTAGATTGGTCAGCACCAAGTGGGTGAACGTCTCCGATCCAGAGACAGGTGAGACGAGAAAAGTTGAAATCATTAGAGTTATAAGGAACCCGGCAAACGTGGATTACAATAGAAGAGGCGTTATAACAAAAGGTTGTTTAGTAGAGACACCTATAGGAACAGCGAAGATAACCTCAAGACCCGGGCAAGACGGCGTCCTAAACGCCATTTTAGTCGAGAGAAAATCATCTTAAAATATTAAAGTGCGCCTTTTATATTAGAACGTAGATGTTTTAGATATGCGAAGGAGAGACTCGATAGTTTTATGGCCAGTATACTTTGACTCTACGAAAACTAGACGTGAAGGTAGACGTCTACCAAAGAAGTTCTGCGTTCCCTCACCGAATGTTGTGATGCTCGAGAACGCCGTTAGGAATCTCGGCTTGAGCTATGAAGTCCAACAAGAGGCGTTTTACCCTAGACTCCCATGGATTAAAATGGGCTCCATTATTGTGAGGAAAAGCGGGGAAAGTAAGTCGCGTGTTATGAGGAGAATAGCTTCTGAACTCATGAAGCTCTCAGGCGGGCCTTTTGGGAAAAACTTAAATAATTGATTGAGTTCATTTTCTTATCCATCCCTTTTGGGTGATGCATAGCTTGAAAAAGATTGGTCAAGTTTTACATATGTATCTTGGTAACAAGGTTATAGCTAAAGTTAAAAAAACTCCAAAAATTGGCACGACAATTTTCGATATAAAGAAGAGACCGATTGGAACAGTCTCAGACATTTTCGGCCCAGTAGAATCACCCTACATTGAGATCAAGGTTAAAGATCAAGAGGCAAAAAAGCTCATTAACTCTCCGATATTCATTCTGCCTAAAGAATCAGAGAGGAAGCGATGAAGATGGGTGAAGATGTGGAGCCCCCGTCCCTCCCTCCAATCCTAAGAGATATTCAGCGTTGCCCAGAATGCGGCAGTCCGAAGCTAATGCGCGATTACGAGGCGGCTGAAGTTGTTTGTATGGAGTGTGGGTACGTAGTAGATATGAAGATAGCTGATCAAGGTCCTGAATGGAGGGCCTTCGATAATGAGCAGAGGGATAAAAGGGCTAGGGTTGGTGCCCCGGTAACCTTCACTATACATGATAAGGGTTTATCCACAGTGATCGACTGGCATAATAGGGATGTTTTTGGCAAAAGATTCGATGCGAATCAGAGGGCGCAAATGTATAGATTAAGGAAATGGCAGAGAAGGATAAGGGTCTCGGACGCTATGGAGAGAAACCTTGCTTTCGCCCTCTCAGAGATCATGAAAATAGCAAATGTGCTCGCTCTACCAAAGAGTATTTTTGAGACAAGCTCCATAATTTATAGAAAGGCAGTTAAAGAGCGCCTAATACGTGGAAGATCGATTCAGGGGATAAGCGCTGCAGCAGTATATATTGCCTGTAGACAATGCGGGCTCCCAAGAACTTTAGACGAGATAGCGAACGCAGCAAATATAAGCAGGAGAGAGGTTGGAAGATGTTACCGCTTCCTCGTTAAGGAGTTAAACCTAACCATCCCACCGCTTAAGGCGAGCCATTATATATCTAAGTTCTCAAATCAGCTCACGATGCAAGGTAAGGTTGAGGAGATAGCAAACAAAGTTCTCTCAGTCGCGTCTGAACTCAAGCTAACTTCTGGCAGGGGACCGACAGGCATAGCTGCTGCAGCAAGCTATATAGCCTCTGTGCTAATAGGTGAGAAGCGAACGCAAAGGGAAATAGCTGAGATAGCGAAGGTCACTGAGGTAACTATAAGGAATAGGTATAAGGAGCTAATAGAGCAACTAATGTTTATAGTAAGATTATAGTGATCCCCGTTTTCTCATTCTTAGTTAAGCATTGTCGACAAGCACGAGGAAGGTCATTGAAAGCACGTAGAAATGATTCTATTGAAAAGACACGCGGCTTAAGCAGTTTAATCAACCTTATTAACACTCTAAAAAACAGCGGGGTTGGAAAATTAGTCGCACTTAGAGTTGAGGAATTTAAAAGTAATAGAAGGAAAGCGTCTGCCGAGATCTTTAAGGAGCTCTGCTTCTGCATATTGACCGCAAACTTCAGTGCGGAGAAAGCTATAAAGATTCAAATGGAAATCAATGATGGTTTTCTAAGCCTATCTGAAGCAGATTTAACGGAAAAACTTAAAGCTTTAGGCCACCGCCACCCTAATTCAAGAGCTAAATATATTGTTGAAGCGAGGAAGATGATTCCGGAAATAGAGAAGGTTTTAAATTCTTCAATGGATGAGAAAGCGTTAAGGGAGTGGCTCGTCAAAAATATTAAGGGGCTTGGCTATAAGGAAGCTAGTCATTTCCTCAGAAATATTGGTTTCATGAACGTTTCGATAGTGGATTTCCATATAATCAATCTTTTACTTAGATATGGGCTTATAGAGAAGAAGCCGAAAAACATGACGAAACGCAGGTATATTGAGATTGAGAAAAAACTGATAGAGTTGTCTAAGACTGTTGGTTTAAGTTTGGGGGAACTGGACTTATATTTATGGTTTATTGAAACTGGGAAAATTTTAAAGTAAAGGTAACTCCGTTCCTAAGCGCTCCCCCACTTAAAAATGATAAAGATTGCCAAATATTTTTCCTTTTATTTCAAAATAAATTTGATTTTAAATCCTTTTCTAATAAAAGAAATAAAAATCCAATTTTTTCTTTAAAAAACTCATTATTTGGCTATTTTTATTATTTTCTTTTAACTATTTTTCTCCGGTTTTCTGGTAAAGGTTTATTTGATTCCCCTCAAATTAATAATTCCCAGAGAGTGGTGACCGGAAATGTCAAGAAGGAAGAGTCCACCAAGAGAAGAGGAAGAGGAGGAAGAAGAAGAGGAAGAATGGGAAGACTGGGGAGAAGAAGAGTGGGAAGAGGAGGAAGAGTGGGAGGAAGAAGAGGAAGAGTGGTAAATCCCCAGCCATTAATCAGCAGCAAATAGACCACCCAATTAAAAACTAATCCCTTAAAATATTTTTATTTCTATAGAAAAATGAATTAAACGCCACTTTCCTTTAAATTCTCTTTTAACAACCTTATTTTCCTCATAACTGAGTAAATTTTCATCATTTCTTTTGTAAAATCTATTTTGAGCCACTTTTCATAAAAAAGAATTAATTTCCTCAGGTGTTTGAACTCGCTATAAAGCTTTTTCTCCCTTTCAACCAAGTATTTTTTCTCCGCCTGACCAGCGTAAAACGTGTCTATAAGATCCTTGTAACCATTAAGTATCTTCTCTGTTTTCCTTGCAACCCTTGATTTAACCCTCTCTATCAAGGTGCTCATTACCTCACCGCTATTCACAATTACAACTCTAGAGAATATTGCCGCATCCTTACTATGCTCCTTAACCAGCATTAGAAGATTGTTTATTTCAAACACTCCGCCCCTTCTTTCATATCGATCGCTGTTTTGAGGAAAAGCGTAAACTGATCGACATAGTTTCACGTATGGTGTCTTAGCCAGCAACCATTTGATCTTAGCATTTCCATCGTTCTCAGGGTTATAGACTAAAACTATGAGGCTTCCAAAGTCAACTAGGTTTCCCTCTCCATCGTATAATGGTTTCCTAATATCTCTGGTTCTCCTTAAAAGTATCGGCTGATTATCGCCTATGACCTTTAAGATTTCATCTATTTTACGCTCATTCACTTCCCAAAAAGAACCGTATATGCGCCTGCAACCCAAAGCCTTAAGGCGCTTAGGTATTAAGCCCCTGCTCTTATATTCCTTTGGAACGCTGTAAACCACGTAAAAAACCATTCAGACACCTTCTCAGCAATTATGAGGAAACAATTAGGTTAAAAACGTTTACTTAAAGATTTTCTATTCATGATTTCGAAGTTACGGGAGCTCTTTTCAGCTCACTGATCGTTTTGGTTTCCCATCTATGTCTCCCTGTTATCGCCGCTATAAAGAATCTTAATAATCTTTAAGATCTTTTCTGGTGGGATTCTTTCAGTATTTATTGCTATATCAAATGGGGGAAGCTTAGATACATCGGCGCCAAAAAGCTGTCTCGTTAACCTTAAGAATTTTCGGTCCTCATCCTCAATTTTTTTAAGCACAACAAAGTCCGGTCCCCCATACTTCCTCATCTCCCTTTTAACCCTCTCATCCTTAGGCGCAACAAGCAGAACAATTAAACCTTTATCTTCATCTTTCGCGGCAAATAACGCCGGTTCACCCTCTATAACTGCGGCTCTACTAATCTTGGAAAGTATGGAGTTTAATTTCTCTTCGATTTCTCTCTCATTGCCTTTTTCTAGGAAAGGCAGCGGGATCAAATGATTTTCCTGCCCCTTAATCTCCTCCCCAATAGCTCTCTCATCGATTATTTCCAGCGACAGCTCCCTCTGTACCAGTCGGGCAATTAAAGTCTTTCCGGCTCCGGGCAACCCATAGAGGATTATATGCGGCCCCATCGGGTGGTGGTGACCGTGAACTATTAAAGTTTCCGGGATCTCATATATCAGTACCGGGAACCTTATTAAACCGTCGACGACGAGAGCCATTACGAATGGTAGTCTAGGGTCAATATTCCATAGCAACCCTCCAATCAAAACAGCTGGTATAGCCATACTCCTCCATAAGAAATCTCTCGTAGCCTCCCACTCGCTCTGAAGCTCCTCAGGTATAACCTCTGTTGAAGCAGCCGTCCAAGAGGGGCCGGAAGCATCACCTATTGCCCTAAATATCCATGCGGCGAGCGGGATAAATGGAACTATGCTCAACCACTTAAATGTTCCGCCAGCTAACAAAAGAATTAAGCATATATATAGAAATGGGCGCGTGAAGAGTATCACCGTTTTCCTCCCCTTTTTGTCCGAAATTTCAGCCAACGGAATCATTAATGTAGCCGCTGTTAAACTGTAGACTGATGGTAAAAGCCCCAAAACTATTATCGGCGCTCCACATACTTCAGCAGCATATATTACCCAAAATGGGGCAACGGCCTCCCAGGCCCAAGGGCCGGTTAGAGCTAGAAAAAGCCACGGTGTAGCTTTCCTCTCCTTTGAAACCCTATATATTCTGCCTATCTGCCCAAAAACATCTTTAACGGCTTCGATGAGACTTTTCGGCGCTTTCCTGATTGATGGCGGTTTGTCTTCAAGCCTTCGGGCTGTGTAAAGTAGGACAATTATTGTGAGGAAGAATTGTGTAAGGAAAATGTTTCTGAGCCAATCCAGCCTTCCGCCGCCCAGCGTTTGGATTAAGTATGCTCCTATCGGCGGAACAAATACGTTAGCAATATTGTTGATAGTGTTCATCATGGCTATCGTTCTGCTCCTGCTCCTCTGCTCAGAAGACGAAAATAAGATCGCTACGTAGGCTGGTGCAACGAGCGCTGTACCAATAGCCCCAAGAAAGTTTGCTACGATAGTTATCTGCCAGTCTGGTGCGAACGCGTAGATTAATGGGTTTGGCAGGGTTAAAGCCATACCTGCAATTAACATTTTCTTTCGACTATATCGGTCAGATATCCAGCCGCCGAACAATATAAAGGCTAGGAAAACCATCGACCAGATTGAAGCGAGCATACCTAAAATTATTGCATCGGCTCCAAGAACCTCCTTAACAAACAATATATCAAGCCCACCACTTAACCCAGCTATAACCGTGAGAGCGAGATCTCTAACCATCAGAGCCTTAATGTTCCCCTTAAACATGGATTTTATCTTCGAAGTCTCGTTCACCAATTTCTCTTTCATCATACCCTGCTTGACAGGGTATTGAAACACGCATCTTAATAAACTTCTCTCTTGGAATCGTAGGAAAATATATGCGTGGATGTTACTTCAAAATAGTAGAAAACAAGGTTGCGGAGCGCATGGGGTTTGACTCTTAAAATCAGCATATTGTTTAACTTGCCCACGAAGCCCCTAAGAGGTGAAGAGATAGATTATTTGGCTGAAGAGGAGGTTTTAGATCAGGTGAAGGCTGTTCAAGAAGCCCTCGAGAAACTTAGTGTTAATTACCAACTTCTTCCGGTGAGAGATGATATTGAGGAGGTTATTAAAGGTCTTAAGTCCTATAAGCCAGATGTAGTTATAAACCTTTGTGAAGGTTTTATGGGGGATAGCAGCCTTGAGATGCATATTCCATCAATACTTGAAATCATGAGAATACCGTACACCGGGTCACCCCCATTAACGCTTGGATTATGCCAAAATAAAGGTTTAGCAAAAGCTGTTCTGAGAGCGTATGGCGTATCGACGCCAAACTATCGCGTGATAACTACGCGCGAAAATATACCTGAAGATGCAGAAGGTTTAAGTCCCCCATTGATGGTTAAGCCGCTAAGAGAAGACGCAAGCATAGGTATATCACGGCGCAGTTTCGTTAGGAACCATATGGAGCTTAAGAGTCAAGTTGAACGCATCATCAGTTTATATGGTCAACCAGCGCTTGTCGAGGAATATATTAGCGGGAGAGAGTTTAACGTGTCAATATTGGGCAACGAGAAGCCGATTATTCTCCCTATATCGGAAATCATCTTTGATTTTAATGATGAGCCGAAAATAGTTGATTATGCAGCTAAATGGATTAAGGAGAGCGAAGAATACGCTAAGACTAGACCAGTTTGCCCAGCGGAATTAAGCGGTGAGATAAAAAGCAGAGTGGAGAATGCCGCATTAAAAGCATATAAAATATTGGGTTGCAGAGACTACGCGCGGGTAGATATCCGCCTTGAGAGCAAAACAGAGACCCCATATATCCTTGAAGTCAACCCAAACCCAGATATATCCCCAGAAGCTGGTTTCACCAGATCCCTAAGAGCCGCTGGAATACCTTTCGAGGACTTCATTAAGAGAATACTTGATTTCGCGCTCGAGAGGGCTGGTAGAAGCCCCTTGTTTACGTGAAGCAATTTTCTACGGGATCTTCACTAAATGCTTATTTTTGAAGAGGTTCTGAAGCCCATACCTTTTTAAAGCCTGCCAGAGAATCGTGCAAATTAACTCTTCATATGTGAAGCCAGCAGCTCTAGCGGCTTCAGGCAGGCATGAATGAGCATTTGGGTCCGGTATTAGGCCGGGCAATGGATTAACCTCTAGAACTCTCGGCGTCCCTTCCTTATCTAGTCTCATATCTATGCGGCATAGATCCCTGCAATTTAATATCTTGAAAGTTTTGATGGCGATCTCCCTTATCTCCTCATCGAGTTCTAGAGGTATGTCCGCCGGACACTTAAATATGTCAAGAGGTTTCTCAGGGGTGTCCCAAACCCATTTAGCCTCATAAGAATATATTGGGCTCGCCCCATTGGGCAGCTTATCGAGCTGTATTTCAACTATCGGTAAAACAAATGGTTCCTCATTCCCTATCAACCCTACAGTAAACTCTCTACCAGGCATAAACTCTTCAACTATAGCTGGCTGACGGTAGGTTTTTATAACCCAGGAAACCTGTTTTCTGAGACTCTTTTCGTCTCTAACTAGGGAGCTGCTCCTAATCCCCTTACTTGAGCCTTCAAGCAAGGGTTTAACAACTAGCGGGAAGCTTAAGTTGCCGTCAAGCTCCTCATCAGCCCGCTTAAAAACTTGGAACTTTGGTGACGGAACCCCATATGCGCTTAAAACTTTATGTGTCATGGCTTTATCTAAACATATAGCTAATGTTGCCGGTCCAGAGCCTGTGTATGGTATACCGAGCATCTCTAATATAACTGGTATGTGGGACTCGCGGCTTTCACCACGCGTACCCTCAGCAATATTAAAGACTATGTCGGGCTTACATCTGCGCAGCTTTGTGTGAGCATTCTCATCAGCCTCAATTTTTATAACCCTGCATCCACCTGAAGCAAGGGCTGAAGCTATAGCGTTAACCGTGCTCTCATCATCAAACTCTATATAATAATCTTCTGGTAAACCTTCATGTTCAGCAATTTTCTTCCTAAGATTATATGTTAAGCCAACCCTTAGAACCATACACTAGCCGTCTCCACAAGGAGTTTCACGGTACTTCAGCGCTCAAAGACCTTGGACTAAATAGAACCTCGCCTCTCTCTTTCTCCAAGGGTATTTGCGGGTAAACAAATATTTTTCCCTCATAATTCCTTAGAACAATTTTTTCATCATCCATTAAGAGAATATAGTTTGGTTGAAGCGGAATCTTCCCTCCTCCGCCGGGCGCATCTATAACGAAGCGCGGTATAGCCAGCCCAGATGTCCACCCGATCAGGCTTTCAAGTATTTTGAGGCCGACCTCAACCCTAGTTCTAAAGTGATATGTTCCCTTAACGAGATCCATCTGGAACAAGTAGTATGGTCTGACACGTATCTTAAGCAATTTCTGAACTAAGCTCTTCATAACCTCCGGGTCATCGTTAACGCCTCTTAAAAGGACTGATTGATTACCTAATGGTATACCGGAGTCAGCTAGCAGCCCGCACGCGTGCTCACTCTCTTCAGTTATCTCACGTGGATGTTCAAAGTGAACATTCACGTACAATGGATGATATTTCTTAAGGATCCTGCATAACTTGGGGGTTACTCTTTGGGGCAGCGTGCATGGAACCCTTGTGCCTATTCTCAGTATCTCAACATGAGGTATTGCTCTAAGCTTCTTTAAGAGAAAATCTATTTTTTCGTCGGGCAGCATGAATGGATCCCCGCCGGAGAGAAGCACATCTCTGATGCTTGGATTTTCGCGGATATACTTGATCTGCGCCAGATAGATGTCATCTGAGAAGCTTATGGAGGGTTTACCGACCTTCCTCTTCCTGGTGCAGAACCTACAGTAAGTTGCGCAACTATTGGATACACACATGAGCACTCTATCTGGATACCTGTGCACTAAACCTGGAACCGGGCTGTCTCCTTCCTCATTAAGCGGATCCTCATACCCATATGGGTCCTGAAGCTCAAGCGGGCTGGGTATACATTGCTTCCATATGGGGTCGTCAACTTCCTCTATAAGGTCAAAATAGTACCTTGAAACAAACATCGGATACTGCTCAGCAACAGCCTTAATCGGCTTGATATCAACATTAAACTTCTCTAGAATCTGCTCTGGTCTAGTTATACTTTTTTTAAGAATATTTTTCCAGTTTTCTCCCATTTTCTATTTCGCGCGCTCACTGTAGCACACTTTGGTGCTACAAAGTGTAATGTATGCACGGTAAGACAGTTATTTAAAGTTTTCTATCAACATTTTTTGACATTATTAGAGTTGAAGCGAGTAAACGACTTCGCTATGATACATGCCATCCTTGAAAATTTTCTTCTTTCTCATTTCCTCAAGCTTAAACCCTAATTTTTCAGCCACATGTCTCATAGCACTATTCTCCTCGAGCGTCTCTATAACGAGTTTTCTAATCCCCTTTTCCCTAGCAAGCTTTATAGACTCTTTTATCAAGTTCGTTGCCACTCCTTTACCCCAATAATCCGGGTGAACGCTTATTCCTATGCTTGCGACGTGCCCGTCGCCCTCATCCATACGCCATAAAGCTAAGAAGCCTGCTACACGCCCATTAATCTTCGCGACTAAAACGTCAACTCTACTGTCGCCCTGAAGATTACTGAAGAATTTCCTATACTCCTCAAGCTCCTTTTCAAACTCCTCATCAGCATACTCAATAAGCCACTTTTTAACCAGCGGATGCCGTTCGATGTTAACTATATCTTTAACTTCATCGTCCCTTAGAGGATTCGTTTTAGCATTGATAATTTCAGGTTTCAAGCTATTCCTCCAGGGACAAAGAAAGGGAAGACAAAAGAAATATTAAAACTTTGCTCCGAGTAAGTCAAGATTAAAATGTTCTAATTGTAAAGAATTTGATTAAATGTATCCGTTAACTTGCAGGTAGGAGCCTTGCCTTAAAAAAATCGTTGTTATGCCGCTTTCTCTCAGCTTTCTTCTAAGGATTCTATCATTAGTCGCAACTATGCAATTCTTTTCTTTTGCAAACCGCATTAAAACATCATCGCGTTTCTCTTCTGGTTTAACATCAACCTGTATAATCTTACACTTTTTAGCGATCTCCATAGCTAAAAGGGCTTGCCTTCGAGTTTTTTCAGAACCCTTAGCCGCCAACCTCCTAAGCTCCTCCACCGTCGTCGAGAGAACTATTGGCTCGAAGTGCCCAATTAAACCTTCAATCTCACTAAAAATATCTATCTTAAATTGGATGGGGAGTAAAAGGAAGTTTGCATCAAGTATAACCTTTCGCATCCATCTTACCCTGAATTTGGAGAGTAAACTTTCGAGAGCTTTGCAGCCAATTTTATGGCTTCAACCAGGCTTTTATGATTCGCTAACCCTTTCCAGGCAATATCATAAGCTGTCCCATGGTCGACAGACGTCCTTATGAATGGGAGACCCAAAGTCACGGCAACCGTTCCATAGAAGTCTAGGGTTTTCGCAGGTATGTGGCCCTGATCGTGGTAAAGCGATAATACGGCATCATATTTTTGCTCTAGCGCCTGACGAAAAACGCTGTCGGCTGGAATCGGACCGATAACGTTTAGACCCATGCTTTGAAGCTCCCTTATCGCCGGGATTATTTCTTCAATCTCTTCGCTGCCAATTAGCCCCCCGTCGCTGGCATGAGGATTTAGCGCCGCTACAGCTATCTTCGGGTTATTTATCCCCAGCTGATGTAACGCTTTCCTAATCCTCAGGGTCATATTGATTATCCTCTCTTTTTTAACCATCTTCACGGCTTCGATTAACGGCACATGCCTAGTTAGAAAGAAGATTCGCATATTTTTAACCCAGAACATTGTTAGAGGCTCTTTGACCCCGCATAGGGCTCCTAAGATCTCAGTATGCCCGATGTGTTTGCTGCCCGCCATGCTTATAGCCTTCTTATTTATTGGCGCAGTAGATATGGCAGAGAACTCCCGCCTCAAAGCATATTCCACAGCCTTCTCAATATATTGTATTGAGGCTCTCCCCGACTCGGATGAGGCTTCCCCAACCGGAAGGTTCTTTAGGTTCACGTTATCAAGGTCAATTAGCTCAATCGACCCCCTCTCGCCCTTAGCCTCTTCCGGAGAATCTATTGTTCTGAAGCTTGCATTTAACCCCAAGCGTTCATTGACGCTCCTTAACACAGATAGGTCGCCTATAAGGACAGGTTTACATACTTTGAGCACGCTTGGTTCAAGCAAAGCTTTTATAGAGATTTCTGGACCTATTCCGGCTGGATCGCCGATCGTTACACCAATAACCGGTTTCCCGGACTTTTTCACGCTATCAACCTCTATTTTTTCTAGAGGGGAATTAAACTGGCTAAATGTCTCTTCTACCAATCCAATCGCGTTTCTTCCTAAGGTAGATTAAATAGGTTTGATAGGAGACTTCTGGCGGAACTCTATGATCAACCATCGGTATATATCCGCCCTCCTTAAGTAGGGGCGTAAGCCTCTCAAGCTCCTTCTCTATCCCTTTTTCGCCGCTTATTAAAGCGAGCTTATTTACGCCGCCCATGAGGAGAATCTTATTACCGTACTCCTCCCTAAGCCTATAGACGTCGGTATATCGGGCTTCAAGCGGAAACATACAGTTTATGCCTGCTTTAAGCCACCCTGGAACAAGTAAAGTTATGTCGCCGTCAGAGTCGACGATATTTATGCGTACACCATACTCTTTTAAGACATCAGTAACCTTCCTATACCTTGGGACCATAAACTCCTCGAAATGCTTAACTGAGATTAGTGGTCCACGGCTGTAGCACATATCCTCCCACCACGTTGCAAAGTCCACTTTAACATCCCTGAGAGCCCTGCGGATTATCTTGATCCATAGATTGATAAAGGTATCCATCATCTCGGCAATCCAATCTGGGTCTCTATAGAATGCTATTGATATTCTCTCAACGCCCATCCAGTTCCTTAGCCAACCATATAGGCTTCCAATGCTAATGCCCAGCGGGTAATCTCGCTCCCTATAGCTCTCAACAACTTCACCCCAATTTAATGGGAAGCGCCCGGGGGTGTCCGGGTCAAAGAATGGTCTCAGTTTTTCCCAGTCGTCTCTGTTTTTCAGCGGATAGCGAATGTAATGTGGGACAGAGGATGATGATGTGGTTTTAATGTATATGCCGCCCATACCATCATCAACTATAGCCCTATCCCTCTCCTCCCTTATTATCCTCTCTGGGAGCGTCGGCCAGAGGCCAGTTCTAATTGGCAGCATCTCAATGCAGTCCCATCCCTCAAGCCCCAGATATAACTCCACATCCCTATCGGTCTTTTTTTCCATAGGCAGTCCCTCTTTATGCCATCTGTCGATTGTTTCAGTCCAATAGCCGAACTCATAGTCTGGGACTCTATCAACATCCTTAAACTCAAAAGTTCGGAGAAATCTCTCTCTATGATTCAAGAATTAACCCTCCAGATTTAATTAATTAAAAGAAAATAATAAAGTCTTTCCCCTT
Source organism: Bathyarchaeia archaeon (assembly GCA_038866525.1). GTDB lineage: Archaea > Thermoproteota > Bathyarchaeia > Bathyarchaeales > DTEX01 > DTEX01. The sequence continues at coordinate 16,488 of JAWBZG010000015.1, forward strand.
TTATAAGACGGGTTTCTTCCCAATGACGCCGGCATTTCTCTCGAGAGCAAGGGAGATTTTTAGGAGTGCATCTTCGCGGAGCGGGCCGCTAATAGCCTGTAAACCTATAGGTAAGTTACCTTCAAACCCGCATGGTATGGATATGGCTGGATAACCTGTTAAGTTGGCTGGAACTGTTAGCACATCGCACATGTATAGGGTTAAGGGATCCTGTATCTTCTCACCTATGTTAAATGGTGGCAAAGGCATGGTTGGCCCGATTAACGCGTCGAATTTTTTGAGGGCCGCCTCAAATTCTCTTCGAATTATGGTTCTAATTTTAAGCGCCTTAAGATAATACTGCTCATAATAGCCCGCTGATAAAGCGTAGGTTCCAAGCATTATACGCCTCTTAACTTCAGCCCCGAAACCTATACTTCTATTTTTAGCGTAAATCTTAGACCAATCAGCATCATCCCTCTCAACCCTAAATCCATATCTTAATCCATCGAACCTAGCGAGATTGGAGCTAGCCTCAGACATAGCGATAATATAGTAGGCGGCCAACGCGTACTCCAGGCTTGGTAGAGAAATCTCATCATATGCTGCGCCTAAATCCTCAAGTAGATGAATGGTTCTCCACACATGTTTCTTCACGGGGTCTTCGACACCTTCGCCGAAAAACTCCTTTATTAATCCGAGGTTTAAGCCCTTCACGTCATCCGTGATACTGCTGAAGCAATGTTCTAGGGAAACATTTAGCGAGGTGCTGTCTTTCGGATCATACCCCCCTATCACTGATAAAAGTAGCGCGCAATCGAGGGTGTTTTTCGCCATCGGACCTATCTGCTCTAGACTGTTAGCATATGCTATCAGCCCGTAACGGCTCACTAAACCATATGTAGGTTTAAGCCCTATGACCGAGCAGTAGCTAGCTGGGCATCTTATCGAGCCGCCTGTATCAGAGCCTAAAGCTAATGTGGCTTCATCAGATATTAGGGCTGCTGCGCTTCCGCCAGAGGAACCGCCTGGAACCTTAGTTAAATCCCAAGGGTTTCTTGTGGGTCCAAAGTAGCTGGTTTCAGTGGTTGAGCCCATTGCGAATTCATCCATGTTTGTCTTTCCTATTATTATAGCGTCCTCACGTTTAAGCCGCTCAATAACTGTGGCATCGTAAGGCGGCACAAACTTCTCAAGCATCCGTGAGGCACATGTCGTTCGGATTCCGAGCGTACATATGTTATCCTTCACCGCTATGGCTACGCCAGCTAGCTTGCCAACTTTCTCCCCCCTACTCACCCTCCTATCAATTTCTCTGGCTTTCTCCAACGCTTCATCGGCTACAACCGATATGAAGGCGTTTATGTTTCCGTCGACCTCAAAGATTCTCTCGGCTATTGAGCTAATATAGTCTTCCGCCGTTATTTCCTGCCGCTTTATTCGTTCAACAACATCTATCGCTGATAAATCACGTAGCCTCATGAGAATGCTCTCCTTAAAGTGGGCTCAAACAATTCTGGGCGACTTGAAGAAGTTTTCTTCTCTTCTTGGAGCGTTTCTCAAAGCGCTTTCCTTAGGCAATGGCTCTCCAACTTCATCTTTACGAAAAACATTTACTAGGTCGAAGACGTGGTATGTGGGCGGCACATCCTCAGTATTAATACTGCTAATCTTTTCAAAAAACTCAAGAATCCTATTAAATTGTTCGGTGAAAAGGTTCTTTTCCTCTTCCGTCAACTCTATATGAGCAAGCTCAGCTATGTGCTCAACTTGCTCCTTAGATATGCGCGCCCTTTTCATTACCGAACTCGCTCCTTTTAAGGCATCTTTATACGCATTAAATAGGCGTTTTCCCCATCAGCATAATATCCTCTAATAACTTTCTCGATTTTGAACCCGACTTTCTTGTATAGGTTTATTGCCGGCGTATTGCTAACCCGAACCTCTAAATAGCATTCCTTTACACCATAGTAGTTCATCATTGATTGGAGGGCTTCTTTAAGCAATGTTTCACCGATTCCTTTTCGCCTATGCTCCGGCAACACAGCTATCGATATGATATGACCCCTCTTAACTAAACCGAACCCGGAGAAACCGCTTTCGATACGGCACATAATGTAGCCGACTACTTGGTCATCTTTCTCAGCAACTATGAATGTTTCTGGAAAACTCTTATATAAGTCGATGAAAAAGTAAGTTGAGTAGTTTTCTGGGAGACAAGTCCTATTTATATACATTACTTGCTCTAAGTCTTCCAGCTTAAATTTCCTTATCGTATACGTGTTTTCACCCCAGCCAGCAAAATCAATTAGCTAGATACTGTCTAAAAATCGTTTCTCTTCTCAGGCCGGTTTAGGCTCCGGTTCCTTCACGGTGGGAACAATTAAGCTTCCATGCAATATCGCTGAAATTTTAGGTTTTCTCCCAAATTTATCTAGCGCGTATTTCAAGGCTTCGTTCGCTACCCTAAACACCTTCAGGCTTGAAATTTTATCAGCGTAATGGTCAGGTATCGCCGAAGTCATGAAAACGCTGGTCTTTTTTAAAGCCCTAAGAAAACGATAAGCTATGAAGCCGCGTACACTAAACTTTTTTCTCAAATCTTTCTCTAATGATTCTACGTCGCCTCCAAACCTCTCTACGATCTTCTGCATCTCTATATCTCCATATCCCTCGGGGCATTCAGCGACAAGTATAATGGCGCCATTTTTCCTAGTAATTTTGAGCGCATTCTCTAGACAGCCGCAGGCGTTAAAGATACTTCTATCGAATCGTACGCCACCTGGACTCACAACAGTTATATCTGTCTTCTCTTCCACCTGGACTTTAAAGAGCGAGTCAACTATTTTAACGCCTTCAAGCGACGTTTCTTCGAAGTCTCCTGCTAAGACCTCCACGATGTCGCCTTTCACGTTTCTAATGAAAACCATGTTAAAGTCTACTTTCACGGTTCGAGAAACATCGGCAACTCTTCTGAATACTGTTTCCCCGAGGTTCTCAACGTTGAGGGCTGGCGTCAAGATACCTTCAATAGTCTCCATGCTAGATAGCCCGAGGGCAATTGCGCTTTCGCTACAATTGTATAGGGTGTAAGGGTTGGGTTCAAAGATGCTTGCGGTAATTTTGATGGGTGACTCAGCGAAGTCCCTATCTAGATGTACTTTTATCCCGCTGTCCGCTTCCCTAATACATGTATTATTGCCAGCGAAATAGTCATGCACTTTAACGTTTACACCTAGGAGGGAGATTTCGTCTCTAATCTGACCAAGTAGGCTGGTCGTTTTCGGGGTAAGTGGGTCATGGGCGAGAATGACCGTTAAATCATCGTTTTTTAAACCAAGTTGCGAGACTTTACTCATTATCGAAGAGACCACTAGTTTAGATAGCATTGGACTCGGCATGTTTAAAGCCAGTGTCAACTTATCGCCTGGCTTAACTATATCCGTCAGCCTTTTGGAACCGATAGGGTTTCTAATAGCTCTTTCTGTCTCTTCTGCCAAGTTTCTTAAGCCATCTTTATCCTGCACTTTGATGATGCCGCACAGATTCTCAGCAGGTATTCTTACGCATACTTCCGTTGCACCATAGGGGAGCCAAACGTCAACCAAAGTTATCACTTCCAGGCTTGCGGGAATTTGTCAAAGTATCTCGGTTTGCCATATGATTTTGCCATTTATGTTATGAGAGGGCAGCATCCAGTCTGCCAGCCATACCCCAGAACCTCTCAACGATCTTCTCTAACCCTTCGGGCTTCCTCTCCTCAAGCCACAAGCCAACATAGATATTTGATAGAGCGATAAAATCTGAGACTTTTGCTTCCCCCTCAATAATTTTTATCCCAAGTATAAGCAGCTTTCTTATAAAATCTAAGTCTTTGGGCAGTTGAACATCTCTAATCTCCTCAAACATCTTCTTCCATTCCACGAGAATTCTTCTCCGCTCATCTTCCGAGAGCCTTCCATACCAATAGTCCTTGAATATAACGTGCTTTATAACGTCTGAAAACTCCCTTTTCCCAAAGAGAACTCTGGATTTTAGAATTTCTTCGCTTTCACCGCTTATTGCGAGCCACTTTCTCTCCCAGCTCCCCTGCCCTTCAGCGAACTCCATAGCTGCCAATATTAATGGATTTAGGAGGGAGAATAGGCACTCCTCTCCATCATCACCCCAAGCCGTCACCAAAAAGCCCTCTATGCCCTCTTCTGCCGCAGCCGAAAGAAAGTTCCTTAAGTTTGTTAGGGCTGAATCAAAATTTGGATAATATCTGTTCCAGTTAGAGAGCCCGGGGCAAACTATCTGCCTTAAGCCTCGATTCTTGAAGATTCTTATCTTATCCTTAAAGTATTCTTTTGAGCTTGGACTGTAATCCCAGTTAGCTATAATTGATTTCGCCCATATATCGCTCTTAAGGATTTCACTCCATTTCTCCGCGTCCTCTCTTAAGTACATGCCTGAAATCATATCTCCCCATAAAATCGGCTCTTTACCCGCCTTCAAAACCCTACTAATCATTTCTTTGTGATGTATTTCATATAGCCGCGGTCCTTCGAAGACCCATGTCTTATTTAGGCTTCTCCCCCTTCCAAGCGCCCATGTTTCGTCTCCGCCCACATGGATATATTTGGCTGTTGGGAAAAAATTGATCGCCTCCTCAAGAAGCTTATAGGCGAATTCTCTAGCCTCATCATTACTTAAGTCTAGGCAGCCCTCCCTCGGGTTATGCCATTCACTAAATTTTTGGAATTCAGGCAGCGAAAGAATATTCTCCATATGTCCGGAGAGTTCAAGCGATGGGAAGACCTCTATGCCCAGTTTGCCGCCATAGTCTATTATTTCCCTTAATTCTTCTTCGGTCAGCCTACCTCTATGCGCACCTATTTGCGGATAACTCTTCCACGGGAATAAATCCTCAAAATATATGGCGAAATAATTATATTTAAGCAGAAATAGGAAGCGCAGCATCCTCTTAAATGTCTCAACTTTCGGAACCCCGCCCCTGGCTATATCCAGATGAAAACCTTTTAACCTGAATTTAAAGGACTCCTCCACCTCAACCTCAGGTAAATAACCTTTTCCTTGGATAATTAGCTGTATAAGCGTCGCATAACCTATGTTCTGCGCGCCGCATATGGTAACCTTCCCCTCCTCAATCTTTAGCTTGCTCTCTTCACCTACCCCTCCAACTTCAGAGATGACCCAATCGCCCTCAGGAACAGCGAACTCCAACTTAAGAAAACTTGGGAAATTTGAGAAACCATTGAAAGCAAACCATTTCCCAGTAAACTTTAAGCGTTTCGGCTCAGGAACAATGAAAACTTCTTTATTCGTCTTCATAAGATAACCTCCATTCCATTATTCTATTAAAGGGAACTCTAAACAATCCTCAATCCTGAAATCTGTCTACGGAGATTATTTCTGAGAGAGGTTTTCTTGGTCCCGGCTCCCCAAAACCTTCATCTTTTGGATAACCAAGCGGGGTTACTGCCACAACGTTCCATTCTTCAGGTATATCTAAAATCCTTTTTAGCTCATTGTTATCAAATGCTCCGATCCAGCATGTCCCTAAACCCTCTGCCCTTGCAGCCAAGATCAGGTGGGTGAACGCTATTGAGACGTCGACGAGCATGCTTAGGTCTCCCATATATCCGCCCCTATTGTAGTGTATATTTCGCCCGCAAGCCACGATGACTATTGGGGCTTCAGCTATAAACATTTGTCTACTACATGCAGCAGCCACTTTTCTCTTAACTTCTTCATCTTTTACGACTATAAACTTCCATGGCTGACGGTTTGAGCCGGAGGGAGCTATTCTGGCGGAGTCTAAAATCTTCATCAGAACGTCGTCTGGTACTGGGTCGGGTTTATAGGATCTTATGCTTCTACGAGTCCTAATCGCGTCATAAAAATCCATCATAATCCCTCCAACTAAGATAAAATGCCCATTAGAAAATAAATTTTTGCTCACCTATCATCAGCCTATCTTTCCCCTACCTGACGGTATGAAAGCCTGAATGTCCTCCAATGGAATCCTTAAGATCTCTTCACGTTTTTCAGGAGCAGCCATATCCGCTAGCATCCCCCTAATTTCCTTAGCGAGTTTTCCGCTAGGCGTATTCCCGGGAAAAATTCTAACGTAAAGGCTTGTCTGTTTAGATACGGCGTTGGTCGGTCCGCCGATAACCCTTAACCCATCATCATCTTTAACACCTATAGATAATTCAAGCGGGACGTTTCTGATGTAGTTTCTAGCCCCATAAATCATGAAAGAACCTTTCGGAAGATATTCTCCTGAAGGCGGGTTCTTACTGACTTGTTCAGGCTTAACCCAGTAGACATCTACAGCGCTAACCTGCTCTCTCCATGCCCGTGAATAAGAGGCTGTAAACTGAGCCGCCTCGTTGATGGTTATCTCCGTTGGTGTTCTACCTTGGGTTTTAATGATGGTGAATGGTGAGCCAGCGATATCCGCGTGGAGAACTATGTCATGGTTCTCCATATGTTTACGGATCAGCACCTCGTTTGATGCAGCATCCCTCCCACCTATAACAAGGAACCCCTCTGAAGAGAAGAACCAGCGGAACTTTTCAAACCACTCTTTCCTCCTTTTAATCGATGGAGGCTTCAAGGCTTCCCTAATTTTCTCACCAGCTTTCATCTTGGCTTCCTCAATCTTCGCCATAGTCTGCTTAATGGCTTCCTCTAGGCCGCTGATTTTGCTCTCAACCTTCTTCGCCATCTCATAGTATTCTGCAGCATTTTGCTGCGCTGACATTTTAAGATTTAAATCGATAATTTGCCCGTTTATCGACACTTGAAGCGTCAGGTTTTCGGGTTTTAGGGACGCGAAATAGATTGAGGGCGAGATTAAATTCTGTTTCTCTTCCAGCAAGACCCTTGTTATTTCATCCCAGCTCCTGCCCATCTTTTTTTCACTTATAACTCTCTTCAGCAAACTGTCGAGTTCATAGAGATGACTATATATCGTGTCTCCGACCCGGCGGTATGCGTCAGCCTTATCCCTTAACTCCCGCAGACTTTTTCTCTGACCATCAAGTATCTTCTCTAAGTTGGCTATCTCCTGCTTAGCAACGTCCTCTATCTTCTTAGCTCTCAAGCTAACTGAAAACTTCGTATAATATTCATCGAGAGCCCTGTTAAAAGATTCAACCCTCTGGACATTTAGGTCGGAGTACTTTTTAAGTGGGAATGGTGCAACATCAACCCAATTGCCCTCCTTACTAACGAATATGCATGGCTCATAATTTCCCCGCTCGACACGAAGCATTAAATCTTTCACGCCGCGGAAAATACCATTTAAATCCTCCTCGCTGAGCAGGGAGCAGGCTTTGCTCTTATCAACCCCCGCCGCAAGGAGGATCTCTTCGGCATAAAACCCACCTATGCCCAAGAGCCTCGTTAATCCCTTAACGACTTCTAACTGTCCAAAATTTCTAATTTCGCTGAGATGTTCTCGGCTTATATTTTTAGGGCTTATACCCCTTTGGGGAGGATACTTAAATTCTTCACCCCTCAAAATATTTCTATCCTTCATTCTTCGATAACTCAGCGCATGTAAAATTTTATTTTCATGGTTTACAAGTATTATGTTTCCATTATCGAACATCTCAATTATGAGGCGATAATTCTGATCGCCGCGTCCAACGGTGACTTCAACTATTCTTTCGAAATCGTACTGTGTAACCTCCCTGATTACGCAGTTCTCAAGGTATTTCCGCAGAGCCATACAGAAGTTTGGCGGCTTCTTAGGCTTCTCGAAATCATATGAGGTTAAGTGAATTCTTTTGCCAGCTTCAATTAAAAGCTGAAGATTTTCGCCTTTTGGACTATGAAGATTTAAGAGTAAGATTTTACCATCTATTTGATAGATCTTGGTGATCCGGGAGCCTTTAATGATGCCATTAAGCTCCGCAACTATAGCTGCTATATCGAAGCTGCTCATCTGTTCCTTCAAGTGATCACCATAGAGGTAGATGTTAAATGGAGCCTTTAAACATTATTTATTGGGTTAAGGTTGCTCTTGGAGCCCTCGTGGGAGCCCTATGTGTGCTTCTAAGAGTGAATAATGTTTTTAGTGGAATAATGCTCTGTGTGGCGACATATCTTGTAAGTGATAGGATTTTAAGGCAGATATTCATCGCGAAAGTTAATAAACCATCGGATATTACTAAGACCGGCGTAGGCATATATATTGCCTCATGGATCTTCTTCTGGGTTCTCCTATACACAATTTTACATCCGTACTAAATCCAGCTATTTTCCTCTTGATTCTAGTTTTCTAAGCGCGAAAAGCATAAATTGCGATAGCGCTGAGAAGTATCCCCTATCGTAATTGGAGTGTAAATCATCCATAGAAAACTCTAAAAACTCACTATAATATTTTCTCAAAACGCCCGCGTCATTTAGGTTAAGGTTGTTTAAGAAGGAGCTCTGATCGCCCGACTTATACATTAATATAATTCCTTTAAGCGCTCTAATAAAACCGATGTCAAAATCGCTCTTAATATTCTCCTTAAAGTTTATCTCTATTTCTTGTAGAAGTTTCTCAGCCTCAGCAATCT
>JAWBZG010000016.1:0-22944 GCA_038866525.1 Bathyarchaeia archaeon
AGACCATATACGCTCAGGCTTAGCTAAAACGAAGCTCTCCATAAGATAGCTGCGCTCCTCCTCGGTTCTAGCCACAAGAACCGCCTCGCCAACATCATCATATTTCGGTCTACCAGCGCGCCCAACCATCTGCTTATACTCTAGGACGGATATGGGGTAGTAGCCGTAGCCCGGCTCATATCGCCTATAATCGCTTATAACCACCATTCTAGCCGGCAGATTAACGCCGAAAGCCAATGTTGGCGTAGCCGTTAAAACCTTAATCTTCCCATCGCGGAAGGAGTCCTCAATGATTTTCCTGTGAACCCCAGATAAACCAGCGTGATGGAACGCAACCCCATTCCTAACAAGCTCAGCCAGAAGATCGCTTAGCCTAGTCCTCTCGCCAGACGAGAGGATCTCCTCAGCTATATTTTCCAGCGAGCGTTTAAGCGACTTAGAGAGCAGCGCGCCCACTTCAGGGGCAGCCTTCCTAGACAGGTTAACCGCGCTCTTCCTAGAGGACGCAAATATAAGGGCTTGCCCACCCTGCTTAACGGCGTGCAACGCGAGATTTATAGATGGATCCTTAACCAACCGGTTAACTTTAATCGAACCCCCATCCTTAAACTGCACCTCATCATCTAGAAGGATGCCTTCACGGAGCTTAACGGGTCTCCACTCGGTCGTTATCGCCCTAGCGCCAAGCCACTCCGCTATCTCATCATGATTTTTAACCGTTGCGCTTAAAGCCAACACCTGTATGTTCGGGTTGAGCTGCATAAGCCTCGCCAGGACAACCTCAAGTGTCGGCCCCCTCTCAACGTCATTAAGGAGGTGGACTTCATCGGCAACAACAAGAGTTATTTCATTTATCCATGGAGCTCTATGCCTTAAGAGCGAATCGCATTTCTCGTTGGTTGTCACAATAATGTCGAATTTTCCAAGCCAGGGGTCGCTGCTATCGAAGTCTCCTGTGCTTATACCTACGCTTACATGTCTGCCGTCAGGCTTACGGATAACGCTATACTTTTTAAACTCCTCATATTTCTCGTTCGCCAAAGCTTTTAATGGCGCCAAATATAGAACCTTGCCGCCGTTCTCCAGAACATGTTTTAGGGCACATAGCTCGGCAATCAACGTTTTGCCTGAAGCCGTTGGGCTGGCTAGGAGGAGGTTTCTCCCATCCAGTGCTCCAGCCTTTACGGCGTCGGCTTGGGGTGGGAATAGCTCCCTTATACCCTCTTCCGCAAGAACCTTCTTCACTTCAGGATGAATATTTAAATCTTCGATTAGCAAGGCTGAAACCTTTACCGCTAAGTCTTCTTTAAGTATCCGGCTCTAGGCTCATATAGTGTTCCTTCACGTATCATCTGCTGTATTAGCTTTTCGGCCTCGCTTCTAGCTATACCATACTCGCTGCTTAACCTCTCGAGAAGATCAGCCCTATTAACCATGCCGGACTCCTTCTCCATGTCGACGATCGTGCTAAGTATGACGCGCAGCTTATCCTGAACACTCCTAGGCTTACCGACCATAATAATGTCTATGTCAAGCTTCTTTGAGGATACGTCTATGCCAACCTCCTCAAGCGACCTCCTCATGATATTTATAGCTGCCTCAGCATCCTCGGGCAGAACAACGTTTCTAAGGGCTGCGCGAGCCCTAGCCTCAGCAATCCTAACTAGAGCCTCAAGCTGGCGGGCTGTTATGGCGATCGGCGACCCCTCGCCCTCACTCGCAGAACGCATCTCCAAATAAAACTCCTTGAGCCGCTCCATGGCTTCGGGAGTTAAAATTGGCCTAACATTACTTCTCGCGTATGCAATATATTTTCTAAGCAGGTCCGGCGGGATAGGCGGCTCGATTGGAGGAGCCTCCTTAACGTGCAGTTTAAGCATATGTTCGCTCATCATTGAGTCGAAATCCTTGTCCGGAACATCCCTTAAGACAAATATTAGGTCGAACCTTGACAGAATAGTCACTGGCAATGAGATGTTTTCCGCAACAGTCCTATAGGGGTCGTATCTTCCAAGAGCTGGGTTAGCTGCCGCCAGAATAGCTGTCCGAGCGTTAAGCGTGGCAACTATGCCGCCTTTAGCCACAGAAACCGTCTGCTGCTCCATAGCCTCATGTATGGCAACCCTATCCTCATTCCTCATCTTATCGATCTCATCTATGCAGGCGATGCCCTTATCAGCTAAAACGAGCGCCCCGGCCTCAAGGGTCATGCCGCCCGTCGGGGACGGCAGAACCGCCGCCGTCAAACCAGCAGCTGTCGTACCCCTACCACTAGTGTATAAACCTCTTGGCGCAATCCTCTGAACGTACCGCAGCAGCTGCGATTTCGCCGTTCCCGGATCGCCCACGAGGAGCACATGTATATCGCCTCTAACGTTTATGTCCGGCAAGTGTTTAGGCACTCCGCCGAAGAGAAGATACATTATCGCCTCCTTAATGTGCTCATAACCGTATATTGATGGCGCTATAGATCGAATTATTTTCTCATGGATCTTAGGATCCTTAGCTAGCCTAAGTATCTGCTCCTCTTCTTCAGGAGTTATAAGCAGGGATTCGGGCTCTCTTCCCGCAGCATCAATGTAGTTCGCGTCAAGGTAAAGCGTAAAAGCCCTGCTCTTACCAGTCCTCGGATATGAAGTTGCTTCTGCTCCAACTATTCCAACGACGTAAACCCGGTCACCTGGCCTAGCCGTGTCGACTATATCTTTGCCGATAACCCTAATGTCTAGGGAGCGGGGAGTCTGGCCCGGCGGAATATCCTCAGGATACTCCTGAATCCTCAGCTCCTGATAATCGATGAACTTAGACTTTTCGGGGATGAAATCGAATGGTCCGCCTTTACCGCAAGCCCTATTATTACATTTGATTGGGAGCGTTAGAAAAGCTCCGCTCTGCGGGACATAAACCTCAGTATCGCATCTTTTACATCTGAAGGCAGCCATGGTTACTATAGGCCTAACGGTTGAGGCGCGCATTATTATGCCTTCAACCATAACAAGCTTACCGATATGCTCAGACCCCAGCTTGCGCAGCGGCGTTATATGTGGCAGCCCACGCACCCTGACAGTTACGCCGGCTTCTTTAATCCTCTCAGCATATTCGGGAACCTCTATCTGCAACTGCCCGAGGGCTGCGCTGTTAGCGTAGCTGAGATATTCTTGGGGTTTTTCGAGGAGCCCGTCTGCAAGACGTGGATCGACAACTAAGAGGTCTTCGAAGTCAAGGATTAGCGATGTGGAGGCGCTGAGAGCCATCTGAGCGATCCTATGACGGTATTTAGGGGTCTTGAATAGGGAGCTAAACTTTTCGAGCGGTTTTTCAACGATGAGCTCCGTCATGATTATTCACCCACATTTAAGCCATTATATTATCTTTGACCTCCATTCGCTGACTATCTGACGTACGTTATCATAAAGGCTCTTTTCCTCAGGAGTGAGGTTTTTCGGGGTTTGACCCTCTTGCATCGGGATAGAAGCCAGAGATACAATCTTCCTAAGTCTACAGTTAACTATGTCCTGCGCTAGGTTTTGAACATACTCGTATTCTCTCATTTTCTCGGGGCTTATCCTTGAAGCGGCCTTAAGCTCATTAATTAAGCGTCTAAGCCTAGGATAAAAGTCTTCTGGCAGAGCTGAGAGCTGCCCAACAGCCTGTATGCGCTCAGTCCACTGAATCTTATAAATCTTAGCGGCGTCCAACCCGCTTTCCCTAATCCTAACCAAGCCATCCCTCTCAAGCTCCCTAGCAACCCAGAACCTAACCTCATACTCACGACCCTCCTCGAAGGGTCCCACGGAGAAACCAATGAGGTCTATTTTAGGTGAGCTCTTAACGGCGACAACTGTAATTAAGCTATTCTCAAACATGAAGTCTGAGTAATCAATGCTGGAGCCAATACTTACCTCACCGGACAACATTTATACCTCTTAAGATAGCCAAAAGAATTAATCTCACCGAGATATAAAAATGTGATATACATTTTCCTTAATTTTTCCCTAAAATTGGGGGAAGAATTCCGATAGGAAAATTTAAATTAATTGCCTTAAATAGATCCTCTTGAGGGCTTATGAAAGTTAGGGTTATTTATTTAGGTGTTGCCAGACATAAGGTTGGCAGAAGCGAGGAAGAGTACGATTTATCTGAGGGCTCCTCCCTTAAAGATCTGCTCGCAAAGATATCTGAATCTCACAATTCAATTAAGGATCTTATCAGCGGTGTGGGCGACAACCCAACAGATCCGACTCTACTGATAACCTTGAACGGCTCCGCGGTGAATCCGGCGAATATAGGCTACATAAATCTTAGGGACGGAGATACTCTGGCGCTTATGACCGTGATTGGCGGTGGATAAAATTAAAGTCGGGACACTAATATAGCGTTAGCGTTATTAGCGTTTAGAGAAAAATTCTTATAAATAACTGTTGTATTTTCTCTTTCACTAATAGCATGGTGAAACATGTTTGCCAGAGTGGGGCTACTCGATAACAACCTATAATCCGGATACTATGGTTAGGGCGAGCGGAAGAGAGCTTAGGATATCGCCTAAAGCCGCTAGAGAGATCTGCGCAGCGATAAAGGGCATGATGCTGGATGAGGCAAAAGAGTATTTGAGCCAAGTTATCGCTAAGAAAAGAGCTGTCCCATATAGGCGCTATAAGAAGAAGCTCCCACATAGAAGGGGTTTAGGTGGAGCTGGAAGATATCCGGTTAAAGCAGCCTCAAGAATACTTGAGGTTCTCGAAAACGCTGAAGCGAACGCGGAATATAAGGGGTTTGATATTGAAAGACTTAGAATAATTCATGCCTCAGCGTATCCGGGCGCCAAGATAAGGAGGTATATTCCACGAGCATTCGGAAGGGCTACACCAAAGTTTGAGACGCTTTGCCATGTTGAAATAGTTCTTGAGCAGGTGAAAGAGGGATAGCGATGTCTTACGTTAAGCATTTTATAAATGAATCTGTTAGAAAAGCTGAGATAGACGAGTTTCTTTGGAGAGAGTTTGAAAGAGCTGGTTATGGCGGGGTCAATATAACTAAGACCCCTTTAGGCACAAACGTAGTTATATACGCGGTGCGCCCAGGGCTTATAATAGGGCGCGGAGGCGAAACAATAAAGAAGCTAGCTAAGATTTTAGAGGAGAAATTCAACCTCCCAAACCCACAAATATCAGTCGCTGAAATAGAGGTTCCTGAGTTAAATCCCCACGTTATGGCTTCTAGAATAGCTGCCGCCCTTAGGCGTGGCATCCATTTCAGGAGGGTTGGATTTTGGGCTTTAAATCAAATAATGAGCGCCGGTGCCCTGGGCGCCGAGATAACCATAAGCGGCAAGCTGAGAACCGAGAGGGCTAGAACCGAGAAGTTTAGGGATGGATATATACCTAAAAGCGGGGAGCCGGCGATGAAATACGTTAAAAAAGCCGTTGCACATGTCTACTTAAAGCCGGGAATATTTGGGGTTCAGGTCATCATAGTTTCACCCGAAGCAAAGTTCCCGGATGAAGTGGAGTTTATCGAGGAGACTGCCGCTGAAGGGGAAGCTGGCTCAACGCAGTCAGGAGGATAATTAATATGGCGATTCTCAGGGTTAAAGAGATAAGGCGTATGAGCCGCGAGGAACGCATGAGAAGGCTGAGTGAGCTACGCGCTGAGCTGGCTAAGCTGAGAACTATGGTTAAGGCTGGAGGAGCAGTTGAGAAGCCAGCTAGAATTAGAGAGATTAGGCGGACAATAGCCCGCATATTAACTGTAAATAATGAGGAGGATAGGTCATCTAAATGAGGAATCTATTTCACATACTCCAAGACGAGTTTATTGGGTTGGACGTTAAGGTTGTTAAGAGCACAAACCCCTATTATGTCGGCTTACGCGGTAAAGTGATTGATGAAACTAAGAATACATTTAGAATTCTTTGTAAAAATAAGGAAGAGAAGATTCTAATTAAGGAGAATTGCGTCTTTCGTTTCACCTTACTTGATAAAACCGTTGTTGAGATTGATGGTAAAGTTTTAATTGGACGCCCTGAAGATAGAGTTAAGAAGTTAATTAGGAGACGTTGGTGATGTCATATACCATTAAGTCTCCCGAGAAGACCTGTGATGATGAGTACTGTCCATTTCACGGCTCGCTTAAGATAAGGGGAAGGATACTTGAGGGAGTTGTTGTGAGCGCTAAGATGGACAAAACCGTCATAGTTAGACGCGACTACGTACATTACGTGCCGAAATTTAAGCGGTATGAGCGAAGACACAGCCGAATACCAGCCCATAACCCGCCTTGCATAAATGCGACGGAAAACGACGTCGTGAGAATCGCTGAGTGCAGACCGATAAGCAAAACAGTCTCATTCGTCGTGGTGGAGAAGATAGGTCGTAAAGAGGTGACTTAGAGTGGCGGCAAAGGCTAAAACCAGAGGCTTGCAGGCTAAGGGTGTTGGAAAACCTAAAACCAAGATAAGTAGGGGGATAAATGTCGGCTCAATAATTAAGTGCACTGATAACTCCGGAGCTAAGGAGCTCAGGTTGGTTCAAGTCATCGGATATAAAGGAAGACATAGAAGGGCTCCAGCGGCCGCGGTGGGGGATATCGTGGTCGTTTCTGTTAGAAAAGGTGCACCAGATATGCGCAAAAAAATATTTCATGCAGTGATAGTTAGACAAAGAAAGCCCTATAGGCGTCCTGAAGGCATATGGGTTCAATTCGAGGATAACGCCGCCGTCATAATAACGCCTGAGGGAGAAATGCGCGGATCAGAGATACGCGGCCCAGTAGCCAGAGAGGCTGCGGAGAGGTGGCCGAGGATAGCCAGCGCTGCAAGCATAATAATATAGTTGGTTAGGAGGGCTCTTAATGAGGAGCAAAACGATTAAACCGAGCAAGCAGAGAAAAAGGCTTTTCCAAGCGCCCTATCATATTCGTGGAAAAATTCTCTCCGCCCACTTGTCAGATGATCTCAGAAAAACCTATGGCACAAGGTCTCTCCCAGTTAGGAGGGGAGATACTGTTAGGGTTCTTAGAGGAGACTATAAGGGTGTTGAGGGTAAAGTTACAAGGGTTGATAGAAAAAAGTATCGCATATTTATTGAGGGTATAACCCGCCAGAAAGCGGATGGAACAACAATCTTAGTTCCAATCCACCCGTCTAACGTTGAGATTATACGCTTAAATCTAGACGATAAGTTTAGGAAAAGAATATTAGAGAGAAGAGGCTTTATTGAGGAGGCTAAAAAGCCTGAAAAGCCTGAGGAAGCGCCTTTAAGCGAGGTTAAGGGTGTGTAGAAATGGGTAAGATGGGTGGAAGTAGGCATCTTAAGCGGGAGGCGACGCCAGCCTTCTGGCCTATACATAGGAAAAAGTATGTTTGGGCTGTTAAACCTAGTCCGGGTCCTCACCCTATTGAGCGCTGTATACCTTTAGGGATAATTGTTAGGGATCTTTTAGGTTTAGCTGAAACGATGAGGGAAGCTAAGAAAATTATTGCTCAGGGTAAAATTTTAGTTGATGGGGTTGTTAGGCGCGATGAGCATTTTCCAGTCGGATTAATGGATGTTGTCTCTATACCTGAAATTAAATCTTATTATAGGGTTCTTCCATTTAAGAAGGGCTTAATTCTTCATAAGATAGATTTTGGAGAGACAAGCTATAAGATATGCAGGATAGAAAATAAGACTACCGTTAATGGGGGACATGTTCAGCTTAACCTTCACGATGGAAGAAACATATTGATCCGCAGCGAGGATCCAAGTAAGCCCGCTGGAAACGCTTATAGAACCCTTGACACATTGAAAATAGGATTACCTAACCAAGAGATACTTGAGCATTTAAGATTAGAGGAAGGCTTGATCGGCATAATTATAGATGGGGAAAATATAGGAAAATACGGTACTATCAAATCTATTGAGAGGATTGAGGGGCAAAAGAGGCGTAAGAGCCTCGTAACTATAGAGGACAGTAAGGGGAATACTTACTCCACAATATTAGACTATCTATTTGTTATAGGCGACAGGGAGACAAAAATATCTCTGCCAAGTGAGGAGATGGAGGAAGAGGCATATGTTGGCGGCTGAGCAGATCGAGGGTTTTAAGGTCAAGTGGCAAGGTAACCCTATGCTTAAACCTAAAATCGAGAAGGTTGTTGTAAACTGCTGTGTTGGAAAATCTGGTGAGCCTCTTGAGAAAGCCATGAAAATACTTGAGGAGTTAACTGGTCAGAAACCATGCTTTAGGAGGGCTAAAAAAACCATTAGGGATTTCGGGATAAGGCGAAAGGAGCCAATAGCATGCCTAATAACTTTAAGGGGGGAGAAAGCCGTAGAATTCCTGAAAAGAGCTCTAGAGGCTGTTGACAATAAAATCCCGGTAAGCTCATTTGATAATTTTGGAAACTTCGCGTTCGGCATCAGCGAACACATCGATATTCCTGGAACGAAGTATTCCCCGGAACTGGGCATAATAGGTATGGATGTGTGCGTATCCTTATGCAGACCCGGCTATAGGGTCAAATATAGGAGGCGTGCAAGATCTAAGGTTGGCGCAAGGCATAGGGTAACGGCTGAGGAGGCTATGGCATTCATGAGGGAGGAGTTCGGGGTTGAGTTGACGGCGGAGAAAAGGGAGAAGAGGAGGGGGAAGAGGAAAGGATGAGTGAGAAGAATCAGAAGAAGATAAGGAAGTTTGGTAAGGGTAGCAGACCATGTAGGAGATGCGGATCCTACGGGCCAATTATAAGAAGATATGGTTTAATGCTCTGCCGCCAATGCTTTAGAGAGGTGGCTGAAAAGCTAGGCTTCAAGAAGTATAATTGAGGTGATGTAAATGAACATGGATACTATAGCAAACGGTTTAACAACAATTTACAATAATGAGTTAAGGCGGAAAAAAGAATGCTATATAATGCCGGCATCTAAGCTGCTGGGTAATGTACTCAGGGTTATGCAGATGCATGGTTATATTGGCGAGTTTGAGTTTATTGATGATGGTAGAACCGGGAAGTTTAGGGTTCAGCTTTTAGGCAGGATAAATAAGTGTGG
This sequence comes from Bathyarchaeia archaeon, assembly GCA_038866525.1. Classification (GTDB taxonomy): domain Archaea; phylum Thermoproteota; class Bathyarchaeia; order Bathyarchaeales; family DTEX01; genus DTEX01. The sequence goes on from JAWBZG010000016.1 coordinate 9,030, forward strand.
AGCCATAAGACCAAGATACTCTTTTAAGGCTAAGGATATTGAGAAGTGGGAGAAAACTTATCTTCCAGCCAGAGATATTGGTATTCTCGTAGTTTCGACGCCTGAAGGTGTCATGTCCCATACGGAGGCTAAGAAGAGGGGAATTGGAGGCAAACTTTTAGCCTACGTTTACTGATTTAGGTGGATTACTATGCAGGTTCAAGAAATTGAAGAAATTAAGAGAGAAGTTAGAAGGGTTAAAATACCTGATGGGGTTAAGGTAAACGTAAATAAAATGCTGGTAGAAGTAAGCGGTCCATTGGGTTGTCTCTCTAAGGACTTTTCAGGCCGCCCAGTATCAATAAATGTTGTGGGGGATGAAGTTGAAGTTTCAGCCCTATGGCCGAAGAGGAGAGAGAAAGCCCATGTTGGAACAGTTGCTGCACATATTAGGAATATGATTAGGGGTGTGACGAAAGGCTTCACTTATAAGCTTAAGGTTGTCTACGCTCACTTCCCAGTATCCGTAAAGGTTAGTGGAGACAAGGTTTTAATAGAGAATTTTATGGGTGAAAGGGCTCCGAGGGTCGCGAAGATTGTTGGTAGTACCAAAGTGATTGTTAAGGGAGACGACGTGATTGTGCAAGGAATAAACCTTGAAGAAGTTAGCCAAACAGCCGCCAATATAGAGCAGGCAACGAAAATAAGAGATAGAGATCCACGTAGATTTCTGGACGGCATATATGTTTATGAGAAGTTGGAGGGGTTGGTCGCTTGAGCGCTAAGAGCGAGAGCTTGGAAAAACTGAAGGACATCGTTGAATTAAGGGAGAGAATAAAGAGAAGGAAGCCGGACTTCGTTAGGCAGGAGAGCTGGCGATATGCCCGCGTCGATGAGAGCTGGAGGCGGCCTAAGGGCATAGATAGTAAAATGCGTAAGGAAGTTAAGGGGTGGCCGGCTAAAGTCAAGATTGGTTACGGCGGTCCAAAGGCTGCTAAAGGCTTGCATCCATCAGCTTATAGAGAAGTTATCGTCTACAATGTTGATGATTTAAGCAAGATAAAACCGGAGGTTGAAGCGGCGAGAATAGCCCACGTTGTTGGCGCTAAAAAGAGAACTGAAATACTTAGAAGGGCAAGGGAGATGGGCATCCACGTTTTAAATCCAGGCGTACTTATGGAGGAGAAGAATGGATCTGGAAAATCTAGCTAGTATTAGCCGTTATATATGGGGGAGGTGTTGGGCTTGAGCTTAAGAAGCCAGCGCAGGATGGCTGCGGAAATTCTTGGCGTTGGTGAGGATAGAGTTTGGATAGATCCCGAGAGAATCGAGGAGGTTGAAGCCGCAATAACTAGGGAAGACATTAAAAGGCTGATACATGAAGGCGTCATAAGGAAACTAAAGGATAGGGGTGTTAGCCGCGCTAGAGCGCGTATTGCACATGAGAAAAAGAAGAAGGGTAAGCGTAGAGGAATGGGTAGCAGGAGCGGTGCTGCTGGCGCCAGAGTTAGCCATCAAAAGGAGTGGGTTGAGAAGATTAGGGCTTTAAGAAGGAGGCTCCGCGAGCTCAAAGATAAGCGCGTCATATCTGTCAGAACTTACAGGCAATTATATCTTAAAGCTAAAGCAGGGGTCTTTAAATCAATAGCAGATTTACACAGATATATTGAAGCGCATGGCTTAAGGAGGAAGCGATGATGGCTAAGGGGCCCTCATACAGTGTTCCCTTTAGGAGGCGCAAAGAGGGTAAAACAGACTATAGGCTTAGGAAAAAGCTCATACTCTCAGGTTTACCTAGGCTTGTAGTTAGGAAAACTAATAGGAACATAATAGCCCAGCTCGTGAGGGCAACGGTTATAGGAGACGTAGTTATAGCGTCAGCGCATTCACGTGAACTGAGAAAAAAGTATGGTTGGCTTGGAGACCTAAATAATCTCCCAGCAGCATACTTGACCGGGCTGTTATGCGGCTTAAAGGCTGCGAAAAAAGGTGTCGAGGAAGCCGTTTTAGACATAGGTTTACACACACCTTCAAGGGGGGCAGCCGTCTTCGCGGTGATGAAGGGATTTATAGATGCGGGAATCGAGGTTCCACATGATGAATCTATATTGCCAGATGAAACAAGGATAAGAGGCGAGCATATAGCGAAATACGCGGAGATGCTGGCTTCAGAAAGTATGGAGAAATACACAAAATATTTCTCAGAATATTTAAACAGGAACCTTCCACCGCAAAAACTACCTGAGCATTTTGACACGGTTAAGGAGAAAATCCTCGCAGAATTCAGAGGCGAATAGTAGAAGCCTGCATTGCCTTAATTTTCCGCATTAATTTAAGATTGCACAATTCTAAAACTTGAATCTAATATAAAAATTTCTGGTAAATGTATCCTTATACTTTTAGAGCTAGGTATATATTTAACTTAAACGCTTAAAATGAAGATCTAAATAACCATCAATTAGCGAGGGCTACCTATGAAGCTGAATGCCTTCTTTAATCCAAGATCCATAGCTGTTATTGGTGCGAGTAGGGACCCATCGAAGGTTGGGCATAGAGTGTTCAGAAACATTGTTGAGGCTGGCTTTAAGGGGGCTCTATACCCAGTAAATCCGAACGCCGATGAGATACTAGGTTTTAAATGCTATAGGAGCATAAGGGAGGTTCCGGGGGAGGTTGATTTAGCGGTAATAGTTGTTCCAGCAAAAACTGTGCCGTCGGTCATCGAGGAGTGCGGTTTAAAGGGAGTTAAGGGCGTAACCGTCATCTCGGCTGGTTTCAGCGAGACGGGTAGGGAAGGGGCGCAGCTAGAACGCGAAGTCGTTAATATATGCCGGAAATATGGGATGCGCATGCAGGGCCCAAATTGTTTAGGAATTATAAGCGTTCAGAGCAGGGTGAACGCTTCATTCGCACCCTCGATGCCTTTACCTGGAAACATAGCGTTTGTCTCTCAGAGCGGGGCTCTCGGAAGCGCCATATTAAATTGGGCTATTAGAAACGAGATTGGATTCACGAAGTTCATAAGTTTGGGTAATGAGGCTGATTTAAACGAAGCCGACTTTATAGAGGCTTTAGGCGAAGACGAAGACACCAAGGTTATTGGGCTTTACATAGAGGGCGTAAAGGAGGGTGAACGCTTCATTGAAGTAGCTAGAAGAGTGACTAGAAAGAAGCCGATAATAGCTATAAAGGCTGGAACCACAAGCGCCGGAATAAAAGCGGTTTCATCCCATACAGGATCATTGGCGGGATCGGAGACAGCTTTTTCAGCAGCCTTTAAAAAAGCGGGAATAATAAGGGTTAACACCTTGGAAGATTTATTTAACCTTGTTATAGCGTTCAGCCTTCAGCCAATACCGAGAGGGAGAAAAGTGTTGATAGTGACGAATGGTGGAGGCCCAGGGATATTGGCGGCTGACGCATGTGAGAAGATGGGGTTAGATCTACCATTATTAGAACGCGAGATAATAGAGGGGCTTCAAAGGCATATGCCTCCCCATGCAAGCTTAGGAAATCCGCTGGATGTTTTAGGTGATGCTGGAGAAAGCCGCTATAGGCTAGCCCTAGAGGCTGGCTTAAAGAGCGAAAACATAGATGGAATAATAGTTATTTTAACACCCCAAGCTGTAACACCATGTGAAGAGATCGCTGAGGCTGTTGTTGAGACGGGGAAAACTTCTAGTAAACCGATAATAGCGTCCTTCATGGGTCTTGAAGACTCCTCCACCGCTATTAAAGCGCTTAAAAAGGGTCGCATACCGAACTATGCTTTCCCGGAGTCAGCTGCCTATGTTCTAAGGACAATGTATGAGTACAGTCTTATACGTGGCATGCGGATTGAAGAAGAAGCCCCGAAAATGAAAATAGACATGGGGAGGATAGTGGAGATAATCAACCGTGCGAAGCTCGATGGTCGCCTAACGCTAATGATTGATGAAGCCATTGAGGTAGCTGAGGCAGCGGGCATACCTATGCCCGTAGCTGGAATAGCCAGAAGTAGGGAGGAGGCTGGAAAAATAGCTGATTCAATCGGCTACCCAGTAGTTCTAAAAATAGTTTCACCAGACATACTACATAAGACAGACGTTGGCGGCGTAATATTAGGCGTTAAAAACCGCAAAGAGGTTGAAGAAAACTATGAGATTCTGGTGAGAAGAGCGCGCTCAGCAATGCCAGGTGCAAGGATATCTGGCGTTCTCGTACAAAGAATGGTACCCGCCGGAAAGGAGGTTATTGTCGGCGCGGTTAGAGACCCACAGTTCGGCCCACTAATAATGTTTGGCTTGGGCGGAATATATGTTAACTTCCTGAGAGATGTTTCATATCGTTTAGCTCCATTAACAAGGTCTGAGGCGGCTCAGATGATTGAAGAGACTAGAGCCTATATCCTTCTTAGAGGTGTTAGAGGAGAGATGCCTTCAGATATAGATGCTGTGATAGACGTGATCCTCAGGATCTCACAAATTATGATGCAGATTAAGGAGATATCTGAAATGGAGGTGAACCCGCTCTTTGTTTATGAGAGCGGTGAGGGATGTTTAGGGGTTGACATGAGAATAATAATAAGTAAGACTTAAGATTAAAGTATATTTGAGGGATGTTAAATTGGTTAAGAAGGCAGTATATGTTGCTTCGACAGACGAGCTTTCAGGCAAAAGCGCCATCATAATAGCGCTCACACATATTGCTAAAGAAATAGGTGAAAGCGTCGGGTATTTCAAGCCTATAGGTTTTAGCTCCTCGCTGATCCCTGGAAGGGAACATACAGATGAGGACGTAGAGATAATTGGATCAATCCTAGACATGAAATATGAGAGCAGCGTTATATGCCCACTAGTGCTCAAAAGGGACGAGTTTCTAGAGGATTTTATTAAGATTGACGTGGAGTCTTGCATTGAAAACATACATGAAGCCTATGAAAAGATCTCAAAAAATGTGAATTTAATGTTTATAGAGGGTCCTCCCACCTTCTCTACCGGTGCCTTTATAGGATGCCCTATTCCGAAGCTCGCAAGAGATTTTAACGCCGAAATACTTTTGGTTGAGAAAGCTGAAGAAGATTCTGTTGTAGATAATATTTTGCAGGTTCAGGACTGCTGCATAAAGTGGGGCACTAGAGTATTCGGCGTTATTTTGAACCGAGTACCGCAGTATAGGCTGGAGCGTACTGAGCGGGTAATTAAACCATTTATCGAGAAAGCTGGCATCAAGGTTTTAGGCTTAATCCCAGAGGATAAAATGCTAAGCGCTCCAACTGTTAGAGAGATCTGCGACTTTATCGGCGGAAGAGTTCTAGCTGGAAAAGATGGGTTAGATAGGGTGGTTGAAGCCATTCTTATAGGTGCAATGACCCCTGAAAGCGCTGCAAAATACTTCCGGAAAGTGGCTAATGAGCTTGTAATCACGGGCGGCGATCGGACAGACATAATTTTAACAGCTCTTGAAACCGATGTGGCTGCAATCGTTTTAACCGGAAATCTATATCCGAACGCAAGGGTCTTCCCAAAGGCTGATGATCTTAAAGTTCCATTAATACTTGTACCATACGACACCTACACAACGCTCCAGCATGTACAGAAAATTATGGGGAGGATAAAGCCGAAGGATTCTAGAAGGATAAATGCCGCAGTGAACATCGTCAAGAGAAACGTTGATTACATGAAGATACTAGCTACGTAGGCGGGCTGTCGCTGCCAGCGTAACGCTCCATTAATCTCATCTATAAAACAATATTTTAAGACGGAGATTTATTTATATATTCTTGTCTACTTATCCATTGCTTAACTGTGAGAGAGAACAAATCTATTTGGCGATGACTATTCTTGGGGCGAAATAAGGCGAGAGTGGTTTGAATTGGAGGTTAGAATAAGGCAACCCATCGTCTGCGTCCTCGGCCATGTTGATACTGGCAAGACCACGCTCCTAGATTTGATTAGAAAGACCAGCGTTCAGGCTCGTGAAGTTGGAGGCATGACTCAGCACATAGGTGCGAGCTTCTTTCCAATGGAGACCTTGAAGGAGATAGCTGGTCCATTTTTAAGGATCGTTGGCGGTGAGATTCGGATACCGGGGCTTTTGGTGATCGACACCCCTGGGCACGAGGCTTTCGCGAACCTCAGGCGTAGAGGCGGCGGAATAGCTGACATAGCGATACTCGTCATAGATATTTTAAAGGGTTTTGAGGCTCAAACATATGAAGTTATTGAGATCTTAAAGTCTAGGAAGACGCCTTTTCTAGTGGCAGCAAACAAGATTGACAGGATACCTGGGTGGAAACCTTATCCAAATGCTCCATTTCTAGAATCCTATAAGATGCAGGAGCCTGCGGTTAAGCAAATCCTTGATGAACAACTTTACAGAATTATTGGGAAGTTCTCCGAGCTATCTTTCAGGGCTGATAGATTTGATAGGATAAAAGACTTCACAAAAACTGTTGCCATCATCCCGACAAGCGCGAAAACAGGGGAGGGAATACCTGAGCTCATAGCGGTTTTGGCGGGTTTAACGCAGCAGTATCTCAGAAGAAGACTTCAAACAACTAGCGGTCCAGCGAAAGGCACCGTTTTAGAGGTTAGGGAAGAGGTTGGTTTAGGCGTAACCGTGAACGCGATAATATACGACGGCGTCCTAAGGAAGGGCGACTTAATAGTGCTGGGCGGAAAAGAGAAGCCGATTGTGACGAACGTTAGAGCGATACTGATGCCTAAACCGCTCGACGAGATAAGGGATCCCAGAGAGAGGTTCCTATCTGTCGACGAGGTTTGCGCTGCAGCAGGAGTAAAGATCGTTGCACCAAACCTTGAGGGCGCCTTAGCCGGGGCGCCGGTATACGTGGTTCCCTCGGAGGATAAAGTAGACGAATACGTTAAAGAAATATTGGATGAGATTGGGAAAATAAGGATATCCACCGAGATTGAAGGTGTTGTCTTAAAGGCAGATACTCTTGGCTCCTTGGAAGCTATCGCTGAAAGCCTCTCCAGAAACGGGGTTCCGGTTAGGCTAGCGGACGTCGGCGACGTTTCGAAGAGGGATGTGACCGAAGCCATAATCGTTAAAGAGAAGGAGCCTCTATATGGCGTTGTTTTAGCATTCAATGTTAAAGTTCTCCCCGACGCTGAGGAGGAAGCGAAGGCGCATAATGTGCCCATCTTCCTACATAACGTCATTTATCACTTAATTGACGAGTATCTTAAGTGGATGAAAAGCGAGAAGGAGGCGCGTGAAAGGGGCGAATTCGAGAGGCTGGTAAAGCCGGCGAAAATAAAGGTTCTGCCGGGCTACGTTTTTCGCAGATCTAAGCCAGCGATAGTCGGCGTTGAGATTCTAGCTGGGCAGATTAAGCCTAGAATTAGGCTAATGACGAGCGAGGGAAAAGAGATAGGCGAAATATTGCAGATACAGGATAAGGGCGCGACGATCCCATACGCTGGAAAGGGGAGGCAGGTTGCCATATCAATAGATAAGCCGATTGTTGGAAGGCACTTTGATGAAGGCGACATACTTTACTCTTATGTCCCAGAGGATCACGCAAGGCTCTTAAACACTAAGTTTAAGGATAGGTTGAGCGAAGATGAGGTAGAGGCTTTGAATGAAGTAATTGCAATAATGAGAAAGATCTCGCCTCTCTGGGCATCTGGCTAGCGATTAAAGTGAAAAGGAGATCTGTCTTCTCACCTCAGCGCTACATGCTCCTTTCTTTGGAAAGCTAAAAACTTCTCGATGTCCTCCCATGACGGCAGGTTCTCTATGTCGCCTCTAACAGTCACAACTAATGCGCCCGAGACGTTACCAAACATTAAAGCTTCTTCTAGGCTTCTTCCCCTAAGGATGCTTGCTATAAAGCTGGCTGCAAACGCGTCTCCGGCGCCGATAACATCAACGACGGGAACCTTAAATCCCGGCTTCATAACAACCTCTCTCCCATCGGACGCTACAGCCCCCTCCGCGCCGAGCTTAACGGCGACGATCCTTGGGCCAAGCGCAAGAATCCTGTCAATTATTTTCCGCGGATCTTTCTCCCTTATTAGGATCTCGGCGTCTTCTGGTTCAGTTAAAACTATGTCCGCCTTCTCAATTATTGGGAGCAATGTTTCTCGAGCCTTCTCCGCTTTAAGCCAAAGCTTCAACCTAATGTTGGTATCGAAGGATACCATAACCTTATTTTCAACAGCTACTTTCAGCGATTTAAACACCGCTTCTTTACAGCTGTCGCTTAAAGCGGGTGTGATCCCCGTCAAATGAAGCAGCCTAGAGGACTTAATATAGTCTTCGTCGATGTCTTCAGGCGACATCCTACTCGCTGCGGAGCCACGTCTATAATAGAGCACGGAGCTCTTTTCCGGTATAGGGTAACCCCTCTGTACGAAGTATATGCCGGTTGGAGCCTCATCATCCACCTTAACCCTTGAAGTATCTACGCCCTCGCCCCTTAAAACAGACAATATGTATTTTCCAAACTCATCGTTTCCGATGCGAGTTATAAAGCCCGCCTTGAAGCCGAGCCTAACCATACCTATTAGAAAGTTGGCTTCCGACCCGGCGGCATGCTTCTCAAAGTAAACCACGTGCCTTAAAGGTCCTGTTGTGATAGGATTGAATTGAACCAGCATCTCACCCAATGAGACTACGTCCAACATACGGAGACCCCAAAATATTTTCCAAGAAAAAATAAGGGGCTCTCATGTAAAATTTGGTTGAGTTGACTTTACGCCTACTTTCTATAAACCGATATAAACCTCCTTATAGACCTGTCGTATGTTTTCTCGACTTCGGGTGGGAAGTAGCATGCTGGCAGCTCACCATGCAGTCTATGGTTGAGCAGACACTGGCAGCAAATACCCTTAATGTCGCATGGATATGTGCATGGGCAATTCTCTAAGTTAACTTCTATATTTGGACAGAGCTTCCTCTCCATACGAAACCACCAAACATTCACTAGTATGGCGGTAAATTTAAGAGTTTTCGATAGACCAGCAGAATGATAAGAAGCCAATTCCGTACGCTACAGGGTGCCGCCTAAAACTTATGGAAAAAGAAGCATTTCACTCCCCTATTTTACGTGCCACGCTTTTCAGCAGGGACAATTTATCCTCGTCGCTCATCTTTATGCCAAGGATTCTATATCCCATTATCAACGCGCCCACAACAGGATGCTCCACTGGAGGCGTGAACTCGGCGTTCGGTAATCGCTTTAACACATATCTCTTGAAATGCTCCCAAACCGTTAGATCCGCCTTGAAGACGCCGCCGGTCACCCCAATCAATATATGCTCATTTTTATCGAAGAGTTTCCTCGCTATTGCAACCGCCGCTTTACCCAGCTCCTCACCTGCATCCCTCAATATTTTCATCGCCACCCTATCGCCTTTTCTCGCAGCTGAAAAAACTATTTTGGATAACGAGGCAATATTGGTTGAGGTAACCTCGTGATAGATTTTCGGAACTATGTCCTTAAAGTCGCTTACCCCAAACTCTTCCTTAAACATGTCCACTAAAACCGTCTTCGCCCCCCTTCCATCGTAGGCTTTTGTAGCTGAAGCCAGCGCCTGTCTCGCTATATAGAAAGCGCTGCCCTCATCGCCTATAAGCCAACCCCAACCCCCAGATATCATACTCTCCCCTCTACTATTCGCGCCGTAGGCTATGGAACCAGTTCCAGCGACAACTACTATGCCCGGCTCACCGCCCGTTGCAGCGTAGAAGGCGACGACGACATCGTTAACTATCACTCTGTTTACGGCGGATGACGGTGGAACTATCTCGTTAGATATTATCTCATAGTCGCGTTGCGTCGTCAGTCCACCGATTCCGAAACATCCTACATCAGCTACTTTGCCCTTTAAACTCTCGTCACTTATGTCCGAATAAGCCATTTGAACAGCCCTTTCAACATTTCTCCGAGCATTCTCAACGCCGACAACATTATAATTGCATGGACCAGCTTTCCCAACCCCCACAACATTGAAACTTTCATCGGCAATAACGCATACAGTTTTCGTTGCCCCACCGTCAACGCCCAAAATTAATCTCCTAAATGGGATAATTTCACCCCACCAAAACTCATAGCAATTAAAGCGGCTTAATTTTTTCGAAGTATTCCGCCAGTATAGCCTTATTCTTTTCCTCTCCTCCAGGGATATGCGCGCTTACCCAGACTTTAGGCTCAACGCCATCTTCAATCAGCCTATTAATTGTGGAGATTACTAGGCTCTGCAGTATAAAGGAGTTTATTATCGTGGATACTGGAGCTATCTTCGCCGATAAACCCTTCACATTTATCACAGCGTCTCCAGGAGGCATCTTATTATCTATAGAGACGTCAGCTACCTCATAGAGCTTTTTACCATAGGGGTTCTCAATGGGGAGAGACTTAGAGTACTCCTTCGATGTTACAGCGATAACCTTTGCCCCCTTCTTCTTTGCTTCAAGCCCAGCTTCAACCGGAAGAACCCTGTTCCCTGAATTAGAGATGATTATAAGCGCCTCGCCCCTCTTTAAGCCATAGTAATTAATTAGGACGCTGGCGTATCCGGGCAGCTTCTCAAGCTCCGTGCTCTTAACGGCGCCGTTATAGGCTGAAACGCTTATATCAAGCATTGGGTAAACTTGAGGTAAGCCGCCAGCGCGATAAAATAAATCTAAAGCCAAAGCCATAGAGTGACCAGCGCCGAAGGCATAGATCAAACCACCCCTCTTGATGCAATCAGCCATAACTTCAGAGGCTCTAAGTATATTCTCCAACTCCTCTGAGCATATTTTCTCGATCAGTTCGAAAACCCTACTTTTATATTCCTCAATAGGGGGCAACATAAGTGAATCTCTGGACAAATGATTATAAAAACTTAAATATGCGGTCGAAACATCCTCTATTCCTCAGCTCGGCATGATTATTCGACCAGTCTTTCAAGGATTTCCCTGAATACGTTAAACGTCTCTTCGTCATATAGGCAGAAAATTATCCTCTTTATACGCGTCCCTCCCTTAACATATGATAGCGCTGCCGGGATCATTGTCTCGGCGCAAATCTTTTTTGGCAGCCCAAATGCGCCTGTTGAGATCGCTGGGAACGCTATACTGGATATATTATGCTGCTCGGCGATTTTAAGGCTATTTAAGGTTGCCTCCCTAAGCTTTCTTTCCTCATCACCTTCGCCATAAACTGGTCCAACAGCGTGTATAATATATTTTGCCTTCAAGTTTCCTCCGCTAGTTATAACCGCTCCTCCCACTGGTACTGGTCCACTTTTAGCTATTATTTCATCGCATTCATCCTGTATTTTCTGTCCACCCTTCCTTCTTATCGCGCCGGCAACGCCTCCGCCCATCTTAAGCAGGCTGTTTGCCGCGTTAACGATGCAGTCAACATCTAACTCAGTTATATCTCCCCTAACAAGTTCAATCGATGTTTCGCCAATCCTAATCCGCATAAAATTTCACCATAATAACTGCTAAAAAGAATAATTATTTAAGTTTCACGATAATTATCCTGATAGCCGCATGGTGCTTATAAGCGATCGTGTAAATCAATTTGGGTCGGAGCCAGCAAAAACTGCGAGAAAAATCCGGGATTACTTGATTATCTTGGCTCTTCTAGCGCTCTTACTTCTAGCGATCCTAAGGCAAACCGCTTATAAACCACCTTCAGGGGAAAAAGCATTTAGCTTAACCGTGAGGGTCCTCTTCGAGAATAGGGAAGGAAAAAAGGTGTGGAACCTAGCCGAGGACGAGAGGACAATAGGCTTATTTATGAATAATAGCTGGCAGGAGGTTTATCTAGCGAGAACCTCACATAGCATAGAGAGAATAAAGAAAGATCCTGACGGAAATACTGTAGCCGTACTAAACTTTACACGGGAACTTATCGGGCCCGGTGAGAAGATGGGTTACAATATTACATATGTTTTAGTTTTCAAGGAGAGAAGGGCGCCGAACATATCCGAGGGGATGGCTGGGAAAATCAACGATATTCCTGAATGGATTCGAAGGGAATATTGTCAGCCTACTGGACTTTGGCAGTCAAATGTATCCGAGCTAGTGGAGAAAGCCCTAGAGATAGCTGGCAACGAAACCAATGTTCTAAAAATTGTTAAGGAATTCGTCAAATGGATTGCGAGGGAAATAAAATATGAGACCTCCGAGCTTCCAAGATACCCTTTAGAAACGTTTTTAAGCGGTAGAGGGGACTGCGACGACCAAGCAAATCTACTTATAACATTTTGCCGCGCAGTCGGTATACCGGCTTACCTACAGGTTGGATGCATCTATATTCAGGGCTGGAGCAGCAGTAAATCCTATTATACCGGTCGTCTGATTTTCAGGCAGATTAGTGTTGGTTGGCATGGTTGGGCAATGGTCTTCATCCCACCGTGGGGTTGGCTACCAGTCGATTTAACCTATGTTGAAGCCGATTTAGAAAGAGAACCCCTAAAATCCATATTTTCCTCGGCAGTATTGAAGCATTATGCGTTTCAATACATGAATATAACTAGGACCGATTATGCTGCTGAAGCCCGATCGTTAAAAGACTTCCTCGAATCTCACGAGTTTTACATATATGAGGAGGATGAAATGGAAGAGAAAAAACTCTCTGAGGGTCTTTATCCAAGTATAGGTGTCCCGTCCATAGTACTCCCAAAGTTCTACACGAAGATTCCAACTAAACGCAGATAAAAACTATTCAGCGAATAATTTATATGCTAAAACCTATTTTTTCAAGATATATTCCCGGAGAGGACGAGAATGGCTAAGTTCAAGATAATTATATCGGATCCCAAAACTGGTAAATCAAAATCTGTTGAAGTGGAGGGAGCTAGGGCTATTCCATTAATTGGTAGAAAGATAGGCGACGTTATTGACGGCTCAATAGTTGGAGTCCCAGGAGTAAGGCTCCTCATAACAGGTGGAAGCGATAAAGATGGGTTCCCGATGAGACCTGATGTTTACGGGGGCGTAAAGACGCGCATCTTATTAAGCGGTGGGCCGGGCTTTAAGCCAAGGAATAGAGGTGAAAGGAGAAGGAAGATGGTTAGAGGAAACACTATAACGGAGGATATCCTGCAGATAAACATGAAGATCGTAGAAGATAAGGATGAGAAAACTGCGGGAACCAGTGAAAAAGCCGCTTAAACCCACATCTATGCTTTAAACCACTTAAAAATTAAATACTCCACCTTACCCTTCTCAAGGTCTGGAACAGCTATAATGAAGCGTTTTCTAACGGTTGTTGCAAGCCTCCCAGCCTTAACTATCTCGGTTGGCGTTATCTCATCCTTTCTACTCTTAACTGAAACCATGTATGGGGCATGCTCCAGTCCGGGACCCTGCCTATATACTGCGAAGTCGCATCCGAACTTTACGCCGGGCGTTACAACAAGACCCTTCTCCCTTAGATCCCTATATACCGCGAACTTTAGGTCAAAGTCTTCGTAAACCTGCCTAGCCCTAGCCCTTAAAACCTTAGCGCTAACCCTGCTTTTCTCCGGCCCCTCAAAAACGCTTATTATCCCTTTCTCCAGTAAATAGAGGCCCTCCATGAGGTCTAGGACTAAGGGGACGTTGAATTCTGGACTTTTAGGCTTCGGTATTCCGAGAGGTTTCCCGTAAAAACCCATTTTGTAGAGGTTTGATCCGTTCTTTGGATCCCAGACCACCAGAAAGTTCTCCAGAAACTCTGCCTCGATCTTCGCGTCTTTGCCCGGCATTTACCCTCATACTCCATGAGACTATAGGGCGAGTGAGAGGATCCTAACCGCGTCTGAGGCATCCTCTATTTTATCAGCCGTGTCTTCAAGAAGCCCTATTATATCCCTTATTAAAAGCATCTTAGGCACTTCAATGTTCTGCTCCAGTAGTGATATCTCCACCCTCCTGTACAGATTGTCAACCTCCCTCTCAGCGACCTCTACATCCCTAGCCTTCTCAAACATTTGCGGTGATC
>JAWBZG010000017.1:0-22741 GCA_038866525.1 Bathyarchaeia archaeon
TCCTACACTTCACCTTCGGCTGAGCTGACCATTATAGGTCTCGGTTAGATTAATAGGTTTAAGAGCGTTAGAGTTTCTGACGTTATAGACGCTTTAGACAGATCTAGTTTTCACGAGGAGATTTTGGTTTCAAGGGATGTACGTCCGCCATACTCCTGGGATAAAGGTCGCTGGTCTCGCTTTAACTGTTCAAGTGGTTGAGAGGATGGAAAAGCAGATGGTTTATGGCTATAATAAAGAATGGTTATGGTAGAGTCATGGAGAGAATCTCGCGGAAGCCTTATTTAGATAAGCCCGGCTTAACCATTTAAGCATGGTGGGATATGTAGATGGGGTTTAAAAATATTGTTCAAGTAGGTATTGTTGTAAGCGATATTGAGAAGGCTAGGGAAAAGTGGGCTAAGCTGCTTAAATTAGAGCCGCAGCCCATTATTGAGACTGAAGAATGGAGGCATACGCAGATGACTTTTAGGGGCAAACCCTCGCCTGGAAGGGCTAAGCTCCTATATTATGAGAGGAATGGAATGTAGGTTTCCCGGGGGAGTGTAGTCTATGGAGTATTTTACGGCTGAAAGGATAGGTAGGATTTTTCTTTTAAGGCTTGATCCAGGCGACTGTGTTTTAGAGAGCATCAATGAGCTCATAAAGAGGGAGGGAATAAAGGACGCTGTTGTATTTTCGGCTATTGGAACACTAGATGAATGCGTGCTGCACATGGTTACGACAACCGGCTATCCGCCCAAAGATTTCTTTAGGCGTTGGAGGGATGCGCCGCTGGAGCTAGTGTCCATAATGGGTATAGTGGCTGATGGGAAACCGCACCTACACGCCGTAGTGTCAGATAAGGATAATGCCTACGCCGGGCATCTGGAAGAGGGCTGCCGAACACTATACCTAGCTGAGATAGCGATAATAGAGCTGATCGGCGCAAACCTGACGAGAACACGCGATGAGAAAGGCATCTTAAAACTGAAAAGCCGGACTAAAGCCTAACAATACGTTTACGTACGTTAGCCTTAAATGCATAACCAGTTAGAAATAACTTTTATATCTTTTTTCACTAACATATAAATTATGTTGAAGTATGTTAGACGCGTTGGTCCTAAACGTAGGCTTGAGAACCGAAGGGTAGCTATAATAGTTGCCCATGAGTTTGAGGACGTGGAGCTCCTATACCCGTTTTTGAGGCTTAGCGAGGAGGGGGCGGAAGTAGTCATAGTTCCGGTTGAGAGAGGGCTGCATCCCAGACCATCTGTCAGGGGTAAACCCGTGACCGGGCGATACGGAACACCAATACCCTTAGAGGTCTTTGAGGAGGGCGGCCGCTACACCATAAAAAAGATAAATGAAATTAATCTGGATGACTTCGACGCCTTAATCTTCCCCGGAGGCTTCTCGCCCGACTCCCTGAGAATAGCGCCTGAGGTTCTGGATCTCGTTAGGAGGGCGTATGAGCGGGGCAAAATTATAGCTGCGATATGCCACGGCCCCCAAATCCTGATATCAGCCGGGCTTGTGAGGGGCAGAAAAGTGACCAGCTATGCGGCGGTTAAGGATGATCTAGTGAATGCCGGAGCCATCTTCCTAGATGAGCCCGCGGTTAGGGATGGCAACATAATAACCGGCAGGGTGCCGGACGATCTGCCCGAATTCTGCCAGATGATAATAGAGGCTTTGTCTCAAACATAAAGTGAGGTTTAAAGCGCCTCAAAAGAGCATGGTGATAATCTTTAAGTTAAAAATTAGGGGTATTTAGCGGGATCTATATAGCGTTTCAGTATCTCCCATACTCCTCTACGGCTTCTATCAGCGCCCTCAGATTTTCAGGTGGAACAGCCTTCGATATATCCGCTACGCCAGGCGATAATATAAGCCCGACGCCGGGCTTCATTTCACCCAATAGATCCTTAACATGCTCTTTAATTTTCTCCGGCGTCGCCTCCAATAATAGGGATGGCGAGATCCCGCCCATTATACAGGTGTGTCCGCCTATGATCCTCTTCGCTTTCCTTACGTCGGTTTTCTCGAAGTAGGCTATGCCCCAACCCTTAGGCAGCTCAAGTATTGTTTCTAGATGAGGGTCATGCCATCCCTCGAAGAACACAAGCGACCTTATCCCCTGCCCGTAGAGATCCACTATAATCTTTCTGAGCGTGGGCCAATAGAACTCGTTGTAGATTTTAGGCGACAGGTACTCGTTGAGATGGAGCGGTATGAACGCGTATTTAGCTCCTGCGGGCTTAAGGGATAACGCAACCTTAATTATTGGTTTAACCAATGCTTCACATGCCCTATTAACCTCATCTGGATGTCTCCGGACGTCTAGTAGGGCGCCAGTCGGGTATCTGAGGAAGTCGCCTATGAAATCCAGTGGAGCGTAAGCGAAAGTTAATGGGAGTGAAGGAGCCCCAACCCTAGCTAGATCCGCAGCTGACTCGCCCAGGAACTTAAGGTACTTAGAGGCTTCAAACCCAAGCCTTATTAAGGCGGCGTTGGCCTTCGGCGACCCAGCCTTCTCAAGATTAACGCAAGCTCTTGGAAATATAGATTCGTTTATGAACGCTACCGGGTCATCAGATAGCTTACTATATTCTTTAACGTCCATAAATTGTCCGCCGAGAAACTGGAACACCGTGTCCTCCGGGAGCTCCCTCCCAGGCCACTTAGTGTACTTGTCTCCTAGGGCGTCGTGCATTGGCCCGGTCCAGAATCTTATGGAGGGCGCTATATCCAGGTAATCTGAGAAGGCTAGGGCAAATATGAAGCCTTCAGCCGCTAGGGCTGCGAGGAAAACGTCTGCCGGGTACTCTGTGGCGAACTTAACTGACGCTTCACGAGCCTTACCGTAATTGAAGTATAATTCGTAGCCCGTTGCGTATTTGCGTAAAACGTCCCCGCAAGTAAATATTATTAGCGGCACCCTGTCAGGTTCGCCTAGCTCCGCAGCCCTCTCAACTCTTCTAAACCTTTCTTTCAAAAGCTCTTCCGGATGCTTTAACTCTGCCCCCACCATATTATTAACCCCCTAACCCCAACATCTCTCTACATTTCCTCACGCCTAACACAGCGTTATCAGCCCATTCATCTGCGCCAGAATACCGCTTCACATGCCCGTCTACCCTTCCACCACCAACTATAATTTTAACCCTATCCCTTAAGCCAGCCTCCTTAAGGGCATCAACAGTCTTCTTCATGGACTCGTAGCTTATGGTTAGCAGTCCACTCATGCCAACTATATCGGGATTATGATCCCTAACGGCTTCGACGAATCTTTCCGGGGGAACATCTACGCCCAAATCTATAACCCTAAAACCAGCAGCCTCCGCAAACGCCTTAAAAATATTCTTACCTATATCATGGATATCGCCTTGAACTGTGCCCAAAATTATCGTGCCAACCGGCTTAACCTCCCTTTTAAGCACCGGGAGAACAACCCTCATAACGCCACTAAATATCTCGCTTGCGAAAACAAGCTCTGAGAGAAAATATTCGCCTCTCTCAAACCTCTCACCGATAGCTGCCGCCGCCTTCCTACAAGCCTCAAGGATTTCAGATGGGTCTTTACCTTCCCTGAGAAGACCCTCAACAATACTGAGAACTCTCTCCCTCATCGAGATTAACAAATGCGTCAATAAGATCCTCTAAGGACAAAGGCTTCACCCGTTAGAAATGGGTGTAAGATCATATTAAAATCTTTCTTCCCATTTTATAAGCGCTCTGAAAACCTGAATATTGACGGTTTAAGCCTAAAAACCGGTTAAAAGAAAACCTTAAAAATAAGGGTTTAGGGGTTTTCTACCCACTGTGAGCCTTTGTCTGTTACTTCCTTCTTCCATATTGGAACCTCATGCTTCAATCTCTCAATTAATTCGACTATGGATTTAAAGCCCTCCTCCCTATGCTTTGAGGCTACTAAAGCGTACACGGTGTCTTCGCCCACGCCAGCCGATCCAACTTTATGCTCAACTATAGCGTCAATTATCCCATACTTCACCTTTAAGTCCTCAATTATCTTCTCCAAAGTCTCTCTGGCAGCTTCCTCATAGGCTTCATATTCAAGCCTTAAAACCTTTCCTCCATCTTTACCCACGCCTCTAACGGCCCCCACAAAGATTGTTACCGCACCTATTTCGTTAGACGCCTCCTTAATCTCATTCAGTAAGCTGTTTAAATCGTCGAGTCTCTCTGAAATCTTGATCTTCACCTATCATCCACCACCGACGGGTGGGAGAATGGCAACCTCATCGCCATCTTTAAGCTTATATGTTATCTCAGGGCTCCTGCCCCCAATCAGCACAAAGTAGTTTTTAAGCGCTGGGACTCCATCCCTACTCACCGCAACCTCGCCCTTAATGGTTATGAAAATTGATTGCCTCCATTCGTCAGCGACCTCGCTATGCCTGTTAGGTATATGATTTAGGAGGAGGTCTGCGAGGGTAGCGTCCTCAACCTCATACTCTTCCTCTTTAATGCCCATTAGCTCACGCAATCTGCCAAAATACTTAACCTTAACCTTAGCCATAAACCACACCAGCTCTTCTAGAAGAAAACTTATTGACGAAGCGCCTAGATTAACCTTTTCCCACAGGAGTTAAAGTATTAAACGCTATATTTTCTCCTTCTTCCTTCTGCCCTTCATTTGCCTAGATCTCTCAATGTTTTTCAGGCGCGCCTGCAACATTGCTATTTTAGTCTTAGATATTTTACCCGGCTTTCTTAAACGAAACCTAGCCTTCAGAGCTAGGGTTTTAAATGAGTTACTTCTCTCCTCTATGCGGTCCTTAGCTGGCGTAGGCAGTTTTTCTCTAACAAAAGAAACAACTCTTTTCTCCAGATCTACTTCTTTAACCATCCAGCCGACCGTCAGCCACGCCTCTGAGGGTAAGCGCCCCCGAAGATTGCTCCACCAACCCTTCTGCTCGTAGGCTGAATCAGGGAGCCTATCGCCTATAATCTCCTCAATCTCTGAGAAGGATAGCGTTAGCTCGCTTAGAAACCTGGCTTTTTTAGCGAGGAATATGCTGAGCTCCATGTATTTGTTTCTGGAGACTTTTGGGGACACTTTTTTAACCGCGCACCTCAAACATATTATTTTGCCGCCTTCAAGGAGAAGGCAGTTCCCACAATAAGTCATTCCGCAGATATGACAACTGTAAAGCACGCTTCTCGGATAATTCTCCCCACAGAGAGCGCAAACATTATTGACCTGGAAGACCCTCTTAGCCCTCAAGATTCCCCTTTCCCATCAAATATTACCCTAAAAGTTAAATAGATTTAATCCTCGAATTATATAATGCTTTTTGGTGGAGGAGTGTTTATGAAGACTACACCAATAGGCATAGCCTTAATCAACGATGAGAGGGAGCATGTCTGGAGGGCTAATAGGGATGAATGCATGGAGGTTGTCCATAAATGGGCTGAAATCATTAGGAGGGGTGCTAAAAACATCGATGGATCATCGCCAGAAGTCGTCGTCGGCTCAGACACCATAACATCTGTTAGGGTTGCCCAGAAGGTTGGAGAGGAGCTCGCTAGGGCAAACTGCAAGCAGATAATATTATGCTTCTACGTCTGGAACTTCCCCTACCTTGTTTGGCCGTTCATTAACAGCGTTGGTAGGGGTAAGCCTATCCTCTGCCTATCAAATAATAGCGGGAAATATCCTGGGAACGTTGGCTTACTCGCCACCGACGGGGCGCTGCGGCAGGCTGGGCTGAGAACCCATAGGATAATTGGCGATATGAATGATCCTGAGGTTCAGGCTAAGGTTATAGATTGGGTTAGGGCTGCTCAAGCATATACGGCTATTCAGAACGAGGTCTACGGGATGTACGGCGGCCACTCTATGGGCATGGAGACAGGGTACTTTCACCTAATCCCAATAATAAAGACCTTCGGAGTAACAGTTTACCAGGTAGATCAGCTCCTCCTAGTTGAGAGGATGAAGGATGTTGATGAGAGGGAAGTTGATAAAGCGATGAAGTGGTTTACTGAGATGCTAGGTGACAGGATAAAGTACGATGGGAAGATGCTTACGCCGGAAACCTTGAAGAGGCAGATACGCCTATACTTGGCGATGAGGAAGGTTAATGAGGAGATGGGCTTCGACTTCTGCGGCATAAAGGGGCAGAGAGAGCTATCGGAGCACGTCTGCATAACGGACGTCGCCGAAATGCTCATGAACGACCCATACGACTGGAATGGACCTAAGGAGCCAACCGTCTGCGCGACGGAAGCTGACTCCCTAGCGGCCGTAACAATGCAGCTGCTTAAATACGTTAGCGGCGGCCTACCGGTTCTGTTCATGGACGTCCGCCTATACCACCCGGATAAAGACATATGGGACTTCTGCAACTCAGGGAACCACGCGAGCTGGTATGCTTCGAGAAGCATGGATCCGAGGGAAAACCTCAAGAAGGTAACCTTCCATCCAGCCCTAGAATTCTACTTTAAGGCTGGGGGCGCGTCGGTCGAATTCGACGCAGCGCCCGGACCGATAACGTTCGCTAGGCTGGGGTTGTTGGAGGATAGGCTTTACATGGTTATTGTGCAGGGAGAGGCCGTTGAGCTCCCGCCGGAGGAGAGGAGGAGGATAAATGAGCAGACGAACCCAACGTGGCCGCATGTCCACGCTAGGCTGCACTGCAGCTTCGACGAGTTTATAGAGGTCTTTCCATGCAACCATATACTTGGCGTCGCCGGAAACCACGTTAGGGCGCTGAAATACCTCTGTGAAATAGCTGGTATAGAGCCGATAATACTGGGTCCAGAGGGGAAAAAATACTCTAAACCGATCTGGAAACAAGTATCATAGCGGCGCAGTCGATCCCTATAATCCCCTCAGAAATATTTTCCTCCCTCTTTTTTCTTTAAGCTAGGAAAGTATTCTTGAGAGCACGCATTCTAGCTCTTTGGCGAAACTTGTTTTAAGGAGTTTCTCTACGCTTCCAAGGGCTTCCTCAAGGCTTTCATCAAAATGTATCTCCCCGAGAAATCTTTCGCCCAGAGCCTCAACCTCACGCCTAATATACGCTGAATCACCCATCTTCATGTTCTCTATTACGCCAACTATCGGGGCACTGAGACTCCTAAGCAAAACTAGGAGCTTCCTGACGGTTTCAAAAGCCATTCTTGAAGGCGTTGTAACCACGATGAACCCCGCCCCCCTAATATATTTTAATACGTCCAGCATTAGGTCGCTTATCCCCGGAGGCATATCGATCAATAAGATGTCGAGGCTTTCCCAACGCGTTATCGCGAGCAGCTCCAGTAGGGCGTTGGAGAGGTCCGCCCCCCTTATAGGCGAAGCCTGATCCCCCAGATAGAATACTAGCGACATGTATTTTATGCCGTAGACTTCGGGCGGGACAACACCCCTATCCTCAATGGGCTTCAGGTTCTTCGCATTCAAAACAATATGCGTCGTCGGGCTCGTGAAGTCCAGATCCAATAGGCCGGTTTTAAAGCCCTTACTGGCGAGTATTAGGGCTAGGGTCGAAGCTATTACGCTCTTCCCAACACCGCCTTTACCGCTCGAAACAACAACTATCTTTTTTACCCCGCTCATCCGCTCATCTATAATGCTTTTCCTAGGGTCAAGCATAAACTATTTAACACCCCGTATGCCTGCGACCCAAACCCCCCTCCCGCCGGAGAAGCTGAAGTCTGGGCTGCCGCATCTAGGGCACCTTATATATGCGTAGGCTGCCTCCGGAATAAAATGTATCGACTCCATCACTTCTTCAGACGCTTTAATATCCCTGAAAAACCATTTGTGGCCGCAAACCCGGCATTTAAATGCTGCCTTAGACACCCGGATAACGAATTTAGCGTTAGCGAGTTTCCCAGACCTCATCTCCTTGAGGGCGAACTCCAAAATTTCTCTGTCAACCTGCTGAAGCTCACCTATCTTTAAGTGGACTTCGCTAACCTCTCTTAAACCTTCCTTTTCAGCGAATTGGGAGACCGCTGAGATTATGGCTTCCGCCAGAGCCCATTCATGCATAGGAAAAGTTTAGATGATCCATAGATTTAAGAATATCTGGATGGGGCTTACAGGCTGGTGTGAGAAAATGAGCGTTGGAAGCGAGTATATAACAATGCTGTATGGTGCCGGCGGCTCAGTTATGCACGACTTCATTAAAAAATATGTTCTAAGGTTTTTCGGCGACCTTGGGGGAAGCGGCTTAGAGGTCTCGCTTAAGGATCTGGACGATGCCGCGGTCGTTAACGGCGTAGTTTTGAAGAGCGACTCCCACGTCGTTAAACCAATCTTCTTTCCGGGAGGCGACATCGGGCGTCTAGCGGTCTCCGGAACGGTTAATGATATAGCTGTTATGGGGGCTGAGCCTGTAGCCTTAGCCTGCGGGCTGATCCTTGAGGAGGGATTGGCGTTCAGAGACCTGGAGCGCATATTGAATAGTATGCGTGAAACCTGTATTGAAGCCGGGGTTTCCATAGTTACGGGGGACACGAAGGTTGTGGAGAAAGGCTCCCTAGGAGGATGCGTAATAAACACGTCTGGCATAGGGGTTGAGACGGAAGCCTTAAGGAGAAATATCAGCGTAGTTAAAAGGTTTAGGGCTGATTTTAATGGAAGATGGCTACTAGATTCTAATTTGAGGGCCGGCGATAAGATAATTGTCTCCGGGACTATAGGCGACCATGGGATAGCTATACTCTCAGCTCAGGAGGGGCTCAACTTCGGTGGAGACGTGAAGTCGGATGTTAGGCCGCTAAACAAGATGATCCGGCGCCTGCTCTGTGAGGTTGGAGGGGTTGTCGCCATGAAGGATCCGACACGGGGCGGGCTCGCCGATTCGCTGAACGAGTTTAGCGAGAAATCTAGGATTGGCATAATTATATATGAGGATAAGATCCCGATAAAGGAGCCCGTTAAAGCGGCATGTGAGATGCTTGGACTTGATCCGCTTGAGATAGGTAATGAGGGTAAAGTTGTTATTGGGGTTGTTAGGGAGAAGGCTGAGGAAGCCCTTGAGCTCCTTAGGGGGACCGAGGAGGGGAGGGATGCCGCTATAATAGGGGAGGTCACCGACAAGTTCATTGGCGTGGCGATGGAGACGGTTATAGGCGGTAAAAGGATTATTCCGAGACCTATCGGAGACCCGGTCCCAAGAATATGCTAATTTAACTACGACTCGTTCCAGGCTTTCCTTATAGTCTTAGGCCTTAAATCAGTTATATCCCTTAAGGCTTCTAGGAGGATCATAGTTTTCTCGAGCTTCGGCTCCGGGAGCTTGTTTCCATAGTTGTCGTAGCCGACGTAAACTATCTCAGGCGAAACATCGTATATCCAGTCTATGAACCCCTCATCGAAGTCTAAGATGGGTTCGATGACGACAGCCTTCCACCTCCAGTTAAGCTTAACCATGGCTTCATACCTTTCCCTAGGTGGCGGAGCCACACCCAACCCGTAATCCCTATTAGTCTCTAATGTTACGCCTAAAACAACGTTCTCGCTGAACTTATCCTCAAACTCCAAGTACCTCTTAGGGTTCTTCGTTAAAAAGAAGAATTTCGATCTGGGCTTAGACCTGACAACCCTCAGAACCCTCTCAATCCACTCCGCCGGAACCCAGTCACCCCACATATCGCCCATGTCTGAAACGAAAATAAATTTTCCATTTGGAATTCTTTCCCTAAGCCTCCACTCGGCGAAGGCGGGGCTGAAGCCATGTGTCCTATATGGTTCAACACCCATTGAAGCAAGTCTCCTAGCGAACATCCTAGCCCAGCAGTAGGAGCACATATGCAAACAGCCGGTTACGGGGTTCCAGGAAAAATTTATTTCACCAAACCTTTTGCTCGCAGCCAAATCCTGCAGTCTCCAAAAATATAAATTATTAGCCTCCTATTTAACCTAGCTATAATTTCTGGCTTTTAATAAAATGATGCGTATTAAGCGCGGATTAAACATTTTGAAATCTCTAACCTATTTAAGACGTTGGCGGAAATTTTGGATTAAACTCGACTATTCATCTGGCTGAAAAATATATGCTGTTAAATCGTAAGACTATTAGATATTCTTTGAGATAACATTTATTTCAGGCGTTAAGGTAATGTCGCATAATAAGTGGAAGATTCCCGTAGTAATTCTGATGCTTCTCCTTCTATTCTCCGTGTTAGTGAGCGCGTTAGATTTATTCCCGCGGTTTACAGCCCACTATACTAGACCAAGCGGGGCTCATCCGCCGATTGGTGAAGGAAAGGCTATTGAAGGTGGAGGAGAGGAGGGAGGGGGTAGAGGGGAGGGAGATGGAGAGAAGAAGAATGGAGTGGAGGGGGATGGAAGGAGCGAAACCGTCGGCGATGTGAAGGGTTCTGGGAAAGAGAGCGGGGAAGGGAAAAATGGTATTCATGAGGATGACTGGGAACTTGAGTATGAGGATGGTGAGGATGGAAGCGGGGGCTTTTAGCGCTCAGTTTAGGGAGAAACAAGTGCCTAAGATGTAGAATACTTAGATCGAAACTTATACCGGCGTTTGCAGTTCATGGTGTTACAGAATCATCTTATTTGAGGGTTCTCGTTGGCGAAGTCTACGAGAATGGTTCTTGGCGCATGGCAGATGAATCGGATGCCCTGAAGTATAGTGGTGAAATAATTGAACAGATGGTGACAAGGTATTTAAGCGCAACCTCCGTAAGCTTCCAAATAATACCCTTAATCAATTTAAGCGGGTTCATACCCTCAATAAATAACCCCTTGGTGCTGAACTTTTACGGGGATATGAGCGTCAACTATTATGCTGATAAAATGATTTTCTTCACGGATGGATACGTTGGCGAAGGCTATAGGGTCACATACATGAACTATCTTCTAGACGAATCTGCGTTAAGGTCAGCTAACCCCATATTTGATTACAGATGTTTAAGTGTTCTAGAGAGCCTACTATGGCCGCTTAGGATCGTTGAGGAACATGGTGCTGAGACGCCCTATAAGAGGCTTAAGGCTATAGAGAGGTATCTAAGGGAAAACTATAGGTATGATATGGATTATAATAATTCTCCGCCGGAAGGCTACGATCCAGTCTTATGGTTCCTCTTTGAAGAGAAGAGGGGCATGTGCATCCACTTTAACTCTGCCCTAGTCCTCTTAGCCAGATCCATAGGTATACCGGTGAGGCTTGTCGCCGGCTTCCTCATAAAGCCAAACCTGAAATACCAAGTCGTGTATATTAATCAATTTCACGCATATGCTGAAGCGCCCTTCGAGGGTTTTAGATGGATAATATTTGATGCAACTGGCAGGGGCGGAGAGGGCGAAGAAGCAGATGTTGGATATGTGAGCACTGTGACCGAGATACTCTACTTAGATAGGTTGGCGTTAAAGGCTCGTTTTTCAGGGTTGAGGGTTAGCGGGCTTACCACCGAGATCTACCTTAAAAGGAGCAAGACTGATAGTTTTGAAGAGAGCATTTTAGTCGGCAGAGGACTTGTTGAGAACGGCGTCTTTAACATAGACTGCGTGGTCCCGCTATATATTGATGTAGGCGACTATTATGTTGTTGCCCGCACTCTTGGAAACCAAAAGTATCGGGGCTCCGAGAGCGACCCTCAGATAAAAGTTGCGAGCAGCACTTATCTTTCAGCCAAAGCCCCGGAGAAAACCATTGCTGGAAGATCTTTCACAGTTTCGGGAGATTTAAGGGAGGTTAAAAGCAACATTCCAATAGTAAACGAGTCTGTCGCCGTCGTGATCGGTTCAAAGGTTTACGCAGCCACAACCGATAGCTATGGAAGGTTCTCCATTAACTGTCTAATAGAGGAGCCTGGCAACTACACGATTCTGGTCAGCTTCTATGGGACAGAATATTACCTTACCTCATCGGTTGAGAGGAGCATTCGAGTTCTAGGTTTAGAAATAACCTCCTTAACCAAAAACCCTCTTATTAGGGGTGAGGCAGCGCGCATATGTGGCTGGATGCACGCGGATGATCTTCCCGGAGATAATGAGCTAGTTATAGTATACCTCAATGGGGTGAGGCTGGGCGAAACCATAACTGATTCAGATGGATACTTTAGCCTAGTTTTCCATATGCCGGTAGACTACAAGCTCGGCTTATCTGAACTAGGCTATTTTCTCCCATCAAGCAAATATAGCGTTGTTCAGATGATGAGGGTTATGGCTAGGACGCGTGTTGCCGCCTTATCCCCTGAGACGGTTGAAGCTGGCAAACCGTTCAATATAACGGCTACACTTTTAGACGACCTTTAGCAGCTGATTCCCCTGGCGACGATGCACTTAAACTATTCTTGCCAGGATAAAGTGTTCTCCCTGGACTCGACAACCGATGAGCATGGTGTAGCGCTCTTCAAAGTAGCCTTACATGCAAGTAGGGAGGAGAACATAACGTATATGGCATATTTTCCCGGAAGCGAGATTTATCTTGGAGCGGTTTACGTTGGGCGCTTAAGGGTTATACCGCCTCCAGCAACCTTCGACATAATCCCCTACATTCTCCTCACGGCGGCGTTGGGCAGTTCACTCATATGCGTCCTCCTCTATAAATGGGGGCTTTTTAGGAGGAAGCCTGTTAGGCGAGGCGAGGAAGCCGCGTTGCGCGTTAAGGTTTCTCCGCCCGTGGCTTATACGCCTAAGCTTAAGATATCTATCTTTTTCCCGAAATCGCGGACCCATTCCCGCTAGTATGGGGCGTTAACGATGAATTGATTGTGCGCTTGAGGGCTGAACTAGCCGACGGTTCACCTATAACTGGCGCAGCATTAAGACTCAATATTAATGAGAAGAAGGATATATGGTTAGAGACCTCGGAGAACGGTTACGCTGAAACGCGTATAACGTTCAATGAGAAGGGCGTCCATGTGTTGAAGGCATCTTTTGAGAGCGGTGATCTGAGGGGTGAGACTGAAGCAAAAATAAGAATAGTCAATTATAGAGAGGAGATCGTAGACCTATTCAACTCTTTTCTGGAAGGGCTTCCGCGGAAGAAGCGAAGAAATATCTTACAGGGTTAAGTGCACAAAGAGGGGATTCTACACGTTTGGTCCAGTTAAATGGGAGTCTAGGCATGTATTTGCGCTTAAACAGACCATTATGGGCGCATGTGAGGAGCCGCTTAACCTCACGGTTAAACATAAGCCATTGAACATTAGGAGGATGAGAAACGTTAAAACTATATCGAAGATACCGCTGCCCTTAGGCTCCTCAGCTAAGCTTGGGGTAACGACGACGGATTTCCGCGAGATTAGAGACTATGTTCCAAGCGACCCCCTATAGGCATGTTAATTGGAAGGCAACTGCCAGATCCATGCTGCCACATAAGGTTCCGCAGCCGAAGGTTAATGAGTTTGAGAGGGAGGGGAAGAAGGTTGTCTGGATATTTCTCGATAGGTCCGCTAGCATGGCGCTTGGACCGATAACTAAAAGCGCCTTAGAATATGCTATTGAGGCGGCAACAGGCTTATCCTGCTTCTACCTTGAAAGGGACTGTAAAGTCGGCCTCTGCATGTTTAACGGCGCAGAGAAAATAGTTTTTCCGGATGTTGGGAGAAAACAGTATTATAGGATTCTAAGGGAGGCTGTGGAAAAGTGCCACGGACACCTGGTCGGCGTTAATCCCCCCTCAATAATCATAACATCTATGTCGCCCAAGAATTATAGGCAGATAATTGATGGAGTTAGGGAGATATGGAAGTACGCTTATCCCGTAAGGAGCAGGAGCCGCCAGATAATTATCCAGATAATTATAATTAGATGTTATGGGATATGAGGTTGCCGCTAGGAGCAGCGAGGAGAGCATTGCAGCAAACCTTCTAGGGTTGAGGAACCGCCAATTAGTCTTGGAGACTAGGCGTGCGGGCGCATCAGTTACACTGTGGAACCCTAAAACCCAGAGCTTCACTAGGTTATTGTTAGCGGGGTTGAGGGCGCCTTGAGACTAAAGTATTGGATAATACGCCTAACAGAGTTAGTGATAGTTTTCTTAATGCTCATCCTCTCGATACACAGCTTAATTAGTAGCGTAATATATGAGGCTATAATCCGCCTGCTGACGACTGTTTTCCCACAGCGCATGCCGGCTCAAGTCCTAGCGCTAACCCCAATAATATCTCTAAGCGTAGTCTTCATCTCCCTATATGCCTTAGGCAAACAAAAATGCGTGGATGAAATATATGTTCTCTCATGGCTGATCCACGCGCCAACGGTACTAAGTTTCTCCCAGATCGATTGGCCTAAAATGATGGGTTTACCGGTTGGCCTCCAGGATCTGCGGACGGATTTGGGCTTTATGGAGGCGCTTATAGTGAGCTTAGCCCTGATAGCTGGCAGATTGATGCTCGCGTATATGTTCCAGATAAGGGAGTTTTATCGGGAGCTCTTGTCAAGAGGTGCGGAGAAAGAGGATTTAGAGCGAGCCTTTCCGGGGATGCTGGCGCTTATAACGCTGGTTATAGGCTTAGCGCTTCTAGGGGTTGTGGGCATAAGCCTAGCTGTGCCAGCCATAAAGATTTTTCTGCTACAAATTCTGGCTTCAGTGCCGTACCCTTATGTGACGATAATTACAGCCTGCTTAGTGGCGATACCTACATGCGTGATGACATATATTTACAGCCAGCACCTTAAGGCGAAAACGCGGTCATAATTAAGGGGGAATCGGTGATGACGCACATATTTTCCAGGGCTAGGAAAGTATTTATCTATCTTCCCCATTTTTAGGAGACTGAGAGCATGTGCCTAGCGGTTCCAGCCAGGGTTATTGAGGTTAAAGGCGATTTGGCTAAAGTTGATTTTGGCGGAGTGGTTAGGGAGGTCAATATATCTCTCGTCGACGCTAAGATCGGCGACTACGTCCTCGTACACGCCGGCTACGCTATACAGGTTCTGGATGAGGAGGAGGCTAAAGAAACCCTGGAACTATGGAGGGAGATTCTAGAGTTCGAGGGGAATGAAGGCGAAAGATGATGGCTCATGGGTTGGGAGAAAGGTTTTAGGGACCCTAACCTCGCTAAAAGGATCGTTGAGAAGATTCGTGAAGTCGCGCCTAAAAGAGATGCTGTGAAGATATGCCATGTCTGCGGCACCCACGAATGGGTTATATCGCATTACGGCATAAGGAGCCTGCTGCCTGAAACAGTTGACGTTATAGCTGGCCCGGGATGCCCCGTCTGCATCGTGCCTGCGGCTGAGGTTGACGAAGCCATCCAAGTTGCGCTTAAAGGCGCGGTGCTAACGTGCTTCGGAGATGTTGTCCGCGTCCCAGGTTCAAGCATTTCGCTTCATGAGACTAAGGTTAGGGGCGCTGATGTCCGCGTAGTCTATAGCGTTATTGACGTAGTGAGGATGGCTGAGAGGGAGCCTAATAAGGAGTTTGTGTTCTTCGCTATAGGTTTTGAAACAACGGCGCCTTCAACAGCAGCTGAGATAATTAAAAAGCCTCCTAGAAACGTTAGCTTCCTGATATCTCATAGGCTTATTCCCCCAGCCATGGAGCTCATGCTCGGTATAGGCGATCTGCAGATAGACGCATTCATAGCTCCGGGGCATGTTAGCACGATCATAGGCTTGGAGCCATATGAGATCTTCCCTAAGGCTTACAGGATGCCGACGATAGTAGCCGGCTTCGAACCCGTAGACGTCCTCCTCGCAATATACATGGCTTTAAGGCAGATCAAGAACCGTACAGCGGCTCTAGAGAACGAGTATAGGAGGGCTGTTAGATGGGAGGGGAACGTTAAGGCTAAGGAGCTTATGGGTAGAGTGTTTAAGGTTGTGGGTGGAGACTGGCGTGGGATTGGGAGAATACCCGGCTCAACGCTAACGCTTAGGGAGGAATACTTAGAGTATGACGCCCACGAAAGGCACAGCGTTAAGATTACTGGTGGGAGAGATATTAAGCCTGGATGCCAATGCCACCTCGTCATAGTTGGAAAAATTAAGCCCGTTGAATGCCCGCTCTTCATGAAGACCTGCACGCCCCAGAGGCCAGTAGGTCCATGTATGGTTGGCGTAGAGGGGACGTGTAAAATATGGGCTACAACGAGCCAGCGCAGCGTTTCATGGCGCTAAATAAATCCATAAAAATTTTAAGTGTTAGGAAAGGGGCGGCTCATTGGTTCGCGGGCTCTTCATCCATTAAACTCAGCGCCGGGAGATATATCTCTTCATCGCCATAACGATCTATTGTGGAAGAGCCTTTTATCTTTAACTTCAGCGCTAAATTCAGCGGCGGGTTGACGAGCCCAATATGAAGCCGCTCTCATAGACTCTAACCCGCCTTCACTGGCTGAAAGGAAGATTTAATACCTATGAGTTCTTTCTGGGTTAATTGGTGGATCTTATGGTTGCAATACCCTGCAGACCATTTGGGCTGATTCCGGCAGCCCTCACACCAATGGATAAGAGATTCAACGTGGATTATGAGCAGCTCGAGGATTACGTTAAGTGGCTGCTATCATTTAACATAGGTGGCTTAGCTGTGAACGTTGACACAAGTGAGGGTCTGCATCTCTTCGAGGAGGAGAAGATCGAGATAATTAAAGTGGTTTCCGGGGTTGTTAAGGGTAGAGTCCCAGTAGTTGCCGGGCTGCATGCTAGAAACACTATGGAGGCTGCGGCTTCAGCGGAGAAATATAGGGAGGCTGGAGCTGACGGGCTCCTAGTCTTCCCCCACTCAGCCTTCATGGGGCAGCGGTCTGAGGAGATCATTTACGAGTATCATAACGCGGTAGCTAAGAGTGCAGATATCCCCCTAATACTGTTTAATCTGCAGCCGGAGCTCGGCGGCGTAGAATATACGCGCACGGTTCTCGAGAAGCTCTCCGAAATAAAAAGCGTTGTAGCGTTGAAGGAAGCATCCTTTGACGCTAGGAAATTCGTTGAGGTCTCTAGAACTCTAAGCCAGCTCCCCAGAAAGATAACGCTCCTAACCGGCAACGACAACTTCATATATGAGTCGCTGATCCTCGGGGCTGAGGGGGGATTACTCGGCTTCGGCACGATCGCTGTTGGGGAGCAGGTGGAGATGTTCGACTTAGTGGGTAGGGGAAGATATAGGGAGGCCCGCGAGATCTGGGATAGAATTCTGCCCCTGGAGGAAGCGATCTTCGCCCCACCTGTTAGAAACTATAGGGCGCGCTTAAAGGAGGCTTTGGTTATGATGGGGGTCCTGAAGACGCCGTACGTTAGGCCGCCTTTAATGCCCATATCTGAGAGTGAGCGCGGGGAGATTCGCCGCATCTTAAAGTCTCTAAAGATGATTTAGGGATGGTTGATGAACAATGGTGGATATAGATTTATCGGTCACCATAAACGGGGTTTTCTATCCAAACCCATTGATAGTTGCTTCCGGGCCATCCACATTAAACTCTAATGCTATAATGAAGTGCTTTGAGAGCTCGGCTGGGGGAGTCGTCACGAAGACGATAACCTACGATCCCACGCAGCAATCTCAGCCTAAGCCCCGCATGTACGTGATCGGTAAGAGGGAGGTCTTCGCAGGCAGGTTCTACTCGCTATACTCCGTGGACCTCATGTCGGAATATAAGCCTGAAAGATGGGTGAGATTCATAAGGGATGTGAAGAGGGAGATGAGGAGGCGGGGGATTAGTGGGGGCTTGATTGCGAGCATCGCTGGTAGAAGCTACGATGAGTGGGGTAAGCTCGCAGCTATGATGGGGGACGCTGGGGCGGACGCCATAGAACTGAACCTCTCC
The DNA here is from genome assembly GCA_038866525.1 of Bathyarchaeia archaeon. GTDB lineage: Archaea > Thermoproteota > Bathyarchaeia > Bathyarchaeales > DTEX01 > DTEX01. The sequence continues at coordinate 17,695 of JAWBZG010000017.1, forward strand.
TGCCCGCATATAGAGGGCGATGAGCTTATGGGGAGGGCTGCCGTGAGAAGCCCGGAGGCGATAAGAAGCATAATAGAGGCTGTGAAGGAGAACTCAAGCCTACCGGTTATAGGAAAATTAACGCCCCACGGCGCAAACCTGCTTGAGCTAGCGAGGCTCATGGTCTCCGCCGGGGCGGATTCCCTGGTCTCTACGGCGAGGTTTCAGGGATTAGTCGTAGATGTTGAGACTTTAAGGGCTGTCTCATGGGGAGGTTTCGGCGGATACGGGGGTCCGTGGCAGCTGCCGATAAGTCTATCGTGGACAGCTAAGATAGCTGGCGAAAACCTCGGCGTACCAGTGATAGGTTCAGGCGGGGTATCCTTGGGCGAAGATATTGCAAGGTTTATACTTGTTGGTGCAGAGGCGGCGCAGTGCTGCACGGCGATAATGCTTATGGGCCGGGAAATCATTCCGAAAATGATCATGGGGCTTAAGGATTGGATGGATAGGCATGGCTTCACGAAGATAAGCGACTTTAAAGGGCTTGTCCTGAAGAGCATTATTGGGCTTGAAGACTTGAATAGGAGGAGGGTTTACAGGTTATCGGTTACTGAGAAGTGTACTGGGTGCGGGCTATGCATTAAAGCCTGCCCCTACGACGCAATACGTTTAAACCCGTCTGGGAGAGCCGAGGTGAATTTGAGGAGATGCGATAACTGTGGGCTGTGTGCCTCACTCTGCCCAGCTGAAGCCATAATTTGCGCTCCGCGAAAGATGCCGCATGCCCGTGGCGCCAGTCTCCAGCCGCGTGGTGCTAAAATACGCTGCTGATGCTGGCGTTGCACCTCATTTGCGCCCACATACTTTAACTCTAACTATGTGGAGCGCGGCATCCAATATTGTCCATGCAGCTATGCCCGTAAAGCCTAGCCCCAACAATATTTCTCTAGTCTCGTCCGGCGCCCTAGACGCGAGCAGGGTTAAACCCCATATTGAATTTATGGCTCCGTGGAGCGATGAGGCTGGTAGGACGCTTCCCCTAGCCATACTGGTCACCAATATTTGAGGGTAAGTGAATAGTACTGTCAGCGCGGTGAAGAGGATTACGCCGGCAAACCTGTTAACCCGATAATTGTATCCCAATAGGATTATCGCCGGCGAGTGCCACAGCCCCCATAAAGCGCCCACGATTAAAGCTGCGGTAGCCGTAGGCTTGGAGCCGAGCAGATCGTAGAGGTAGCCTCTCCAACCTATCTCCTCACCTAGCGCGAAAACCATGTTTAATGTTACAGCGGCTAAGTACGCTAAGACTATTTGCACGTATGCCAGAGCCTCCGCCTGACCCCTCGTTATGCTGGAGAAGTCAAATAGCCCGAAGGGGCTGGCTAAAGCAGCATAGATGCCTAGAGCCGCGTAAACCGTAAGCGGCGCCACCAAATATAGTTTAAGGATTGTCGCCGGGAAAGATAGAAAACTCCTCATCTTAGCGTAAACCTTACCCTTAAACATGGCTAGGCAAAGTATGGCGGATAAAGCGACGCTCCACATCCTGGTGAAACCCCATAGGATCAGCGGAAGCAGCCCATGGAGGGTTAGCGCGTCTAAGAGTAGCGCGATCGAACAAGACATCACGTAGAAGACGACGGCTCTAGAAATCAACATATTCATTTTAAATGGTCCCCCAAGATCACCATTGATTAGAATAAATTATGGATTAGCCGTCGCATACTGGACTAAAGCCATCCCGCTAAGCCTTCCGCTTTACCGCCCCCGCGTTTAGAGAGAACCTTCTCAAGGAAGCTGTCTCTAACGGGCTCATAAACCTCCTTGAAGAATTTCTGCTGGCTTAGGAGGGTTTCCCTACTAAACCTTTTCAGGTATTCTATCGCGGCCTCCCATGCATCCCCATATCTAACCACGCTATCAATCCTCTTAGCTATCTGGCTGTCGTAGTCTTCGGGCCTTTGCTCCTGCCCACCTATAGCGAACCATCCATTCTTAGACATGAGGGCGACCTCGTCGCCTAAGTGAAACTCCCGCTCCTTAGAGGCGCTCCCTGCAGCGCTATCTCGAGCGCACGTAATCTTTTTAGGGGGTGTTTTGCCACCGTGCCTCTTAGCCCAAGCGTAGAAAATCGCCCTATTCAATCCGAAAGATTTAGCCTTATCCAGGTCCCCCGTTAGCAGATAGTATCTGGCTGCTTGGAGCAGAGCCATAACCTGAAATCGACCTATCCCGCCTTCCCGGAGATCACGCCCATACCCTAAACCATCTTTCTTTGGGGCTGAGATAACTGTTCTAACACGCGCATCCGCGTTAAGCCATCCCCTATATCCGCCAACGGCTTTAATGGCTTCTATGGCTGCATCATCGCCCTCGCCCTCAACGTACCTCTTCCAATCCGGGTTGTGTTTGAAGCATTCGGGGTTAGCCCACTCAACCTCGAAACTATCCAGCTCGTCCGGTTTAAGGCATACGCAGCACAGGTTCCTCCTCCTATGGAGCGATAACGGTGCTGTGAAAACCCTCTTTAAATCTATCTCGTTCTCAACCTTAACGCTGCTGAAGCCTGAGGTTAAATCCAACATTTTCTCCCTACACTTCTCCAGCACGAAGTCCACTAGCGAATACGCTATATCCAGCGGATTATAATTGGATAAGACTTCGCTTGAAAAGCACTTTTCGTGAACGTGGACGTGGGCTCCCTCACCACTCCACTTAATGAAAACAGACTTGGTGATGCCTAGCCGCTCCAGCTCACCAACTATTATTCTGGCGGCTTCAATAACCCCCTTCCACTCGCCTAGATCGCCGTCAATATCCCATATTGGCGTGACGTAAGCTATGTTAGCCGGGTCTTCGAGATCGGATTTATCAGATAAGCTCTTATAGACGTTTATTGATCCATAGATTGATCTAGGTTTGATGCCGCTGAAATTCTTTAGCAGATCTAATACGTCTTTTGGGCTGCTGATGCTTAGGGGTCTGCCATCCCTCCAATACCTTAGGAAGACCCTGCTGCTTAAGGCTCCGCCTTCAACGGCGACCCATCTGCCCCTGCAGTATTCGGCGATCTCCGTTCTGACAACCTCGTTCAAGTAATGTCTTCCACATGGATCGCTCTCCATAGCCGCCAAAACCACAAGGATAAGTTGATGCTGGCGGGGGAAACATGCATAGATACTTCGGGAAAATAGATTGAGCAATAGTGCAGCTTACCATGGACGTGAAAAGACGTGAGAATCCCCGCCCGTTTAAGGCGTTAGGCGCTCTAGCATGAAGACTTCACAGCCCTTATCAGCGCTATGGTTTCAAAGAACGATTTAACAGAGTCCACTAATTCAACCCTAAAGCCCTTACCCGTAAGCGTTAACATGGTTTTATCTATGTCTGAAAGGGAAGATTGGATCAGGAGGAGCCTCCCACCGGGCTTCAAGTACTCGGTGTACTCATCTAGGAATGCGTCTATAACTCTTCTACCATCCCTTCCACCCGCCCAAGCATACTCAAGCCAGCTTTTAGGCTCACCCTCCACAGGCAGATAGGGCGCATTAAACAGTATGAGATCGAACGATAAACGTGCTCTCAGGGGGTCGAAAAGGCTCCCACATATGAAATCAATCCTCCCAAGAACACCATTCCTCTTGGCGTTCTCCTTAGCGCACCTCACAGCGTAAGGATTTATGTCAATCGCCAGAACATAAGATGCCCTAAAAGCTGCTAAAACGGCTAGTATGCCGCATCCGGTCCCAACATCTAAGACCACTTCGCCATCATGGACAACCAGGTTCCTAGCTAGGAGGAAAGTGTCCTCAGCGGGCTCATAGACATTTTCAGGGACACTGAAACATAACCCCTCATAGAAGATCTCCTTAAAACGCCCAGCCAAACTTCAAACACCCAAAAATCTAGAGTATCGCTCAATCCTAAATAAGTTAAGTTTTTATTCCTGCAAACTCCATAATCTATTAAGACTAAATATCAGATGCTAAAACATGAGCTGGGGCTGTGGGCTAGCTTGGTTTAGGCTACGGGCTTCGGGCGCCCGTGACCCAGGTTCAAATCCTGGCAGCCCCACCAAAAATCTTCCTCTTTCTCTGAAAAGGCGGCAAAATTCGCTTCTAAGAGACCGCTTATCCCAGGCTTTTGAGCCTTAGCCTTAATGTTTTCCCGTTCAATTTTCGTGAATTAGGTTTTAGTAGTCTTAAATAACTGTTTTTCTTCGTGACCAACATTTTTGCGTCCACTCTTCCTCATCCTTAATCCTCTCTAATAAATCATAAATAACGTTTTCATGGTTTTTGGGGTGGGCGCGTTTAGAAGGTTTCCCGGGATGGTTTATATCGCGTTCTCCTTTATTCCATGGATCCTCTACTGGATCTTATCTGGCTTTGGCTTCGGCTTTAGCGTACTCCTCGCGCTCATAGCGTCCATAACCATACTACTTCCACAGATTAGGAGAAGAGAGTATTATTTCATGGACACTTTCAGCGCAGTCTACTTTAGCATAGCTTCCATATGCACCCTCATATTCAGCATAAACGTTTTCATTGAGTATAGCGGGTTTATAGGATACCTCGCATTATCAGTAATGGCGGTATCCTCCATCGCCATGAAGTCCCCGTTCACGTTTAGGGTTGCCAAGAGGGATTGGCCTGAGGCCTACTGGAGGGAGAAGTCGTTTCTGCTAATCAACAATATTATCTCAGCCGCATGGACCATTATTTTCATCGCTAACGCATTAATCAGCCTCCTTCTTGGCATGCCGTATAATATAGTGCTTTCAAACGCTTTAATCGCTTTGGGCATAGTTTTCTCAATAATCTTCCCATTGAAGGCGCATACATGGATACAGTCCGGCTGCTTTGGACCGATGGGTTACGCTATACCAGCAGCTATAGCGTGCAGATTAGCCCTCAGAGGAGCTAATAGGGATGTTGTTGCCATATGTGGTGATGGAGGCTTCTATATGAGTATGCATGAGATTGCAACTTCGATTCAAGAGAATGCGCCTATATTAATATGCATATTTAATGATGGAGCCCTAGGCACAATAAAGCACCAA
>JAWBZG010000018.1:0-22713 GCA_038866525.1 Bathyarchaeia archaeon
CGAGCCTCTAGCAGTCAAGAGGCAGATAATTAAGTCAGCCGTCGAAGCGGCAACAATGATACTTAAAATAGACGACGTCATAGCCGCCGGAAAAACAAAACCGCCGAAAACACCTAAGGGACCGGAAGGCTACGGTGGAGAATTCGAGTAAAAATAATATGTCTAAACCTTTCATTTATTTTTAATTAGTTTTTGTTCTATCTTTAGTTCTAGGGCACGAATAATCCATGGTTAAAGAGGTCTTTGAGATCTCTGAGAATATCCCGCTTTTAGGATGTATCGCATTCGGCTTAATTGACAGGGGAACAAACCTTATTCAAGTCCGTCCAATTACAACATGCCCGCTTTCATGCATTTTTTGTTCAACTGACGCTGGCCCAAAGTCTAGAGGAAGGCGCACCGAGTATATTGTCCCGCTAGATCATATTATTGAATGGTTTAAAAGAGTTGCCGCCTTTAAAGGTGGACGGGATATAGAGGCTCATATTGATACTGTAGGAGACCCCATAACATATCCGAGAATAGTTGACTTGGTTTCCGGCTTAAATAACGTTAAGGGCGTCAATGTTATTTCGATGCAAACTCATGGATCAATATTAACCGAAAAGGTTCTTGACGAACTTTCAGAGGCCGGGTTAACGAGGATAAATCTTTCGATAGATGCTTTAGACCCTGATTTGGCGAGAAAACTTTCTGGAGCAGAATGGTACGATCCATCTAGAATAATTGATTTAATGCATTATGTAGTTTCAAACACGAAGATCGATCTGCTTATCGCACCAGTTTGGATTCCAGGAATAAATGATTACGAAATACCTAGAATAATTGATCTCGCAAAGAAGATCGGGGCTGGAAAAAGATTCCCTCCATTAGGCATACAAAAGTATCTCATTCATAAGCATGGTCGGAAAATTAAAGGTGTTAAGCCGATGCCATGGGGGAAGTTTTATGAGCAGCTTAAGTATTGGGAGAATGAGTTTAAGGTAAAGCTCATTTTAAAGCCGGAGGACTTCGGGATACATAAGCGTCCAGCGCTTCCAGTACCGTATAGGCGTTTCGAAGCCATCAGGGTTAAAGTTGTCGGACCAGGATGGCTTAAAGGAGAAGCATTAGCCTTAACAGAGAGATGCGACAGAAGCGTAACTTTAATAAACGCTGAAAATATTCCAGTAGGGTCAAAAGTTAAAGCCCGCATATTATCCAACAAGGATAACATTTTTGTCGCTGAAGCAATAGTTTAATTAGGAATTAACGGAGGATGAAACGATAACTTTAGACGATAAAGGTTCGGTGTTCAGGAATGCACGTATACCTCGATGGAAAAATTAAGGAGGATTTCCCAGATCTAAAGATTTTAGCTACTATTATAGAGGATTTAAGCGTTAAAAGCGATGATAAAGATCTTGAACTGTTGAAAGATAAAGTTATTGAAGAGGTTAAATCCAAGTATAGTATTGATTCGCTTAAAGATATCCCAAGCGTCAGAGCTTACAGGGAATTCTTCTGGAGGATCGGAATAGATCCAACCAAAAGTAGGCCGGCTGCGGAAGCATTGATAAGGAGGGTGCTCTTAAATAATCCCCTGCCTAAAATCAATACGTTTGTTGACTCGCTTAACTTAGCCTCCTTGAAGTCTGAGGTCGCCATAGGATCATTTGATATAGGTAGGGTTTCCGGCGAATTCATAGTCATGAGGTATGCGAATAGGGGCGAGGTTTTTCAGGGAATAGGTATGAGCAGCCCCATTGTGCTTAAAGGATGTGAAGTGGTTCTTTCGGACAATTTGGGTCCAATAGCTATTTATCCGCATAGAGATTCTGAGCGCACAAAGATAACTGAATCCACCCGAAGAGCCCTATTGATCTTCTGCGGGGTTCCAGGCATAGACATAAATATGCTTCTAGAGGCAATGAACATTACTGTAGGTTTAATAACTAGATTTTGCGGCGGATCCACTAAAGCCGTAGAGGTCGAGTGAAGTGCGCCAGCGGTTCAAGTCTCTCCTGGAAGATGTTGAGAGAAAAAAGAATTCGAGGATAATTTTAGCCCTCGACGTCGTCGCTGAGAGCAGTGAGAAAATTTTCTCAAAGAGCATGCAGATACTCGATGAGGTCCACGAATACGTATGCGCATTGAAGATCAATCATCACCTCGTTTTACCACTTGGATTGTTTAGTGGGGTAAAGAGAATTCTTGATAGAGCTAAGGATCTTGGGCTGCCAGCAATAATGGATTGCAAGGCTAACGACGTTGGAAGCACAAACCGCATAATAGCGGAAAACTACTTTAAAGCCGGGTTTGACGCCCTTATAGCGAACCCCCTTATCGGATGGGAAGACGGAGTCCAGCCGATTTTTGAAGTAGCCAAGAAAATGGGGCGCGGCGTGATATTACTGGTTTATATGAGCCATAAAGCCGCCTGGGAAGGCTATGGGCAAAAAATTTACGATGAAAAAACGGGGACCATTAAGCCGCAATATATCGTCTTCGCTGAAAAGGCTTTAGCTTGGAGAGCTGACGGCGTGATCGTCGGCGCAACATACCCTGAAAAGATAAGCGAAGTATACGCTGTCCTAAGAGGGAGCGTACCGATATACTCGCCCGGCGTCGGCGTGCAGGGCGGGGATATCGAAAGGGCTATATTGGCTGGCGCACGCTACCTTATAGTTGGGAGATCGATAGTTGAAGATAAAGACCCAGCTGAAGCCGCCAGAAGGCTTCGAGACGCTTCAAACAAGATTATAAGTAATGTTGGTCACAGGGCGGCTTAAGCAGCTGACCTTAGATGTCCGTCCGTTAGTCATCGACTTTCCCAGCAACAGGCTTCCTCATCGGTCAGCTGCAATATTTAATCTTTCAACCCGGTAGATTAAAAGTTATCCCCATATTTAGTCTTTTCAGCCTCTTATGGTTCGTTAGATTTTCTGTTTGGACCATAATTCACGTTTTAACAGATCCCTTACAGCGGTTCTTATGGCGGCGCTTCTACTAGGATACATATTCTGTCTAACGAGCTCATCTAAGCCTTCGAGATAGGCTTCAGGGAGCAGAACCGTTACTAGCTTCATCTCAAACACGCCCCAACAGCTTTCGCCTAATATCTGTATATTATGGGGAGATTTAAGCATTAGATGCGAGTTTAGCTAAAAGTAGCCAGGTTGAAATGTCTTGAAAGCCGCTCTAGTAGTTATAGACATTAACATAAAGATTAAAATAATGGAGGCTTTTAACCTACGTAATTTCAAAACGTTTTGTTATTTTAACGTGGCGCATTAATATCTTCCAAAGAAACTTAACGTGAAAAAATTGCGGTAAAACTTATGCTTACTGGGTTAAAGCGCAGAGATAGATGCGCGCTTCGCCTAGACTTGGCTCTCTATACGGGTATTGTTCGTCCACCAAAAAACTTATCGGTTTGAACTTAAACAACACTGTTTGTTAGCCGCCTAGAGAGTGTTGAGGTTGGAGGGATTTAACCCTAAAGACTTTGTTGAAAGGCAGATTAAGGAGATTAGACGTGTTATTGGCGGTGGTAGAGCGCTAATAGCTGTTTCCGGCGGAGTTGACAGCTCGACGTGCGCTGTGCTAACGCATATGGCTATAGGAGACAATTTAATCTGCGTTATTCTCGACGATGCCTTCATGAGACTTAATGAGCCTGAAAAGGTCGCCGAGACCCTCTCTAAGCCTCCGCTAAATCTTCCGGTAAGAGTTGAGCGTGTACAAGAGCGTTTCTTAGAGGCGCTCAGAGGGCTTAGAGATGCAGAGGAGAAGAGAAAGGCTTTCAGAGCAACATTCTACGAGGTTTTAAGCGAGATAGCTGAGAGAGAGAAATGCGATTTTCTCGTTCAGGGAACTATTCTAGCCGACATAATTGAGACTAAGGGTGGAATAAAAACTCAGCATAATGTTTTAGAGCAGATAGGCTTGAACGCCCGTGAGCTCTACGGTTTTAAGGTTGTTGAACCCTTAGCGAGCCTACTTAAGTGGCAGGTTAGGGAGGTTGCAAGATACTTAAAAATCCCGCCTGAAATAAGTGAGCGCCAGCCTTTTCCAGGTCCAGGTCTATCGGTTAGGGTTGTTGGTGAGATTAAATTTGAGAAGCTGGCAGCTCTAAAGAAGGCGACCGCGATAGTTGAGGATAAACTCTCCCCCTATAAGCCAAGCCAGTACTTCGCAGCCATAATAGATAATAGGTTTAAGCCCGTCATGGAAGCTGGGAAAATCGCGGATGCCGCAGCATCGTCTTTAGGGGTTAACCCGAAAAATGTTTCTCTAAAAGTGTTTGAGGATAAGGCGACTGGGATTAGGAATAATGTGCGTAAGTACGGTGATATAGCGGCTGTTAAATGTTTGGTTGGCGGCGAAGTTTATACGCTGCCTATAGGTAGGCTTCTCGAAATGCAGAAGGCAGTGATGGAGAGGGACCAGCATATCGCGAGGGTATTATATTTAGTCTCCGAAGCTGAGGGGGGAAAACCGTACTCCATAGTTATTAGGGCTGTTAAAACCGAAGATTTCTTAACGGCTGATGTTGCTAACATACCATGGAGCTGCCTTACGGAAACATCTAAGGAAATTCTTAGCCGCTGCCCGGAGATCTCCGCCGTCTACTTTGATGTAACTCCTAAACCTCCCGCAACGATAGAGATGGAATAGGATTGCTAAAGTTCCCCACTTTCTTCTATCTTTTTATAGGTGTGTAGCGTACTATCTCTTCATGGTGTTAGTTTATGAGGGTTAGGGTTCAAAGAGTGGAGTCTGTTAGGGATTTAGAGGGCAATCTAGGCAAGCGCATAGAGCTCGTGCAGGAGGAGACAACGCCGAGGTTCGCTATTAGACCGATGAGCGAGGAGGCTAGAATGGTTCAAGACATGATAAGGGTATTACAGCAGCAGATCCCGCTCTTCAGCATTCAGACGCAGATCACTATGCCTAAGATAATTCTGTTTCTGACTGAGCGTGAATACGAAGAGTTGGGAGTCGACTTTGACGTTAACCAAATATATGACGTTGAACTCTTCAATCAAACTATAAGGTTTAGGAAAGTGCAGTGATAAGCGCTCCGTCAGCCCCTAAAAGAGCTGAAGGGGGCTGGATAAAGTGAGGGTTAGAGCTCACGTATTTATCAGCGGAAAGGTTCAAGGAGTATTCTTTAGGCATGAGACGCGCCTAAGAGCTATACGCAATAACGTTAGCGGGTGGGTCCGCAATTTACCTGACGGAAGGGTTGAAGCCATCTTCGAAGGAGAGAAGGAGAATGTTGAGGCTATGATAGAGTTTTGTCGAAAGGGGCCGCCGGGCGCCGTAGTTAGGGACGTGAAGGTTATATGGGAGAACCCGACGGGCGAGTTTAAGGGTTTCCAAATCCTGTATTGATGCATTTAAACTTTTCTTTCTGCAACCAAAAGAGATATTAGTGATTGCGCAGCTTATTTTAGCAGGTAAGAAGAACCTTTTGATTAAAAGGAGAAGAGAGAGTTGTCGGGGTGGGAAATATTGGGTGAAAGCTGGATACAGGCGTCTGAAAGGGCTTTAGAACAGATAAGAAGATTCCTTGAAAGGAAGGATATGGATAGGCTTGAAATCGTCCAGTCAATGCGCTTCATTCTACTATCCCTACACAGAAGCTTGCTCGGATGGATGAACTGGGTTAATAATCCAGACATAATGGTTGCTTTCAGTAAGGAGGAGCTGGCGGAAATGAACAGACGTTTAGGCGAGTTCGTCCAAGAATTCATAAAATATGATATTGAAGTGACGAAGCAGGGCGCTAGAAAGAGCGGCTTCGCTATCGAAGCTAGGCGGGAAGCTGAAGAGAGCTCCAGAAGAAGACCCGATGAAACATTCTACATATAAAAGTAAACTCTTTATTATTTTAGCTTCTCTTTCTCGAGATCCTGAAATGAGAATTTTTACCGTGGCTGACGTATTCTCCTCCAAAATGATCACGCACTATCGAGGCGATCCTCGCAAAATTCTCCGGACCAAGGTACTGTTTAGGTTTAATGATTATGTAGTCGTCAGTTACCTCAAATAACAGTAAACCCAATAAATCCTGCGGAAAAACCTTTTGAATATCATCGATAGAGCTCGTTTTAAGGGCTTGACTGGCAGATTTATCTCCGTCATATGAGCTGACGTATCTTTTTAGGGCTTTAGTAATCTCTGCTAGATCATCGGCAATTATTTTTAGAACCCTAGTTAAGTCATCTAGACGCTTAAGAATCTCTTTAACGTCAACCTTATCATCGCTCATATATTAGCCGCCTTAGCCGCGGATAAATTCAGGTAGGCTACCCGCCACTCTTCAATGTTTCTATTGTCTCCAAGCTATTTAATGGTTTTCCCAGAGCATTTAACACTCTTCTGAATAATGTTTTTAAGAGCGCGGTAAAACAGCTGAGTTAAATTTAATTCTCCTCAGAGCTTTATTATTTTTTGTCTTATCTTAAAGGATCATTAATGTTGAAGAGGAATACCCATAATGCTCGAGATAGACGGCGGTCAGAAGAGCGGCAGCGGCACAATACTGCGACTATCGGTCGCGTTATCTAGCATACTTGGTGAGCCGCTGCACATCTATAATATTAGGAAGAAGCGTAGCGAGCCTGGTCTTAGACCGCAGCATCTCGAGTCTGTTTTAACGGCAGCTAAGCTGTGTAACGCTAAGGTTAAGGGCGCATATATTGGTTCTCAAGAGCTGTGGTTTGAGCCTGGAGAAATATCTGGAGGCGATTTAACCGCCGAGATAGGGACCGCTGGAAGTATACCGATGCTTATAATGACCGTTCTGCCCATATGCGCATTTGCTAAGCAGCCGGTCTCGCTTAGAATCACTAAAGGTGGAACTGATGTCCGCCATTCACCAACCATAAATTACTTGATTAATGTCTACCTTAAGATACTTGAGAGAATGGGGTTGAGGTCTCAGATAGAGGTTAAGAAGTATGGGTATTATCCTAAGGGTATGGGTGAAGTTATATTGAGGGTTCAGCCGTGCAGAGAATTTAAACCCATAAGGCTTGAGGAGTTCGGCGAAATAATAGATGTTAGAGGGGTGTCGGTGTGCACATTTTTAGCCGACAGAAAAGTTGCTGAGAGGCAGGCTAGGGAGGCTGAGAGACTGCTGCAAGCGAAGGGGTTAACCCCTAAAATTCAAGTAATAAACGATTTCTCGAATCCGTTACAGAAAGGTAGCTCGCTAGTTTTATGGGTTGAAACGGATAAAGGTGCGCTTTTAGGAAGCGATTCTATAGGTGAAATTGGGAAGACTAGCGAGATGGTAGCTCAGGAAGCCGTTGAAGGGTTACTTGAGGAGGTAAATGCTAAAGCAACAGTTGATGTTCACATGGCTGACATGCTTGTGCCATATGTGGCTTTAGCCAGAGGGAAATCGGTCTACTTAACAAGAGTCGTGTCTGATCACCTTGAATCGAACATATGGCTTGCTGAAGAAATCCTAGGCGTAAAGTTCCACGTTGAGAAGATGGATGGATTGTATAGGGTTTCGAAAATCTAGTTAGGTTTGGTGGTGACCGTGATGTTCAAGGTAAAAGTGAGGGGAATATATAGTACGGCGCTAACGCGAATACTGCTTGAAAATGGCTTCAAAATAGTTCAGCCGTCGGCGGCGATAAGGGAGAGGTTTAAGCTACCTCCATCTCCAGATGATCAGAGCCAGCCAGATTTAGAAATAAATGATAGGTTTGATAAGCAGGGCGTCAATGTTACCGGTGATTCGGAAGCAGCTGAGAAATTTATATCAGTATTGCTCAATTGCCTTGACGACGTGATAATCAGGAGAAAAACGATCTTAATGCCAATGCATCCTAACAATTCCAGCGAATCTTCCAGCCTACCTGAAATTTTAAGTGAGGTGCTGACTGAGGTTAATTCGCTAACTCCACATCAGATTATACGTGTTGATGTAGAGTTTCCAGGACTGTCGAAAAGGAAGCTCGATGATATTAGGAGCACAGTCGTTCCAACATTGAGCGGACACCACTACTTTAAGGCATATGGTGGTAAGGCTGCCACAATAGTTGAGATGGCTGAGAAGCTGCTTGAAAAAGGCTACTCAATTAAGGAAGTTGAGGAGCTATTTAGGGAGTGTATTATGCGAGAGTATCCATATAGGGGATCTAAGCTCAACATAGAGCATGTGAAGATTAATGGTAGAGTGTTCCAGCTGGGTGAGGCTCGAATATTGGAGTTCAATGAAGAAGATCAACACGTAAGTCTTCTAAGGGTTTTCTCATCGCAGGGGGTTTACGATGGGCTTAAAGTCCCTAAAGAATCCGGAGACTACGCCATAACAAGAATGAAGATCGGTGGGCTATGTTTCCAAACATCTTATTTCTCCAGGGATGGCGAATATAAAGGAACATATGTGAACATAAATACTCCAATAGAGATTTATCCTGGCAAAGTCAGGTACGTTGACTTAGAGGTAGATGTATGCATGTGGCCTGATGGGAGGATCCAGAAAATAGATTTCGAGAACCTTGAGAAGGCTGTGAAAATGGGCTACATATCTGAAAGATTAAAGAGTATTGCTTCTAGGGTTGTTGAGGAAGCTATCGCCAATTTAAATTTGCAGGAGGAGAAGGAGGTAAAATTTATTTTGAGTGAGGGCATCGCGGACTGAGGAGAACGTCTGAAAAGTTTATGAATAAAATATATATTTTAGTGTTTTCCCTTATCTCTTGGTGATGGGGTATGAGCGCCTTAAAGCTAAAGCTCGCAATGCTTGCAACGCTAGCTGCGATAATAGGTTTGTCCACTCTCGCCATCACAATAGTACTCTCGCTGCTTGGAGTACTAGACATATTAACCCTAGGCGTATTTGTGATCTTCATAAACGTGTTACAGTGGCTTATCGCGCCCTACATAATCGACGCTATGTATAGGACTAGAAAAGTTTCTAGAGCTGAGGAGCCGGAGCTTTATGAGATCGTAGAGAGACTGAGCGCTAAAAGCGGCATAAAGACGCCGGAGCTAAGAATAGCGAACATTCAGATACCCAATGCCTTCGCGTACGGCTCACCTTTAACTGGTAGCAGGGTGGCAGTTACAACAGGTTTACTCAACACGCTTAACATGGATGAGGTTGAAGCAGTTATAGGCCATGAAATAGGGCACTTAAAGCATCGTGACGTCCAAGTCATGATGTTTGTCTCCCTACTGCCAGCGATATTCTACTATATTGGGTATTCTTTAATGTGGTCATCAATGTACTATAGCGGTAGAAGGGATAGGGGTGGAAACGGCGGATTATTGGCTTTGATCGGCGTACTCAGCATAGCGGTCTACTGGATACTGACGCTCTTCACGCTGTACTTAAGTAGGCTGAGGGAATACTACGCCGATAGACACAGCGCTACAGTCGTGCCAGGAGGGGCGAGAAAACTAGCATTAGGTCTAATTAAAATAGTTGAATCATCAACCAGGATACGTAGAAGATACAGTAATATGGGGAGCCTGAGCTCCTTTAGAGCTCTATTCATCTCAGACCCGGAGAGCTCCGAGAAGGATTTAATGGATCTCTCAAGAGCCGGCGTGGTGAGAGGCGACATTATATCCGAGTATACTAGGCGCAAAGTCACATTTGCGGAGCAATTAGCCGAACTCTTCTCAACCCACCCGAACATAGTGAAGAGACTGAGAGCGCTTCAGGAATTAATGTAGCAGCACTATAATTTATTTTCACTAAAAAATATGTAGCGTCAGGTTTTCACTATCAAATTTTTATTATCGATATTTTTGAAATCTTTTCTTGAGGATGAGGATGAAGATAGATATAGAGTTTGAAGCCCCCTCCTGGGATGAGATTTACGAGCTGCTGTTATCTCTAGCCGACATGATTAAAAGGGATTCATTTAAGCCAGATCTCATCGTCGGCATATCGCGCGGAGGGTGGCCTCCGGCGAGAGTTATGTCTGATCTTCTTGGAAACGTTGAGTTGGCTAGTGTTCGCGTTGAGTTTTATCGTGGGGTTGCTGAAACCGGTGATGAGCCTGCAATAACTCAACCTCTTCCAGTATCAGTGGAGGGGAAAAATGTTTTAGTTGTAGATGATGTCGCCGATACTGGGAGAAGCCTTAAGGTTGCCTGTTCCCATATTATGGAGCGCGGTGCGAAGACCGTTAAAACGGCAACTATATATTATAAGCCCTGGAGCATATTTACTCCAGACTACTATGTTAAGGTTACAAAGCGCTGGATAGTTTTCCCATGGGAGAGGAGAGAAACCGTGAAGAACCTGATTGAGAAATGTGGAAGAAGTGATGCGTCCATTAAGGAGGTGAAAAGGAGGCTGATTGACGGCGGAATGGATGAGCGCTTACTTGAAAAGCTCATTAAAGATGTTCTGGAGGAGATGAGGTGAGGGAAGCTGAAGTTTTAGGCAAGCATCTGGTGGTTGAGGGATTCAAAAATGTCGAGATCACGGATATCGATAAGTTTTTCAGCCTGATCGGATCCAAGTTCAAGTCTTCTCAAGTTCAGGTTTTGGATGCGGAGCTGGTAGCCGGATTTGAGCACATATACTTCGCCGTCTTAAATGCCTTAAAAGCCTTTAAAACCGGCATTAACATCTCTAAAAGTCTCCCAATCGAAATTCTACTCTTCGCTTCCGGTCAAGATCAAATTAAAAAGGCTATTAATATGCTGGGTGTTAAGCGAACAACTAAAAGGATAGTAGCTGTAATTGTGTCAGATAGCCGTGAAGAAGCTCTTTCAATGCTCAATTTAATCTCAAACGTTGTCGGTGGAGAAGCAGATCAAAACGTCATCGAGCTTAGCGGGGAAAAGATATCTACGATAATTAACGCTTTTGAAATATCGCGCTGCGAGCTGGAGGCTTCGATGAGAGGTTCGTTAGAAGAAGCCCTGAAAAATGTTCTCATCGAACGGGCAGCCCTCTTAGTCACGCAACGCTAACCCACGCAAATAATGTCATGCATGGGTTGGCTTCTCCTTAGTAACCGATAATATATCTTTCGGCCTTATAACTGAAATCCCAGTTAATCTGCCGAGAACTTCGATGAGAATTATTTTGTCCGGGTTATTTAAGTCCACCTTCCGGTTCAGGTTTTCCACGGCAGCATCAATTATGTCTTTCGTCGACATCTCCGTATGTCTCTTCTCTACAGTGACGCGGAAAGTTTCATTCTCCAGGATCTTATGGTGAAGGGATGCTGCAGCCCTCCTTATCTCGTCAAGCCTCGTCCTCACAACAACCTCTATTGGAATAACTTTTAAAGTGTAGCGAAATTCCCACGGTCTCTCCTTAAGAATCCTTCTTAAACCCTCTACGACCTCAAAGGGATCTAATTTCGTTTTAGCGACAACAAGCCCGGCGACCTCCGTCCTATCAACTAAAGCCTCTCTATCGCCCAGCTCGCCCAAAAGAAACCATATCTCAGAGCAGGCATTATTCTCATTACCCTTAGACGTTGAAACGAGCAAATTAAAGTCTTCCATAACCATAGGCATCCCCAAAATAATAGAGATTAAATCTTACCCATATATGTTTGGTCATCGCTTAAAAGGGGGATAAATTTGGATTCTAGTTGCATCTGTAACTAAGAAACTTTCCCATCATCGTTTGAAGGTAATCCCCCTCTGTTCCGGCACAGGGTTTGGAGGCGGGTTCCCCATTAGTACAGCTCGAACATTTTCTATGCACATTAATGCCATTCTCCTACGAGTCTCAACAGTGTATGTTCCGATGTGCGGCGCTAAAACAACGTTCTTCATCTTTATGAGCGGGCTATCTGAGGGAAGAGGCTCCTTCACAAAAACGTCGAGTCCTGCGCCAGCTATCCAACCTTCTTTAAGCGCCCTGCATAAAGCCTCCTCATCTACAACTGCCCCCCTTGAAGTATTTATTATGTAGGCTGTCGGCTTCATCATCCTTAATTCCCTCTCGCCTATCAGGTTTTTTGTCTGAAGGGTTAATGGAACATGTATGGTTACAAAGTCAGATTCCCTCAATAAGGTCGCTAAGTCAATGTAATGCACACCTAATGTTCTCTCAGCTTCAGGTTTCCTCTCCACATCATAGTAGATTATTTTCATCCCGAAGGCTCTCGCCCTAACGGCAACCTCATACCCTATTCTACCTAAACCGATTATTCCAAGGGTTTTACCGTAAAGATCTATGCCCATCTCCAGCCTATACTTATTGGGACTTGCCCACACCGTTCTCACATAGTTGTCCGCCTCAATGAGCCGCCTTGAAAGACAGAGCATTAAGCCGATAGTGAGCTCAGCAACGGCATGCGACAAAGTTCCGGGCGTATGCGTCACGTAAATACCCCTCCTGGTACACGCATCAACATCAACGTTGTCGTAACCGACACCATACCTAGCAATAACTCTCAGCTTAGGAAAATTATCGAGGACCTCCCCGTTTATTGGTTCAAGGCCAAGTATCATTGCTTCAGAATCTTTTATTTCGCTCGGAACATCTTTTGAGCTCCTAAACGTACCGAAGACTATTTCAGCTATATCAGATAGAAGCTCTTTAATTAACCCTGGATTATCGTTCTCGATAGCTGGTGAAACCATAATTTTAGGCTTCAATTTTTAACCTCCCGGGCTTAAACTTTACCTATTGATGCATAAGGAGAGTAAAAATGTTTTTGGTCAGCGGAGGTTAGTCTACAAAGCGTCACAGCCCACGTGGAAATGGGCTCCAAGCCGTCGCCACACATCATTCCAAATAATATTTCTAACCTAACAAACTATTTAATTTTCCTCCAGGCGTTATTAGAATTTATAAGGGTTAATTGCCCAGTTAACTCTAAGAGCGAATTAATTTGATAAATGGGGTTTAAGCGAAATGTCTTTAGAAGAGTACTTTAGGAAGAGGGATTTTAGTAGAACCCCTGAGCCCCGTGGTAAGGTGGGGGATGAGCTGCCGCGTAAGGTCGAGGGAAAAATATATGTGGTCCAGAAGCATGATGCAAGCCATCTACATTACGATCTCAGACTTGAAAAAGACGGAGTGTTGAAGAGCTGGGCTATACCTAAGGAGCCGCCGGCAACTAGGGGTATTAAGAGGCTGGCGATTCAAACCGAGGATCATCCAATAGAGTACGCTGATTTTGAGGGAATTATCCCGGAGGGCGAGTACGGCGCTGGGACCGTTGAGATATGGGATAGAGGAACATTTGATATAGAGGAGTGGAGCGACGAAAAAATAGTGGTTAACATCCACGGGGAAAAGCTAAGGGGACGATACTGTTTAATTAGATTTAAGAAGCAGAAGGATGGGTGGCTTTTCTTTAAGGCTCAATGATGTGGAAAACTGGTTAAGCGACGTCTAAAGGCTGGAAATTAAGAATAAATATGGCTGATGCGTAAATAAGTGGAAATGGTGCCAGCATTTGGGAGGCAGAGTTCCCTGAAACTAAGACTAAAATGATGAGAGGAGATTTAGGGATTATGCAGGCTGATATAGTTTTCCAGCCTGAGGGTAAACGCGTGAAAGTTCCCTTTGGAAGCACTGTTTTGGATGCTGCAAAAGCCGCCAGCGTAGATTTAACGTCGATTTGTGGCGGCATAGGTAAATGTGGGAAATGCAGGATCATAATTGATGGCGGCTTAAATAATGTGAATCCTTTAACTGAAATTGAGCGTAATCTTCTCTCGGATTCGGAGATCTCTGCTAATTATAGGCTTGCATGCCAGACGATTATTAGGGGTCCGCTTCTCGTCAGAATCCCGGAGGAGAGTAGGACAGGTAGACAAAGGCTTCAAGTAGAGGGTGTCGAAACGCCAGTTAGCCTAGAACCCGCAATTAAAAAATATTTTGTTGAATTGCCTACGCCAAACTTGCAAGACGTTAGATCCGACGCTGATAGGCTGCTGGATACGCTTAAGGAGAAATATGGGCTTGAAGATCTGGCTGTTGACTACGATGTGCTTATAGATTTACCGTCGGTTTTGAGAAAGGGCGGGTGGAGGGTAACGGTTGCCGTTTTCAAGGGGAGGAGGGTGATCAGCGTTGAGCCGGGGGATACCACAAAAAGGTTGTTTGGGTGCGCTTTAGACATAGGCACAACTAAGATCGCAGGCTACCTCCTTGACCTGAATACTGGTTTTGTTTTAGCGGTCGACTCGCTTATGAACCCACAGATATCTTATGGCGAGGACGTTATATCGAGGATCAATTACGCATCTAAGGGATCTGGCGAGCTGGCGGAGATGCAGAAGTTGGTTATTGGCGGGATCAACCAGATTTTAAGGAGACTCGTGAATAAAACTGGCGTAAGCCCTGAGGAAATCTACGAGATGACCGCTGTTGGAAATACCGCAATGCACCACTTATTTCTGGGCATATGCCCAAAATATGTGGCTCTATCTCCATATCCTCCGGTTACAAAGCGCAGCATAGATATTAAGGCTAGAGATCTAGGCGTTGAAATTAATAGGAATGGGAACATTCACGTTCTACCGCTGATAGGCGGGTTTGTTGGAGCAGACACGGTCGCGGTCATATTAGCGACAAGAATCTATGAGATGGATGACATCTGCATGGCGCTCGATATCGGAACAAACACCGAGGTCGTTTTAGGAAATAGAGATAAGCTGCTGGCGTGCTCATGTGCCTCTGGACCAGCATTCGAAGGCGCCCATATAAAGCATGGCATGAGAGCCGCAAGCGGCGCCATCGAGAAAGTCAAAATAAACCCGGAAAACCTAGAGGTTGAGTATCAAACTATAGACGGTGTTAAACCACGCGGCATATGTGGGTCAGCTATGATCGACTCGGTTGCGGAAATGTTTAAAGCCGGGCTGATCGATATTTTCGGAACATTTAATAAAAATATTTCTTCTGAGAGGTTGCGTGTAGGTGGCGACGGATACGAGTTTGTTCTCGCATGGGGTAATGAGACCGCCACCGGAAGCGATATCGTTATCACGCAAAGGGACATAAGGGAAATTCAGCTCGCTAAAGCCGCGATACATGCAGGATGCACGATATTGATGAGGAAGATGGGGGTGAGGGAATCGGACATTAGTACATTATTCATCGCCGGAGCCTTCGGCTCATATATAGACCCTAAGAGCGCGAGGACCATAGGCATGTATCCTGAAATACCGTTGAGCAGAGTTAAAGTTGTCGGTAACGCGGCTGGGACCGGCGCCAGGATGGCTTTAGTTTCAAAGCCGATACGGGAAAAAGCTGAAGAGATCTCAAGGAAGGTTAATTATATTGAGCTTGGGGCTGAGCGGGATTTTCAGGCGGAGTTCTTTAACTCGCACCTAATACCGTACGCTGACCTATCAAGATACCCTGAAACAATGGAGGAGCTTAAAAAACTCGGCAGAGATATTGAGAAGCCGCCAATAATATTTAATCGATAGTGAAAAAGGTTGCCTAAACGGTTTTAGCGTATACCTTTAAATCCGCCCCAAAGTACTCTTTATAGTATTTCTCAAACATCTCATTCTGCATCCTCTTGAGCTTCTCACTTATTTTCACCGGGTATGGTTCGCTGCCCCTTATACGCCTATATTTCTCAGGCAGAGCAGATAGCTGCTCAGCGCAGTATCTTCTTATCTCTTTAAGTTCTGGAAAATCATAGACTATTTCGCCCTTAATAATTATTGGGACAAGTAATGGTTTTGCGCCCTCAACTTCCTCATCCCAGAGGGCGATAATATCCTCCACATATTGCCCATTCTCCATTATTCTCCAAACCTGTTTTCTACCGGGAAGCGTTGCCTTACTCGCGCTGCTCGTAAATTTTGTCACGGGTATAAGGTTCCCTTTCTCATCGCTCGTCTCAGCTATCTTAAATATGCCGTCTAGGGCTGAAACACCCCCCTCCTTCGTCAAGGAATTATAGTTTGCGCCAGTCACGAGCTTTGTTCCAACACCGAACCCATCTATTGGAGCCCCCCTCATTAGGGCGTCCTCTATCACAAACTCGTCTAGTCGGTCGCTTACAATTATCCGCGTATCGGTTAAGCCAGCTTCATCAAGCATTTTCCGCGCTATTTTACTTAGTTCCACAGGGTCTCCACTGTCAAGCCTTATTCCAGCAAGCCTATAGCCTCTCTTTTTAAGCTCTAAGCCTACTTTTATAGCGTTTTTAATGCCCTCGATTGTCTCGTAGGTGTCCACCAGGAGAGCCGCGTTATGTGGAAAGCTTTCAGCGTACTCCATGAAGGCGGATAACTCAGTTTCTTTAAATGAACCCGTCCCTCTATAACGTTCCTCAATAAATTTATGCGGTATCGTTCCAACAAAGGGTATATTCCACTTCATTGCCGCTATAACGAGCGATGTTCCATCAAACCCGCCAATATAGGCTGCTCTCGCCGCCAAAACAGCGGCATCCCTTCCATGCGCCCTTCTTGCGCCAAAATCAACAACGGTTTTTGGCGAGAAGAACGCATTTTTCCCCTTGGCTGCATAAACTATCCTAGAAGCTTTTGTCGCAACTAGGCTTTCAAAGTTCATTATGTTGAGTAGATATGTTTCGAGGATCTGGACGTCTATGGATGGACCCGTAATGTTTATTACTGGTTCATTTGGGAAAACTGGTGTGCCCTCTGGGACAGCGTATATGTCGCCCTTAAATTCAAAGTTCTCCAAGTAGTCTAGGAACTCGCTGCTTAAATCCTTTCCAGCGACCTTCTCAAGCCACTCGCGATGCTTTTTGCTTAATCCTCTATTTAAGATTTGAATGTAGCTGATGAATTGCTCTAAGCCCGCCGCAATAATGTATGAGCCTAGATGCTTAGGTATCTCTCGGAAGAAATATGTTTCAGTTATCGTGTTATTTACACCGTGATCGAAGTTGCATTTTCCAGAGGTCAACTCATAATAGTCTACGAAGAGGAAGAGGTCTTCCTCGCTTAGGAGACCAGACTCAAGCTTCTTCAAGCTTTGCTTTCACCTCAAGAGCATCGGCTACCATCGAATTTCCAAGAAGATAATTCTCGGAGATTTATTTAACCTATTTGATTAATGCCCTAATATAAGCCTTAGGTTTTATTGCCAAAGATTAGTTTCAGTAGGCTGCTGTCCGCGGCTTTTCCCACCGGATCTTTTCTCCATAACCATCACCTTCTTCATGGAAGATACTATCTCATCGTAGATTGATGGTAGATCCCAGCCGCTTGAAGAATAACTATATGTTCCCCTAGCCGTCACTATGGTAACTTTAACCTCGTATCTTTTCCTTCTCCCACCTGAAGAAGACGCTTTAATTATGCTTCGCGCCTCAATTATTGGCGGAAGAAACCTACTTACACTATTTATTAGACGGGTGAACTTTATCTTAGCGGCCTCTGCTTCAAATGGATCTTCCGGTAAACCAACAATGTAAATTGGGAAGCTGGCTTTGGGTTCCTCAGCGGATATGAGCTTAGCGAAATCCCTATAGGTGACTATGCCTTGAAGCTCTTCATTGATGGCTATTAGGGAATACGAGGAATGTTGTGTAAGCATGCTTTCGGCAACATCTTTTATCGGTGTCTGCGGCTCAAATTTTAGTGGCGACCTCATCATTATCGCTTCAACTGGCTGGCTTAACGGGCTTATTTTACTCGGCATTCCAGACACATATTTCTCGCCTCCAAAATCAGTTATTAAGCTGAAAACTATTTGGGAAGACGTTACAACGCCGGAAACCCTTCCACCTTCAATAACTGGCAAGTGATCGATTCTCCTCCGGAGCATTATCCCCCTAGCCTTGGAAACCTTCTCCCCAACCGATAGTGTTATGGGCGATGGGCTCATTATCTTTGAAACCCTTATTTCACCTAAAGCGCTATTCTTAATTTCGCCAACTATAGATCTAATATCTACTTTGCCTATAACTTCGTTATTTCGAACTATTGGAAGCGCCCTCAACCTGTAATCCGCCATTAGCTTGGCGGCTTTAAGGAGACCAGTGTCAGGCGATAAGCTTGGAATAAAGTTTAGGGCGGATTCAACCTTTGTGGTGGAGGGGGTTTTCACCCTCAAAATATCTCTTATCGTCAAAATTCCAATCCTATTACCGATCTGGGCGAAAACCTCGTAGGAATTACTGCTCTTCATTAAGCCGATAGCCCTTGACACCGGCGCGGATGGCTCAATCATGAGGCACTCGGAGAGAAAATCGCCAACAATCTTTTCTCTTAAACCCAAATCGACCCCCAACCAGAACTTTAAATAAAATTGTCTTAAGCTCTTTTTATGGCTGACGGTTTATGGGCAATAAGTCAAAATATTTTAGCGCCAATCTATCTAGATCCTCCATCTTACAACCATTTTCCATTTAAACGGCATATTTGAGGAGTTATGGGGCACATAAACTCCCTACTTTTAAACGGATGCGCGCAATTTTCAGCCGAATATTATGCGTGATGCCGCTCCGGGTTTTATTCCACTTTTATCTCAGGATAATTTTGTGGAATTTAATTCTCAGTTGATCTAGATTATCATCAAGGCTTTATTCGTGAATAGACCCCCTCATCTCCACTACGTTTAATACGGTTTTGGTTTTCGTTTAAAATTCTAGTGGTGAGGCTGCCGGCTAGAAGTTGGCATTGGCATAAATGGGTGAAGATCGCAGCGTTTAAACTTACGTCGGATGGTTTACCTAGATATCTTCCGTATAGGTCTTCTTTAGAGCCCTCGCCGCCACATACTATGATGCCTTAATAGCGTATAGTATGCTTAACCCAACCGACCCTGGGTGAACTAGGTCAACGCTCCTCCCTGTACGCTACACTGACTGTTAAACAATATTTAAGTGGCCCTGATCTCGCTTAGGAGCTCTCTTACGGCCTCTGCCAGCGCCTCCCTGCTTCTCATTTTAGGCTGCCAGCCTAAAGCCTTAATCTTGCTGATTGATAGCGCTATGCGTTTGACGTCTCCCAACCATCCAACGCCGTGCAGGGTAGGTCTATAAACGCGTTTAACACCGCTGAGCCCCATAACCTCTATAATGACGTCAGCAACTTCATTGACACTTACCCAGTCCTCACTCCCAACATTATAAACTTCAAAGGTGTTCTCTGACCGCCTCCAAGCTGTCATGGTTGCGTCTATTGCATCCATTACATGTATGTAGCTCCGCGTCTGCGTCCCGTCGCCCAAAACCTCTAAGGTGCTTGGATCCCTAAGCAGCTTAATTATGAAGTCGTAGACTGCGCCGTGCTTAAGCCTGGGTCCAACAACGTTGGCGTATCTCAATATGACGGCTTTGATCCCGTATAGGCAGCTGTAGGCGTGCATTAGGCTCTCACATGCGGCTTTACTCGCACCGTAAACGGAAACGGGTTTTATAGGCGCCTCCTCGCTAACCGGTATCGATTTAGGTTCACCGTAAACGCTACTTGAAGAAGCAAAAACTATTTCCTTAACATCGCTTCTCCTCAAAGCCTCCAGCAGGTTAAAAGTTGCAACAATATTCTCGTTGAAGTGTATGTCCGGGTTAGTTGCGCTCACACGCACCTCAGGGTTCGCTGCAAAATGGAAGACTGCGTTGGCGCCCCTAACAGCCTCAAGAGTTTTCCAAGAATCCTTAAGATCAACGTTTAAGATTTCAACTTGGAGGCTGCCTATATGGCGCCGGAGGTTTTCCAGTCTACCGCTGCTCAAGTTATCGAGTACACGAACCTTAAACCCATCATTTACAAGCCTATCTACTAGGTGGCTCCCTATAAAACCCGCGCCTCCGGTAACAAGCACAACCTCACTCACTACGTGAACCTCCCTTTAACGCTTTACACAGTCCACGCCCATCATTCCTCTCTTTAATCGCTCCACGCCCTTACAGTTCCATTAATTATTTATCTCTTTTACTCTTCATAAAGTTTCGATCAACGTCGTTTCCTTTACCTTGAGCCCCTTCTACTTGCTGGACACCTCACTCTCTTACGGAATCTAGCAGAGAAGATTGTGGGTGTACTAGGCGAACAAAATATAAATCCCACTTTGTCTAAATTTTCCTAATTGGTAGGAAAATGAGCATACTGGAGATCGACGATAAGGGTAGGCTAACTATACCTAAGGAGATCAGAGAGTCTTTAAACTTTGGGAAGAAGGTTTTGGTTATAAATGCTGGTGATCATCTTAAGATAATTCCGTTACCCTCAGATCCCTTTAAGACCCTTCATGGCGCACTTAACGTCAACAAGCCATTTAGGGAGCTTAGAAGACGGGCGGATCTATTGGCTGAAGATGAGGCAGGTAAATAAAGGTTGATGATGATAATGCCGCTATTAGAAAACAACGTTATCTTTGCCTATTTAAATGAGTATGATCCTAATCACCTTATTGCGGAGAGAATATTTAAGAGACTTCAGGATGGGGAGATAAGTGTTCACATCTCAAGCGTTAGCTTGATCGAAATGGAATTAATTTACAGGAGCGAGGGGATGGAGGAAAGGCTTCTAAGGGATTAGCAGCCCTAGCGGCTCTACCACACGTATAATATGTGCCATTAACCCCTGATACAGCCGTTGCAAGCGTTTATTTAAGGCAGACATTAAACCTCTCGTTCTTCGATTCCCATTACGCTGCAACAGCGCTGAGCCTAGATAGAAAAATAATTTCATTCGACAAAGCATATGATAATGTGCCAGGTTTAACGCGCATCAGACCTGACACCCTTTAAATCAGACAGCCATGAAGAATGCTAAATAAATAATGGGTGGAGTTATTAGAGCTGATTCTCGGGAGGAGCTTAAGTAGCTAATTGGGAAACATATGGTGTTAAGCAGAAGCAAACTCAGATCTGGACAATAATAACTTGTTAACCATTCCTCAAACCAGAGATTATACGCTTATACCCAGATGCCCTCTGCTCAAAGTTGCGGATCTCAGACCTCAAAGTCGCGATCAGAAAATGAAGGATTCTCTAAACTTAAATGATGAGGAAATGATTTAGACCCGGAAATATGGTGGGCCGGGAGAGATTTGAACTCTCGACCTTTCGGTTTCTGAACCACGAACCTTTATCAGCCGAACGCTCTAACCAAGCTGAGCTACCGGCCCATTGTCTTACTAAATATTTTAGGTGATTCCTTCTAAATAAGAGTTTTTCTTTTTTTGGATAAAAGCTTATTTATTTGGTTTCCATTTTGTTTCATCTGGTGTCAATGGGATGTTTAATGCCAGTTTGAGCGATTGGAGGGTGAAGGGGACAACTACTGTGGCTTTTAAATGTGTTGATGGGGTAGTTATGGCTACTGATACTAGGGCAACGGTTCTGCCTGGGTTCGTTGCTCATAAAAAGGTGAAGAAAGTGTATCAGATAACCCGTAATGTAGGTATGACTATCGCTGGTGTGCCGGCTGAAGCCATAAACTTGCTCGATATTTTAAGGGCTAATGCTACGCTGTACCAAATACAGCGTAGAAGGTTGATCCCGGTGAAGGTTGTGGCTAGCTTGGCTTCAGTGGTCTTGTTCTCGCAGAGGCTCTTCCCCTATGAGGTTCAGGTGATAATAGGTGGCTACGATGATGAAGGCTACCATCTATATTCACTTGATCCCTTCGGAAGCGCAATAGAGGACAATATGATCGCAACCGGATCCGGGTCGCCGGTAGCCTACGGAGTGCTGGAGAGCGGATATAGGGATGGTATAAGGCTTGAGGAGGGCGTTGTGCTCGCAGTGAAGGCTATTAACGCTGCTATTAGGAGAAACGTCTTTACGGGCGACGACTTTAACATAGCGACAATAACTATGGAGAACGGTTATGTTGAGTTTTCAGAGGAGGAGAAGAGGAAAATAGTTAGCAGGATAGTTTCCTAGTTTTCTCAGAGAAAATGCTTTTTCAATAAATCTATAAGATCTCTAAGATTCTTTATCTTCACCAGATCTTCCCTCTTAACATTGTCTTCTCGGTCGAGCAATATTGCTTTTAAGCCGGCGTTTAGAGCTCCGAAATAATCTTTCTCTAGGCTATCTCCCACAAATATTGTTTCTTCTGGTTTAACGTTAAGTGCTCTAACAGCGAACATAAATATTTCTGGATCGGGCTTAGGCTTCCCAACTGCATCGATGCCTACAGCCACGTCAAAAGCAGCTGGCAGATTCACCCTCTTAAGCATCTCCTCAATATCTTTTTTGAAAGCGTTGGTCACAATGCCGATTTTCAGCCCCATTTTTTCCAGCTCCCTTAACGTTTCACCGGCATCCGGATACAGCTCTACGTCGGCGTTATCCCACCATTCATCTACAAGGGCTTTAGCGAGGAAATTATTATCGTCACGTATGTTAAGAGCCCCCAGTATTATCCGGTTCCATTTAACCCAAAAATCGTAGTATGAAAGGCTATAGTCTTCCGCAGCCATACTCCTCTCCGCTTTTTCGTGCGCTAGGGCTATATCCTCTATAGGCTTGATTTGTCCATACCTCGCTAATATCCTCCTTACGATCTCTGGAGGGGAGGCCGTCTTAATGAGAGTTCCTCCCAGATCGAAGAGCACAGCTTTTATCGCCATTCTTAACCTCACCGCGATAGATGCTTAAGATTAAAAATATCTTTTAGGGGAGCCATAAGTGTTTATTGCTGATGATGAATGAGTGTGTTATCGTTAATATTGGCTGAGTCAGCGCTGGAAACCATACCTCAAGACCTCTGGGATCACCCCGTGATCAGAAGTTTCTCTAAACGTAAGGGCAAGCATCCAAGGCTAATTATTCTCGACAGATCCTACCATCATCACGCCATGAAGAACCTTGAGGA